>SVMD01000018.1 GCA_015067615.1 Oscillospiraceae bacterium
TGGCTGTCCGCTTCATCATGGAAGTGGCATGGCAGGCTCACTTCGTCAAGAACATGTTCATCGCCCCCACCGCTGAGGAGCTGGAGAACTTCGAGCCCGACTTCGTTTCCTTCAACGCAGCCAAGGCCAAGGTCACCAACTACAAGGAGCTGGGTCTGAACTCCGAGACTGCCGCTATCTTCAACATCACCTCCAAGGAGCAGGTCATCCTGAACACCTGGTACGGCGGTGAGATGAAGAAGGGCCTGTTCTCCATGATGAACTACTTCCTGCCCCTGAACGGCATGGCTTCCATGCACTGCTCCGCCAACACCGACATGAACGGCGAGAACACCGCTCTGTTCTTCGGCCTGTCCGGCACCGGCAAGACCACCCTGTCCACCGACCCCAAGCGTCTGCTGATCGGCGACGACGAGCACGGCTGGGACGACGAGGGCGTGTTCAACTTCGAGGGCGGCTGCTACGCCAAGGTCATCAACCTGGATAAGGACGCTGAGCCCGACATCTACAACGCCATCAAGCGCAACGCTCTGCTGGAGAACGTGACTGTGGACGAGAACGGCGTCTGCGACTTCGCCGACAAGTCCGTCACCGAGAACACCCGCGTTTCCTACCCCATCAACCACATCGAGAAGATCGTCCGTCCCGCCTCCAAGGGCCCCGACGCCAAGAACGTGATCTTCCTGTCCGCCGACGCTTTCGGCGTTCTGCCTCCCGTGTCCATCCTGACTCCCGAGCAGACCCAGTACTACTTCCTGTCCGGCTTCACCTCCAAGCTGGCCGGCACCGAGCGCGGCATCACCGAGCCCACCCCCACCTTCTCCGCCTGCTTCGGCCAGGCCTTCCTGGAGCTGCATCCCACCAAGTACGGTGAGGAGCTGGTCAAGAAGATGGAGAAGTCCGGCGCCAAGGCTTACCTGGTCAACACCGGCTGGAACGGCACCGGCAAGCGTATCTCCATCAAGGATACCCGCGGCATCATCGACGCCATCCTGGACGGCTCCATCCTGAAGGCTGAGACCAAGACCATTCCCTACTTCAACCTGGAGGTTCCCACCAACCTTCCCGGCGTCAACCCCGCTATCCTGGATCCCCGCGATACCTACGCTGACGCCTCTGAGTGGGAGACCAAGGCTCAGGACCTGTCCGCCCGCTTCATCAAGAACTTCGTCAAGTACACCGGCAACGACGCAGGCAAGGCTCTGGTCGCCGCTGGCCCCCAGCTGTAATTTAAGGTCGCTTCCTTAGGCCACTTCTTTGGGCGTGGCTGATTACGGTTACTGAAACTAAGAAAAACGCACCGCGCAAGCGGTGCGTTTTTTTGCATCAGTATTCCCGGACCACGGCCTTGACGATGCCGATGATCTCGGCCTCGGTGCCGTCGATGGGCTCGTAGTTTTCGTTTTCCGGCATCAGCCAGATTTCGCCGTTCCGGCGGCGCAGGCGCTTGACGGTGGCCTCGTCTCCGATCCGGGCCACCACGATCTGCCCGTCGTCGGCAGACTGCTGGGGCCGGACGATGACCAGGTCATCGGACAAAATGGCGGCGTTAATCATACTGTCGCCCCGGACCCGCAGGGCGAAGCAGCCGGGAGCATCCCAGGTCAGAGTGCCCTCCTGATTTTCCACCGCCAGAATGGGCAGACCCGCGGTGACCACACCCACAATGGGGATCTGGCCCTGCCGGGCGGAGGTGACGATGGCCCGCTTGCGGCCCTTGGCGCCGGGGGACTGGAGCAAGCCCTTATCCTGCAATGCCTGGAGGTGGTAGCTGACGGAAGCGGTGGAACGCAGGCCCACGGCGGCGCCGATCTCCCGGACGGAGGGGGAATAGCCGTTCTCCTGGATAAATTGGTTTACATAATCTACGATCAGTTGTGCCTTGTTGCTGGTTCTGGGCATAGCCATCCCTCCGGTCAGTAGTAAAAAACGATGGTTTCAAATTTCCGTTTTTATAATAGCACATATGAACGAAAAAAGAAAGGGCTTTTCCTGAAAAATCGGACAGGAAATTCGGAAATTTTCTCGCTCCCGCCGCTATACTGGTAAACAGGGAGGGATGCTCATTGGAAAAAATCGACAAACACATGGAAAACCGGGTCTGGCAGCGGGTCCAGGCCCGGGAGGCTGCGCCGGAGGTACAGCCCCGGCGGGATAACCTGAAGCCCTGGATCCTGGCTGCCCAGGAAAACGCGGCGGCATACCGGAGCCTGGAGCTGCAGCTGATCGGAAAGCAGTGGGATGGGCTGCGGCGGCTGGAGCAGGAGAGCAGCCGGATGGTTCACAGCCTTCGGGGTATCAGCGCCCTGCGGGGAGAGACGGTAAAGCTGACGCCCCTGCCCACGCCCCGGGAAGCCCCCCGCAGGGCGCTGGAAAAGTGCTTCCACCGGAGCCTGCGGCTCTGGCAGGAGCTGGACAGCCGCTGCGCCGACCCGGAGTGGGCTGTGGTGTTCCGGAGTCTGGCCCGGAGGGCGGAGGACCACTGCGCGCAGCTGACCGAGCTGATCGGCAGACTGGATACCTGATCCCCTGTTACACAAAAAAGTCAGCCGTTTCCGGCTGACTTTTTCATAATCGCAATTACTTTTTGCCAAACAGGCCGCCCAGCGCTTCCAGGGCGTCGCCCACCTTATCCAGGCTGATCTTGGCCTTGACGCCGTCGATGATCTTCTCCACCAGGTCGTCGGGCAGGTCCACGCCCAGCAGCTCTTCAATGACCTTCACAGGGTTCTTCTCGAACTTTTCCAGCAGCTTCTTGTCGTCCAGCAGCTTCTTGACGACGCTTTCGATCTTTTCCTTGATATCCATGTTGTTTTCTCCTTATTCCTCAGTTTCCGCCAGGGCGGCGTTCTTCATGACGCTTTCAATGCCGTTAAGGCAGCCTGCTTTGCTGGTGTAGCCCTCGGAGGTTCCCACGATCTTGCCGTTGCGGGCCTTCAGCCGGAAGCGGAATTCGCCGGCCTTGTCCACGTACATCTCGAACTTGGGGTTGGTCAGGGTCACATAGCCTTCTTCGGTCTGGTTTTCCACGTTGGCGGCGGGGGCGTTCATGCGGATGCTGGCAATGCCCTTGACAGCCGCGGCTTTGGTGGCATAGACCTCGCTGGACAAAATCACCTGGCCGTTGGTTGCCTTCAGATCGAATTTGATGCCGGAGGCCACTTCCCGGATGACGAATTTGCTCATAATGTTACCTCTTTTCTGCGCAAAGCAGGTCCTTTGTCAAAATCAGTTTATCACGGGTAAAAAAATATGTCAATCTTGGATTTTTCCGGCCAGTTTGTCCAGGGCTTCCGCCAGGTTGTCCTCGCTGAGCAGGGCGTAATTCACCACCAGCATGTGGCTGTCCCGGTAGGCGCCGTGGTAGTAGTGGCTCAGGGTGTGGATGTGGATGCCGCTGCTGCGCAGCAGGGCCGTCAGTTCCCGGTCGGAGCGGGGGGTATCCACCTTCAGCAGAAAGTGCAGTCCCGCGTCCTGCTCCAGAATTTCCAGATGGGAGGCAAAGGGACAGGTTTTCAGGATCTCAATGATCCGGTTCCGGCGGGCACGGTAGAATTTGCGCATCCGGTTGATGTGCTTTTCAAAATGGCCCCGGCTTAAGAACCGCGCCAGGGTGTACTGCTCAAAAGAGGGCACCGTGCAACCGTAGAAGCCCAGCTCCCGCTTAAAACGCTCCATCAGCGCCCCGGGCAGCACCATGTAGGAGATTCGGATGGAGGGTGCCAGGGTTTTGGAGAAGGAATTCATGTAGATGACCCGGCCATCGTGGTCCAGACTCTGCATGGCGGGCATGGGATGGGCGTCGAAGCGGAATTCGGAGTCGTAATCGTCCTCGATGATGTAGCCGCCGCAGCCCCTGGCCCAGGCCAGCAGCTCCAACCGCCGGCTCACCGGTGTTACCAGGCCTGTGGGGAAATGGTGGGAGGGGGAAATGTGCAGCACCTGGGCCCGGTCCAGGGAATCGGGCCGGACGCCCTGGCTGTCCATGGCCGCGCTGATGCATTCCACGCCGCCGGCGGCGTAGATCTTCCGGATCTTGCCGTAGCCCGGCTCCTCCACGGCGTAGGTGTAGTCCCGGCCCAGCAGCTGGATCAGGATATTGTACAGAAAGTCCGTGCCTGCGCCTACCAGAATGTTCTCCGGCGGGGCGTGGAGGCCCCGGAAGGCCGCCAGATGGTCGGAAATAGCCTTGCGCAGCTCATAAATGCCCTGGTTGGGCATGGGCAGCAGCAGCTGTTCGCCGTAGTCCAGCATCACCTCCCGCTGCAAGCGGGTCCAGACGGAGAAGGGAAAGCGCACCGTGCCGCTGCCGGTGAGGTCCAGCAGAGGGGACTCTTCAGCTTTTTCCTCCCGGACTGCCGCCGCCGGGGCGGGGGCATGGCGCTCCACCGCCTCCACGAAGTAACCGATCTTCTCTTTGGAGCAGATGTAGCCCTCGGACAGCAGCTGGTTGTAGGCGGTCTCCACGGTGATCTTGCTCACTTCCAGATTTTCCGCCAGTGCCCGCTTGGAGGGCAGCTTCTCCCCGGGAGCCAGGGTGCCGTTCAGGATGTCCCGCCGAATGCAGCGGTACAGCGCCTCATATAAAGGCACACCCGGGGACTTTTTCAGTTCATAGGTTAACATAACATCACCTTTTGCGTAGGTAAATTATCGCTTACAGCAGCAATACCAATCGGCGCAACTGGGTTCCAACTACCGTGTCATTGCGAGGAGCGAAGCGACGTGGCAATCTCCATCACAGTAGAAGGTTGCTGTAAAGTACCAATTAACATCGTACATCCTGGATTTTCGATGTTAAGCACCGCTTTACAGTTTTGAAGTGCGGTACAGGAGATTCCCACGGGCCTAAAGGCCCTCGGAATGACATACTTTTCCATACCTGGTTGCATCACAATTCCTTCTAAGATAAACGATACTTTATCCAATCTCTTCTCGTTCCGGCAGGCCGTTTTTCCGGTCCCAGAGGACCAGCAGGCTGCCCTCCTCCACCCGGACCACCGCCTCCCGGCCGGTGAAATGATTGCTGACGCCCAGAGGGAATCCGGCGGTGAGGGTTCCCCTTTCCAGGGGGTAATAGAGTCCCTCCAGGGTCACGCCCCGGGCATCGCTGCCCAGGCAGAAAACGGAGATGGTACCCTCGCACTTGGCCGGGAACCGGAGGACACCCTTTTGCACCACCGTGACCAGATAGTCGTTGCCGATGAGATACCCCCAGGCCCCGTGATCGCACAGAAACTGCAGGGACTGGAAATTGGCGATGGTGTGGTCCAGCCGGGGACCATCCAGACTGCCGTAGAGGAAAAATTCCCGGAAGCCCAGCTGCAGCCCTCGCCGCACCGCCAGCATGGCGTCGGTATCGTCCTTTTCCACCGGGAACACCCGGGAATCCTCCGGAATATAGCCCAGGGAGTCGAAATCCCCCAGAATCTCATGGGCATGGATCCCCAGCCGCCGGGTGTGTTCCAGGCCGCCGTCGGCGGCGATCACATGGTCCTCACACCCCACAGGCTCCAAAAGGCCCCGGCATTCGGCGGCGCAGAAGATCAGGCATCGTTTCATGGTGTTCACCTCAATAAATCTTGTTACGGCCTATTTTACCACAGTTTTCTTCTTTCCGAAAGGGCCCCGGCGGGACATTTTATTTGACAAATCCGGGAACACTTGCTATGATGCAGAAAAATGTGAGGTGAAGTGCATGGGATGCAGCGGAAACTGCGGCAGCTGCGGCGGCTGCGCAAAGGAACTGGTAATTACAGCTTGGGAAATTGAAATGCTTCAGAAGCTGGGGCAGATCCCCTTCCTGCCGGTGGCGAGAAAGATGGGGGACCTGGAACCGGTCTTTCTGGAGGATCAGGACCACAGCGTGGAGGAGTACAGCCTGATTTTGCAGACCCTGGAAAAAAAGGGCCTGATCAGCCTGGACTTTTCCGAGAAGCTTCGGGGCTTCGACGATTCGGCCTACCTGGCCTACCCCATCCGGGGCAGCATGGCTTTGACTGCCCGGGGCCAGCAGGTGCTGGAACTGCTGGAGATCCAGGGCATCGGCAAAGAAATTTGACGCAAGTGTAATTTTCCTGTTGACGAATGTCCGTTTGTGAGTTACAATGTCTTCAATATCGATTCACAGGCTGTGAAGGGAAGAGTAATTTTCCGGAAGCCGTTCAGAGAGTCCCGGTTGGTGGAATGGGATACGGATAGGGAAAATGAACATGGTCCCGGAGCTGCGCAGGCGATAGGTAGTCTGCGACGGGTGCGCCCGTTAACGCGCCGGGGTATGCTGGTACCCGCTGAGGCAGCATCTGTGAGGATGCTGTAAAACAAGGTGGTAACACGATTGTCAATCGTCCTTGTGTCCGTTTGCGGACGCAGGGACATTTTTGTTTGGAGGTAATCAGTTGGAACACATTATTGGAATAAATAACCTTTCCAAGCACTTCGGCTCCGGTGAGACCCATGTGGCCGCCCTGAGCGATGTGTCCCTGGAAGTGCGGCAGGGTGAGATCTTCGGCATCATCGGACTGTCCGGCGCGGGCAAGTCCACGCTGGTGCGCTGTATGAATCTGCTGGAACGGCCCACCGAGGGCAAGGTCCTGTTCCACGGCAGCGACCTGACCCATCTGAAGGAAAAGGAGCTGCGGCTGCAGCGGCGGAAGATCTCCATGATCTTCCAGAGCTTTAACCTGCTGGATCAGCGGACTTCTCTTGACAACATCTGCTTCCCGCTGGAGCTGGCAGGTGTGGGCAAGAAGGAAGCCCGGAAGCGGGCCATGGAGCTGCTGGAAACGGTGGGCCTGCCGGATAAGGCAAACGCCTACCCGGTGCAGCTCTCCGGCGGCCAGAAGCAGCGCATCGCCATCGCAAGAGCCCTGGCCTCCGATCCGGAGGTGCTGCTCTGCGACGAGGCCACCTCCGCCCTGGACCCCAAGACCACCCGCTCCATCCTGCAGCTTTTGCAGCAGATCAACAAGGAACGGGGCATCACCGTCATCATCATCACCCACGATATGTCCGTCATCGAGCAGATCTGCCACCGGGTAGCCATTCTGGACCACGGCTGCGTGGCGGAGATCGGGGAGGTGGAGAGCGTGTTCTCCAACCCCAAATCCAAGGCAGGCCGCCGTCTGGTGAGCCCCAAGACCGAGAACATCCCCCTGTCCACCTGGGAGGGCCATGTGGCCCGTATCGCCTTCAACGGCAACGCCTCCGCCGACCCCATCATCGCCTCCGTGGCCATGGAGCTGGGCATCAAGCTGAGCATCCTGGGCGCCGACACCCGGAACGTGGACGGCAAGGCCTTCGGCACCATGCTGGTCTCCCTGCCGGAGGATATCACCCAGCTGCGGAAGGTAATGGATTACCTGAACAGCTTCGAAGGCGTCACCGCCGAGGAGGTGCAGTAAGATGTTTGAGATTTTTACCGATCCTGTGAAGATGGCCCAGCAGATGGAGGTCATCGTCAACAACTACGGCTTCGCCATCTGGGAAACCCTGTACGCACTGGCCCTGGAGGTGATTTTCGCCTACGTCATCGGCCTGCCCCTGGGCGTGCTGCTGGTCACCGGCGAGAAGGACGGCATCCGTCCCATCAACCCCATGGTAATGCGTGTCCTTAACGCGGTCATCAACCTGCTGCGCTCCATTCCCTTCCTGATCCTGATGATCATCGCCCTGCCCCTGAGTAAGGTTATCGTGGGCACCAAGGTTGGTACTCCGGCTACCATCCCCCCCATGGTGGTGGCGGCCTTCCCCCTGGTGGCAAGAATGGTGGAAAGCTCCCTGCGGGAGGTGGGCCACGGCGTTATCGAAGCGGCCCAGTCCATGGGCGCCTCCGCCTGGCAGATCATCACCAAGGTCCTGCTGCCTGAGGCCCTGCCCAGCCTGATCTCCGGCGGCACCATCACCGTGGGCACCATCCTGGGCTACGGCGCCATGGCCGGTATCATCGGCGGCGGCGGCCTGGGCCAGATGGCAATTACCTACGGCTACTACAACACCAAGTACCTGATCATGTGGGCCGCGGTTATCGGCCTGATCATCCTGGTGCAGATTTTCCAGAGCGTGGGCGGCAGACTTGCCGTGAAGTGCGACAAGCGCCTGCGCAACAAGAGTTAATTATGATGCCACACGCATCTGATTATTTGAAGAAAAGGAGAAACACGTTATGAAGAAGACCATCGCTATCATCCTGACCCTGGTTCTGGCCCTGTCCCTGGCCGCCTGCGGCGGCGGCAACGCCGACGACAAGACCATCACTGTGGCCGCTTCCCCCACCCCCCATGCTGAGATCCTGAAGGTCGCTGCCGAAGTTCTGGCCAAGGACGGCTGGACTCTGGAGATCAAGGAATACACCGATTACGTCCAGCCCAACAACGTAGTTGAGGACGGCGAAATTGACGCCAACTACTTCCAGCACGTTCCCTATCTGGATACCTTCAACGCCGACAACGGCACCCACCTGGTGAGCGTTGCCATGGTCCACTACGAGCCCTTCGGCATCTACGCCGGCACCAAGTCCGCCATCGCCGACCTGGCCGAGGGCGACAAGATCGCCATCCCCAACGACGGCTCCAACCGTGCCCGTGCCCTGCTGCTGCTGGAGGCTGAGGGTATCATCAAGCTGAAGGACGGCATCGGCATGGACGCCACCGACCTGGACATCGTGGAGAACCCCCTGAACCTGGACATCGTCCAGATGGAGGCCGCCCAGATCGCCAACGTCCGTGACTCCGTCGCCCTGGCCGTCATCAACGGCAACTACGCCCTGCAGGCCGGTCTGAACGCCGGTACCGACGCCCTGGCCGTGGAGGACGCTGAGTCCATCTCCGCCACCACCTACGCAAACGTGCTGGTGGTCAAGGAAGGCAACGAGGAGAACGAGAAGATCCAGGCCCTGATCAAGGCTGTCCTGAGCCAGGAGGTCAAGGACTACATCAACAACACCTACTCCGGCGCTGTTGTGCCCATTTTCTAAGAATAACCACAAAAAGGGAGATGCCGAAAGGCATCTCCCTTTTGCTATGCGGTTTTTGGAATTATCCCCACAGGCTGTCGGGATACAGACCCTGAGCGGTCTTTTCCCGCAGGGCGGCCACGATGACCGGCTTGTCTGCAGCATAGGTAACGCCGTACCACTTGTCGGCGGAGGTCAGCACCTTGACGGTGGCCTGATCCGCGGACAGCAGAGTCTGAACCACGAAGGGCAGGAAATACTCACTCTTCAGGGGGTTGGTCTTGAAGGCGTTGTCCAGGAATGCGGCAAAGCCCCGCTCGATCTCCTCCAGGAAGCTGGGGGTGAAGCCCCACATGTTCATGGAGACGATGGTGTCTTCAGGCAGGTCCACCCAGTTCTCACCGTCCTCGGTGAAGTGGATGCCGCCCTCGTACTTTTCGATCCGGGTCCGCTCGATAACCTCGGTCAGGAAGCCATTTTCGTCGGCGTAGCAGACGCCCCGGGCAACGGAGCCGTTTTCGGTGACGGTCTTGCCGATTTCATAGCCCACCATGCAGTAGTCGAACTTGTCGCCGTCCTGGGCCTTGCACAGAGCCTCGTACATGGTCTTGTAGGCGGACTTGCCGTAGTAGTCGTCGGCATTGATGACGGCAAAGGGTGCGCCGTCGATGGCATCCTTGGCGCACAGCACAGCGTGGCTGGTGCCCCAGGGCTTGGTGCGACCTTCGGGAACGGTGTAGCCCTCAGGCAGCTTGTCCAGCTCCTGATAGGCATAGCGGATCTCCACGGGAGCCTTGGCCAGTCTTGCGCCTACGGTCTCCATGAAATCCTTCCGGATGGCTTCCTTGATGATGATGACGACGGTATCAAAGCCCGCTTCGTGGGCGTCGTAAACAGAGTAATCCAGGATCGCCTCTCCGCAGCTGCCAACAGGATCGATCTGCTTCAGTCCACCGTAGCGGCTTCCCATACCCGCAGCCATCACGACCAGAACAGGTTTCTTAGTCATACGAATGACCTCCTTGATTTTTTATGTACATATTTATTATAGCGCCGAAAATATAAAAAGGCAACCGCAGTTTCTCTTAATTTTTAGCCAAAATGCACTATAATTTATGTTTTTGCGGGAATTTACAGCAAATCTGACGCATCCAGGAAAATGCTGTCCCCTTTAAGCCGGTCCCAGGAAAATTCCTTTGCCAGCTCCCGGGCGGAAAGGGCCGTGTTCTGATCGATGAGCCCCGCGGCATGGGCCAGGGTGCCGATGAGCTTTTCCGGGGTTACCCGTTTGCGCAGCTCTCCCAGGTCCAGGTCCTTATCCCGCTTGCTCAGGCGGCGGCCGTCGGGGGCCAGGAGCATGGGCACATGGCCGTACTCCGGATGGGGGAAGCCGAACAGCTCCTGCAAGTACATCTGCCGGGGGGCGGAGGACAGCAGGTCCATACCCCGGACCACCTCGGTAACGCCCGCTTCACCGTCGTCAACGGTCACCGCCAGCTGGTAGACGTAGACACCGTCCGCCCGGCGGACCACCATATCGCCGCAGTCTGTGGCCAGATTCAGTTCGTAATGGCCCTGGACCCTATCCTCCACTTCCCATACCTTGTCCGGCACCATCACACGCCAGGCGGGCTTCCGGTTGAAGGACGCCCGCTGCTCCTCCGTCAGATTCCGGCAGGTGCCGGTGTAGACGTAGGTGCCGTCGGATAAGTGAGGCGCATTGACGCTGTGCAGCTGGCTGCGGGTGCAGAAACACGGATAGAGCAGCCCCATTTGCCGGAGCTGCTCGAAATATTGGTCATAGGCACCGCTTCTCAGGCTCTGGGCCGGGGTCTCCCGGTCATAGGTAAGTCCCAGCCAGTTAAGGTCCTCCCGGAGGACCTGTGCGAATTCTCCGCTGGTCCGCTGGGTGTCCAGGTCCTCCATCCGCAGCACCATTTCGCCATCCCGGCTTCTGACGGAAGCCCAGGCGATCAGGGCTGCGAACACATTGCCCAGGTGCATCCGGCCGGAGGGTGTGGGCGCGAAGCGGCCAACAACAGGCTTGCTGCTCATTACAGCAGCACCAGCACCCAGTAGCCAGCCAGGCCCAGGATGCCCAGAGCCTCCAGCAGCGCCAGAATGATCAGGCCCCGGTTGCTCTTTTCCTTCGTCTTTTTCTTCTTGGATTTCGCTTTCGGCTGGGGGGCGTCCTCGGTCAGCTTCAGCTCCCGGATCTGGGGCTGAGCCTGGCCTTCGCCGTGGCCGTTGGCGGAATTTCGGGCAGAATTCCCAGTCTTCGGGTTGGCTTTGGCAGGGGCGGCCTTTCGTGCGGGCATATCGCCGATCATGCGCTTGGCAGAATCCAGTTCCCGTTCAAACCAGTCCTCATCCTCTAAAAGCTGTGCCTGGAGCTTTTCCAGTTCCTTACTCGGATCATCAAACATAGGCATGTCAGATCCCTCCTTTGGGGTCTATTGTAACCGAAAAATGGCAGATTGTAAAGTCAAAACCACGATTCCCCAGAAGAAGCGGTACAAAACCCGGAATATCCCGCCAAAGCCGGGCATAGACTGGACCACACAAGGAGGGATGCGCTATGACCCAGCCGCAGCTGCCCCAGCAGCTTTCACTGACGGACCGGAAAAAGCTCAGCGTCACGGCGGTGAGGGAAGTGAAGAGCTTTGACGAAAATCTGGTGGTCCTGCTCACCGACCTGGGCGAACTGAGCATCCACGGCCAAAGTCTGCAGCTGAAGGACCTGTCGGTCCAGGAGGGGCGGGCGGCGGTGGAGGGGGATATCTCTGCCCTGATCTATCAGGAGCCCCGGTCCCGCGGCTTTTGGAGCCGCTTTCTGGGTTGACGGCCCCGGCGGTAGCCGCCGGGCGGACAGCCTGGGCCCTTGTCCTGGGAGCGGCGCTTGGACTCTGGTATGGGTTTCTGCGCCCCCTGGGACGGCGGTGCCCCCGGAGCGCAGATCTTCTGTTTCTGCTGGGCTGCGGCTGGGGATGGCTGTGGCTGGCCTTTGGGGTATGCCGGGGAGATCTGCGCATGGGGTATCTGGCGGGCACTTTTCTGGGTGCCATCGGTATAGACAGAACCCTGGGCCTTGTCCTGGCCGGGATTTGGGAGGGATTCTGGCGGTTTGCCGGTACAATCCTGAGAAATTTGTACCATCCGGTGAAAAATATTTTCTATTTTGCGAAAAAAGTGTTTGCATCTGCGGAAAAATGGGTTACAATAAAATGGAATAACCGCCGACATTTTCGGCGGATGTCCGGAGGCGAATCCCATGGCAGAATTCAAAATTCCCTTCCGCGATATCAAGGTGACCTACACCCGCAGCCATCCCCTGACCAAAGTGGTGGTCATTGCACTTATTCTCGTGTGTACTGCAGCGCTGATCACCCTGATGTGGTCCGGCAGCCGGCTGAAAAACGAGATCGCCGACCTGCGCAGCGAGGCAGCAAACCTGGAAGCGGAAAACGCGGAGCTGAAAGATAAGATCGAAGATCTGGACTCCGTGGAAGGCGTTGAGAATATTGCCGAGGACGAGCTGGATCTTGTGGATCCGGATACCATCGTCATCGATCCCAATCCCTGATACATACACCCAAAATGGAGGAAGCAGAGTAAACTATGGAGTTAACCGTTGGAGCAATCTTAGAGGGAAAAGTCAAGTCCATCACCAATTTTGGCGCCTTTGTGGCCCTGCCTGAGAATAAGACCGGCATGGTACATATTTCCGAAGTGGCCAATGCCTATGTCAGCGATATCCGTCAGCACCTGACCGAAGGCCAGGACGTGAAGGTCATGGTCATCGGCACCGAAAACGGCAAGATCAATCTGTCCATCAAGCGTCTGGAGCCCAAGCCCCAGCGTGAAAATACCGGCCGTCCTCAGGGCAATTTCCGTCCCAACAGCGACCGGGCTGACCGTCCCCAGCGCCGGGAGGGCGGCTTCCAGGACCGCCAGGCACGGCCTCAGCAGGAGAATCGTCCCCAGCGGGCTCCCATCCAGCCTGCCGCGCCCAAGACCGCGGACCAGCTGTTCGAGGAGAAGCTGAAGGCCTTCATGTCCGAGTCCGACAACAAACTCTCCGGCATTCGGGCTGACCACCGGACCAAGAGCAGAAGAAGATAAGTTAAAAGGGCTGCGATGCAGCCCTTTTTAGTTGAGAGTTTATAGTTAATAGTTGAGAGTAAAGGTGTCGGCTTTGCCGACAATTTTAAAATTATCGCCGAAGGCGATACCTTAACTGTCAACTCTCAACTTGCCACGAGGTAATATTATGGCAAATGTAGTCATTACCGGCGGCAGCCGGGGCATCGGTGCCGCAGCGGTCCGGCGCTTTGCGGACCGGGGGGACCGGGTTTACTTCCTGTACGCCGCCAATGCGGAAGCTGCCAGGACCGTGGAAGAGAAAACCGGAGCCGTGGGCATTCGCTGCGATGTGTCCGACGGTAACGCTGTCCGGGAAGCCTTTCAGGCCATCGGAGATGTGGATATCCTGGTCTGCTGTGCAGGACTGGCCCATTATGGATTGCTGTCCATGACCGACGAGGCCACCTGGGACCGGCTGTTTGCGGTGAATGTCAAGGGCATTTACCACTGCGTCAACGCCGCCATGCCCTCTTTCCTTTCCAAACAGGCCGGGTCCATCGTGACGGTGTCCTCCATGTGGGGCCAGGTGGGCGCTTCCTGCGAGGCGGCCTACTCCGCCACCAAGGGCGCCGTGATCGCTCTGACCAAGGCCCTGGCAAAGGAGCTGGGTCCCAGCGGTATCCGCTGCAACTGTGTGTCCCCGGGACTGATCCTGACGGACATGTGTGCAAACCTGGATGCGGAGACCCTGGCCGGTATGGCCGAGGAGACGCCCCTGGGCCGCAACGGAACGCCGGAGGACGTGGCAAAGGCCATCGAATACCTGGCCGATGCCCAGTTTGTTACTGGCCACGTTTTAAATGTCAACGGCGGCTTCGTCGTGTAAATTTCATTTACAGCAAAAAACTTGGCTCTCCCTTTGGGAGAGCTGGCGCTGCTTTAGCGGCGACTGAGAGGGAAAAGACGTTACGACCCCCTCTCCGTCAGTCCTTCGGACTGCCACCTCCCCCAAAGGGGGAGGCAAGGCGCCTTCGGCGCATTGATTGGCCAAACAATCATTTACCTTACATCATATATCATTTTTAAGGAGAATACAGATATGAAAATTTCCATTGGCTGTGATCACGGCGCGCTGACTCTGAAGAACAAGGTTGTTGCCCATCTGGAGAAGCAGGGCCACGAGGTGAAGGACTTCGGCACCTATACCCCCGATTCCTGCGACTATCCCGAATTCGCTGCCGCTGCCGCCAGGGCCGTGGCCTCTGGAGAGTGCGAGAAGGGTATCGTTCTCTGCACCACCGGCATCGGCGTTTCCATCTCCGCCAACAAGGTTGACGGTATCCGCTGCGCCCTGCTCAGCGATGTCTGGTCCGCCAAGATGACCCGTCTGCACAACGACACCAACATGATGGCCCTGGGCGCCGGTGTGGTGGGCGAGAACCTGGCTCTGGAGATCGTGGACACCTGGGTGGGCACCGAATTCTCCGGCGAAGCCCGGCACCAGAGAAGAATCGACAAGCTGATGGCTCTGGAAAAGTAAGAATAAGAAAAAACGGACGCGAAAGCGTCCGTTTTTCTTTTTAGAACTGATAGCCCGCTTCCAGCAGACGGGAAAGGGCCTCGTTGGCCTCCTCATCCGTAAACAGGGCGGTGAAGCGCTTGTCGATGACCAGAGCTTCCAGAGAAAGCTTTAACTGTCCCTTGGCTGCCAGATCGTTGAAGCCGTCAGAAAGCCGGGTGCCGGAGAGGATTCGCTTGGCACCTTTTACGTCCAGAGAGCGCATCCGGACGCCCATCAAATTGGCCGCTGCCCGGTTGCTTTCAAAGGCGGCAATGAATTTTTCTTCCATTGGATTTCCTCCTTAATAAGATAAATTATCGTTTATGCGGGCATGGGCCCGCAGCCAATTCGTGCTCGGTGCATCGGTATTCTTTATTTCCCTGACCCGCTCGGTAACGCTACATGTTCAAAATAGTTCAAATTATTGAGCTGTAGCGAACCGGGTGAGCCCAATGGTGTAACGATGACTGCCAGGATAACAGGCTCGCATTATCCGCGGGCATTGCCCGCTAAACGATAATTTATCGGCTTATGAAAACACAGGGGAGAGCGAACGCCCTCCCCGGATTTGGTTTTTACTTTTCCAGAATGATGGGCACGTTGCCAAGGTCCAGACCGGCCTTGATGTGTGCGGCGGCTTCGGCGGGGGTCAGCTTCACCTGCTCGCCGGTGACCATATTCTTGACGCTGCACTTGCCCTCGGCGATCTCGTCCTCGCCCAGGAGCACAGCGTAGGGCACGCCCAGCTTGTTGGCGTAGGCCATCTTCTGCTTGAACTTCTTCTGCTCGCCATAGAGCTGCACCTTCAGGCCGTTGGAGCGGAGAGCCTCTGCCAGAGCGATGGCGGGGCCGGGCTCTGCGGTCATGGGCAGCACCAGGGCATCGGCGGGAGCGGTGGGCAGTGCGGGGTTTAAGAGGCCCTGCTCGTCCAACACATAGAACAGCCGGGTCAGGCCGATGGAAATACCCACGCCGGGCAGCTGCTTCTCGATATAGTAACCGGCCAGATTGTCATAGCGGCCGCCGGAGCAGACGGAACCGATCTCCGGGTGGTCAAGCAATGTGGTCTCGTAAACGGTGCCGGTGTAGTAGTCCAGGCCTCTTGCAATGGTCAGGTCAATCGCAAAATTCTCCTCAGGAACACCAAATGCAGCAAGATTATCACAGACAGTCTTAAGCTCTGCAAGGCCCTGATCAAAAATCTCGTTTCGGCCTGCGTATTCCTGAAGCCGCAGCAGATTGTATTTATTGTTGCCATTGATGGCGATGAAGTCCATAATCTGTGTTGCCTGTTCCTTGGCAATGCCACAATCATCCATCAGCAGCATCATCGTCTTTTCCTGACCGATCTTGTCCAGCTTGTCCACGGTACGCATGATCTCGCCGGACTTATCACTGAGGTTCAGCATGGCATAGAAGCCATTGAGGATTTTCCGGTTATTGACGCGGATCTGGAACCGCTCCAGACCGAAGCCCCGGAAAACCTTGTAGATGATGGCGGGAATTTCTGCCTCGTTGAGGATATCCAGCTTGCCGTCGCCGATGATGTCGATATCCGCCTGGTAGAACTCCCGGAAACGGCCCCGCTGGGCCCGCTCGCCCCGGTAGACCTTGGAGATCTGGAACCGGCGGAAGGGGAAGGCCAGGTCGTTGCAGTGGAGGGCAACGTATTTTGCCAGAGGCACGGTCAGGTCGAACCGTAGAGCCAGATCGCTGTCGCCCTTCTGGAAACGGTAGATCTGCTTCTCGGTCTCGCCGCCGCCCTTGGCCAGGAGAATCTGGGCGTCCTCGATAACGGGGGTGTCCAGGGGAGCGAAGCCGTAGGAGGAATAGGTGTCGCGGAGGATAGAAACCATCCGCTCAAACTGGATCTGCTTGCCGGGCAGCAGCTCCATAAAACCGGACAAAGTCCGAGGCTTAATGATGTCCATAATGTATTCTCCTTAAAACAAATGTAGGGCGGGGGCTTGCCCCCGCCGCTTGCGCATAGGCAGAAAGTGGTATTACGGCGGGGGCAAGCCCCCGCCCTACATTACAATACTGTTAAAAACGCGGCTTGGTATGGAGCATTTCTCTCCAATCCAGGTCGCCCCGCTGCAGGCCCATGATGCTCATTTCGGCGGAGGCCAGGTTGGTGGCGATGGGTACATTGTGCTTGTCGCAGGCCCGGATGGTCTCGATCATCTGGCTGTCGTCCCAGGGGTCGGTGGTGTTGGGGTCGGTGAAGAGCAGCACCAGGTCGATTTCGTTATAGGCAATGCGGGCGTTGATCTGCTGATGGCCGCCCTGCTTATGGCTTAAGAGCAAAGTAATGGGGAGACCTGTGTTGTCGGCGATGAGACGGCCTGTGGTTGCGGTGGCGAAGAGGTTATGCTTCATCAGCACGCTCTTGTAAGCGGTGCAGAACTGGACCATCAGTTCTTTTTTCTTGTCGTGCGCCAGGAAAGCAATGTTCACAGAAGTCACTCCTTATATGGTATAGTAAAGTTATCGGATCTTAATGGGTACCGGGTACCCCTGAATTCGTTTTGCAATGCGCTCGAAGCTCTTGGCAGCAGAGGAGCGCTTGTTGTACTGGTAAAGGCTTGTACCGATGGCGGCAGCCATGGGCACATCCGGATCCTCCAGGACCACACCCAGCAGCGGCAGGCCCGCCTCGTCCATCACATCATCGAGGGTCTTGTCCAGAATGGAGAGCATGGTCTTGTCCACCCGGTTTACCAGCAGCCGGACATCGGCCTTTCCCGCCAGTTCCAGAAGTTCCCCAGCCCGGGTGGCATCCCGGACGGCAGAGGGACCGGAGCCGGTGACCAGAATACAGCGGTCGGCAGGGTCCGCAGCCAGACGGAAGCCCACCCCCACACCGGCAGGGGCATCCAGCAGAATAAAGTCAAACTGCTCCCGGGCCTTCTGCAGCATACAGATGAAGGCCCCGCGGTCAATCTGCTCAAGGGAGCGGTTCATGGGAGCTGTGAGAAAGTACAAACCGGGATACTGGGGGTGCGCGGTAGCCTGCTCCAGAGCGTATCCACCCTCGGACACGTCCTGAAAGGACAGGGCGCTGCAGTCAGACAGGCCCAGGGCGATATCCAGATTCCGCAGGCCCACATCGCAGTCGATGCAGAGCACCTGATGTCCTGCGCGGGAAAGCGCAACGGAAATACCGGCACAGGCAGTGGTTTTACCGGTGCCGCCCTTGCCGGACAGCACAGCGATCACAAAGCCCACAGCGCCAGTCCTCCTTATTATCCAGTATGAATTCATTATAAAGGCATATCGCACAAAAAGCAAGAGGAATGTGGCTGAATTTGGAAGATTTTTCATGAGATTTAACAAATGCACTGCCCGGACCCCTCCTTATCCGGGCAAAACGGAAGGGGTGGGCCAAGGAGGTCATCGAATCATCTTATTTTTTGTGCGTTTTACCAATTTCCTGGGAAAAAATATGATGAAACGTCCAAAATTTCCCGCACAATCTGGAAAAGACTTTCTTTTTTGGTATTTTTCCTGTAAAATAGGTCTATCTTAAATTTAGGAGGACCCTCCCGTGAGCCACGAGTACATCAAATCCGACAACCCCAAGATCCAGGCCCATATCGAGCGGCTGGAACGCCGTGACCGCCGGGTGGAACATATCTTTCGCCGGTCTCTGCACATTCTGGAGCAGGCCATCGCCGGCATTACCATTCTGGTGCTGATGATCTCCCTGGCTATGGAGATTATTGCCATGTTCTCCCAGCCGGAATACTTCCACGACGTCAGCCACTATCTGCACAACATCCTGACCATCGTCATCGGTCTGGAGTTTGTCCGAATGCTCATCGACACCACCCCCGCCAACATTCTGGAGGTGCTGACCCTGGCAATCACCCGTCACGTGATCCTGGAGCACTCCGACCCCTGGAGCAACCTGGCCTGTGTGGCCTGTATCGCCGGCCTGTTCGCCGTCCGCCGCTTCCTGATCCGCCGCAGCGAGCTGAAGGAAGAAATGGTGGAAATCGAATAAAGCCATCAAAAACCACACATGAATGTATACAGCCGCAGCAGTTTATTCTGCTGCGGCTGTTCCTGTATGTTGATGTTTTACGCATGGGTGTTACTTTCTTGCAGCCATGCAAGAAAGTAACCAAAGAAAATGGCATAGGGGAGGCGCTGACCGCGAAGCCTATCGAGGCTGCGTTTATCGGTTTGCCCGTTACCCCGGCTTCGAGCCGCCCTCCCCTATGTACCCCTTCCGGCGCCAGTCGTAAGACTGGCAATAATCGTTTTTAGGACGGACAGCGCAGCAGCAATCACACGCAGGCAGGCCCGGTTACAACGGCGATTCGCGCCCAATCTTCGACGGGGGCCGGGTGGGGGTCTGGGGGAGGGCGGCTCAAAGCCGGGCCACCCATGCGGGATTATCATTGAAGAAACGACAGGCTTTGCGGTCAGCGCATCCCCCAGCCGCTTTCTTTGGTTCGTTTCTTGTGCGGGTACAAGAAATGAACACCTCCAATTCCATACGCAGAACCAACAGAAAGAAACCCCAATTCCCCAAACCACGAAAAAGCCAGACTACGATGAAAGCAGCCTGGCTTATCTTTTGTTATTCGGAGGCGATGACTCTGGCGCCCTGGAATTCCACATGCAGGGGCAACATCTGCCAGTTGTGCTCGGTGACAGAATCCAGCTTCTTTGCCAGCTTTTCATCCAGTTTTTCGTCCTGGGTGATGCACAGCAGGGTGGGGCCTGCGCCGGAGAGGCAGAAGGCAGCGCCGCAGGTCCGGACCAGAGCCTCGATCTGGTCGTAGTCCGGGATCAGCTTCCGGCGGTAGTTCTGGTGGATCCGGTCCTGCATGGCGTTGCGCAGCAGCTTCTCGTCACCCTTTTCCAGAGCCTTCAGCACCAGGGCACCGTGGGCGATGTTGTACACCGCGTCGGCCCGGGAATACTCCGTGGGCAGGGCAGCACGGGCCTTCTCCGTGGACAGGGTGAAGTCCGGGATCAGGGCCAGGAACTCCCAGTCCGGATGCAGGGGGAAATTGACGCAGACCGGCAGGCCGTTGTCCACCATGGAGGCAGTCAGACCGCCTAAGAAAGCAGGAGCCAGGTTATCCGGGTGACCCTCCATGGCGTTGGTGATGTTTAAGAGGCCCTGAATGGACAGCTTGTTGCCCCGGAGCACGTTGGCGCCCATGGCACCGGCCACCAGCAATGCGGCGGAGGAGCCCAGGCCCCGGCAGATGGGGATATGAGCATCGATATGGATCTTCAGGCCCTTGATATCCTCGTTCATGGAGGCCAGCACCGCGCAGTAGGACACATAGGCCAGGTTGTCCGGGCCGGAGAATTCCTCGGGGCAGCCGGTGATCTCCAGACCCCATTCGGTCTCTTCAAAGGTGACGTCGGTGTATAAGCTCAGCGCGCAGCCGAAGGCGTCAAAGCCGGGGCCCAGGTTGGCCGTGGTGGCGGGCACGCGAATGGTGACTCGTTTCATATGTAATTCTCCCAATGTGTGATGTAGGGCGGGGTCATAACCCCGCCGACTGGTTGATGGAACTGCATTGTGTGGACTATGTTCAAATCTGAGATTCACAAACAGCATCAGCTGGTAAGTTGAATGGGTGCTTCGGCGGGGTCATGACCCCGCCCTACGTTATTTATAGATCCAGAACAAAATCCAGCATTTCTTCCTTGGCAATGACGCCGGTGTGGCGCTCGGGCTTACCCCTGAGGCTTGCCAGATTTTTCGGGGTGGGAACGCCGGTCATTTCCTCCAGCCGCTCCATGAGGGCGAACTCGTCGCCGCTTAAGCTTCCGCCCAGGGCTTCCAGCACGGCCTTGGGGAATTTGTAGGGGGAGGCGGTGGACAGGACCACCAGGGGGCGGGTGTCACCGGTCCGGTTTACATAACTTTCTGCCACGTACCTGCCCACGGCGGTGTGGGTATCGCAGAGGTAGCGGTGGTGGTCCCAGACATTGCGGATGGTCTCAGCAGTGGCGCCGTCTCCGGCGAAGTCTGCCCAGAACTCGGCGTCAATGGCGGCCTTCAGCTCTGCGGGCACGGTGTAGAAGCCCTGTTCGTTCAGCTGCTTCATGAGTCCGGCCACCAGCTCACAGTCGCCGCTCAGAAGATACAGCAGCCGCTCCAGATTGCTGGACACCAGGATGTCCATGGAGGGGGAATCGGTCTTGTGCAGGGGGCGGCGGCGGTCATAGGTGCCGCAGTGGATAAAGTCCGCCAGGACCTTGTTGGCGTTGGAGGCGCAGATGAGCTTGCCCACGGGCAGGCCCAGCTTCTTGGCCAGATACCCAGCCAGAATGTCGCCGAAATTGCCGGTGGGAACACAGAAATTCACTTCATCCCCCAGCCGGATCTTTCCGGCATCCATCAGGTCCTTGTAGGCCTTGAAATAGTACATGATCTGGGGGGCCAGACGGCCGATGTTGATGGAATTGGCGCTGGAAAGCTCCACCTTCATTTCCTTACCCCGGCAGGCGGCGAAGATATTCTTCACGCCGGTCTGGGCATCGTCAAAATTGCCCCGGACGGCGCAGACCGTCACATTTTCACCCTCCTGGGTCACCATCTGGGCCCGCTGGACCTGGGAAACACCGCCGTGGGGATAGAATACGCAGATCTTAATGCCGGGCACATCCTGAAAGCCGGACAGGGCAGCCTTGCCGGTGTCGCCGGAGGTGGCGGTGAGGATCAGGATATCCTTTTCCTGGCCCTTTGCCTTCTTGGCGGCGGTGAGCAGCTGGGGCAGCATGCACAGGGCCACGTCCTTAAAGGCGGAGGTGGGGCCTCGGAACAGCTCCAGCACATGGAAATTGCCCACGCTGACGGTGGGGGTCAGGGCCTCGGACTCAAATTTGCCGGTGTAGGCATTTTTCACAAGGGTTTCCATATCGGGGATATCCGGCAGCAGGGCGGAGAGGATCATACAGGACATTTCCTGGGCGGATCCACAAAGACATTTCTGCCAGTCAAAGGCCGGAAGATGGGCGGGCATATACAAACCGCCGTCGGGGGCCAGGCCCTCCAGAACGGCCTGGGCGGAGTCGGCGGTGAGGGCCGGATTTCTCGTAGAGTGATACAGCATAATTTCAGCCTCCAGGGATGATCTTTCTTCTACTTATTGCACAAAAACCGGGAATTTCAACGGAAATCATTGGCTTTTTGGCGCAATTGAAATTTGATAAGCTATATGATATACTGTTTTTCGTAAAAAAGCAAGTGTTTTCCAAGCGGGCACATCTGTTTTTCCGGATGGGCCGATTTTTCAGAAAGCGGAGGAAAGAGTATGAATATCGGATTATTGGGCTTTGGCGTTGTGGGCAAGGGCGTGTATGAGATCACATCCGGCCGAACAGATATGCAGGTGACCAAGGTCCTGTGTCTGGAGGATATCTCTCTTCCCGACGCGCAGAGCGTGAAGAATTTTGAGGAAATTCTGAACGACGATACCATCGACACCGTAGTGGAGGCCATGGGCGGACTGCATCCGGCCTATGAATTCGTCAGCGCCGCCATGAAGGCTGGTAAGAACGTGGTTACCTCCAACAAGGCCCTCATCGCCAACTTCTACGACGAGCTGCTGCCCCTGGCAGACGAGAAGGGCGTGAAGCTCCGCTGCACCGCCGCTGTGGGCGGCGGCATCGGCTGGCTCTCCGAGCTGGAGCGGGTCCGCCGGGTGGAGACCCTGAGCCGTGTGGGCGGCATTATGAACGGCACCTGCAACTATATCCTGGACTCCATGACCAGCCGGAACTTAACCTACGCCGACGCTCTGCGTCAGGCCCAGGAGCTGGGCTACGCCGAGGCCAACCCCACCACCGACGTGGACGGCATCGACACCTGGCATAAGCTGATCATCTCCGCCAATGTGGCCTTCGGCGTCAGCCTGGACCGGGATGCCATCCCCGCCGCCGGTATCCGCCACATCAAGGCAGAGGACATCGCCAATTTCAAGGCCCACGGCCTTACCTGCAAGCTGATCTCCACCGGCAAGTGTGGCACCGGCAAGTTCCATGCCTACGTGCAGCCCACCCTGTTCACCGCCACCGAGCCCGAGTCCGTGGTGCCCACCAATTACAACCTGATCACCCTGGTTGGCAATACCTCCGGCCGTCAGAGCTTCTTCGGCCAGGGCGCAGGCCGCTACCCCACCGCATATAATGTGGTGCAGGACCTGGCGGATCTGCTGAACGGCACCGGCTTCTACTGCCCCTACGGCCCCAAGGTTAAGGTTGAAAATACCGAAAAACTGCGCTATTATGTCCGGGGCGGCGACCAGAGCGCCTTTGCCGGTAAGGTCGACGAGACCTGGAACGGCGCCATTATCACGGGGCCCGTCAGCGTGGCCGAGATCCACAGCTGGCTGAAAGCCAACGACGGCGCCTTCATCGCCGCCATGCCTACCGTGTAATCCCAATATTGCAGAGCGGGCGTTTGCTCCCGCCGCACACCGCACGCATCAAGCATCGAATGCAACGGCGGGGGCAAGCCCCCGCCCTACCTTTTCTTTTGGAAAGAAGGACAATACATATGAAAGTAGTCAAATTCGGCGGCAGCTCCATGGCTGATGCCGGTCAGTACCGCAAGATCCGGGATATCCTCCTGGCAGACCCCGAGCGCAAGGTGGTGGTTGTGTCCGCCGCAGGCAAGCGCTTCAAGGACGACCACAAGATCACCGACCTGCTCTACCTGTGCCACGCCCACACCCAGTACGGTGTGGACTGCTCCGGCATTTTTGAGATGATCTCCTCCCGCTATATCCAGATCCGCAATGATCTGGGCATCGACCTGGATCTGGAGACCGAGTTCGCCGCCCTGAAGCAGCGCATCGACAACAAGGAGCTGAACGCCGACGAGATCGCCTCCCGGGGCGAGTATTTCTCCGCCAAGCTCATGGCCGCCTTCCTGGGCTTCCAGTTCTTCGACTCCGCCGACTGGGTCAAGTTCAACTTCGACGGTTCCGTGGATCAGGAATCCACCTACGAAGCCCTGCAGAACCAGGTGGTCCAGGGTATCGGCGCTGTCATCCCCGGCTTCTACGGTCTGATGCCCGACGGCCATATCCGCACCTTCTCCCGTGGCGGTTCCGACATCACCGGTGCCCTGGCCGCCGCCGCCCTGGACGCGGAGGTGTACGAGAACTGGACCGACGTTTCCGGTATTCTCATGGCCGACCCCCGGCTGGTGGATAACCCCCAGGCCATCCCCGAGGTGACCTACGATGAGTTGCGGGAGCTGAGCTACACCGGCGCTTCCGTCCTCCATGAGGACGCCATTTTCCCGGTGCGCGAGAAGAATATCCCCCTGAATATCCGCAACACCAACGAGCCCGAGGCCCCCGGCACCATGATCCGGGAGCGCTTTGACGGGGATTCCGACCCCCACCGGTTCATCACCGGTATCACCGGCAAGAAGGACTTCACCATTATCAGCCTGAGTAAGCGGGGCATGAGCAACCAGGTAGGCGTGCTGCACAGGGTCCTGACCATCCTTGTGCGCCACAACATCAGCGTTGACTACGTGCCCAACGGTATCGACAATGTGTCCGTGGTGCTCCCCACCGAGTCCATTGCCTCCAAGCTCTACACCATTCTGGGCGAGATCCAGCAGGAAGTGGAGCCCGATACCCTGGATGTCCACGACCAGATCGCCATTGTTGCCGCCGTTGGCCGGAAGATGGCCTACCGGCCCGGTATTTCCGGTAAGATCTTCGCCGCCCTGGGCGAAGCGGGCATCAATATCCGCATGATCAACCAGGGCCCCGACGAATTGAACATCATCTTCGGTGTCGACAACCGGGACTTCAAGGCTGCCATCAAGGTGCTGTACAACAGCTTCGTCAGCATGTAATTTCGAGATTGAGAGGTAATGACTATGAAACTCTACACTGTTGCAATCCTGGGTGCCACCGGCGCTGTGGGCCAGGAGATGATGAAGATCCTGGAGGAGCGGGATTTCCCCGTGGGCAAGCTGATCCCCCTGGCATCCGCCCGTTCCGTGGGCAAGAAGCTCACCTTCAAGGGCCAGGAGCTGACCGTTCAGGAGGCCTGCGACGAGGCCTTCCAGGGCGTGGATATCGTCCTGGGTGCCGCCAGCAACGCTCTGGCCAAGCAGTTCGCTCCCGCCATCGTCAAGGCCGGTGCTGTCTTTGTTGACAACTCCTCCGCCTTCCGCCTGGATCCCAAGGTGCCCCTGATCGTCCCCGAGGTGAATCCCGAGGACGCCAAGAACCACAACGGCATCATCGCCAACCCCAACTGCTCCACCATCATCACCATCACCGCCGTCAATGCCCTGAATAAGCTCAGCCCCATCCAGGCCATGACCGCCTCTACTTACCAGGCCGTTTCCGGCGCCGGCGCCGGCGGCCCCATCGAGCTGATGGAGGAAGTGGAAGCCCTGCGGGAGGGTAAGACTTACGAGCCCAAGGTCTTCTCCCACCAGATCGCCTACAACCTGATCCCCCAGATCGGCGGCGAGCAGTTCGAAGGCTACACCTCCGAGGAAATGAAGATGCAGAACGAGGGCCGGAAGATCATGCACCTGCCGGAGCTGAAGGTCTCCTGCACCTGCATCCGGGTGCCCGTGGTCCGCAGCCACTCCATCTCCGTGAGCCTGCGCTTCGGCCGCCACGTCACCGTGGAGGAGGTCCGTCAGGTTCTGGCCGACGCTCCCGGCGTCAAGCTGGTTGACGACCTGGCCAACAAGCAGTATCCCATGCCCCTGGAGACCTCCGACCAGGATCTGGTCTTCGTGGGCCGTATCCGTCCCGACCTGACCGACGATAACGGCATCTGCCTGTGGTGCTGCGGCGACCAGGTCCGCAAGGGCGCTGCCACCAACGCTATCCAGATCGCCGAGCTGCTGGTAAAGTAATATCTATATCATGTGTAACGCGCCTGTGGGTTTTCCGCAGGCGCGATCTTTTTGTTATGAGAATCCCCGGTCAGGACAGCATGACCGGTCCCCCGGAGAGGATGGTCCTTTTTTCACATCCTGCAGCGGCGTATGAATAATTTCAGTAGTTTTCGGAAAAAATTGGATAAAATTTTACAAAAATATTTGATTTTTCTGTCCTTGCGTGCTATACTATTTGCGCGATATTGTATGTATCGATAAAAACACAAAAAACAGGCCAAAATTTGCCTGTTTACATTTTGAAAGGGGTAGAATAAATGTCTCACAAGTACGTTTACCTGTTTACCGAAGGCAACGGCTCCATGCGCGAGCTGCTGGGCGGTAAGGGCGCCAACCTGGCTGAAATGACCAACATCGGTCTGCCTGTCCCCCAGGGTTTCACCATCTCCACCGAAGCCTGCACCCAGTATTATGAGGACGGCCGGAAGATCAACGACGATATCCAGGCCGAGATCATGGAATATGTTGATAAGCTGGAAGCCATCACCGGCAAGAAGTTCGGTGATCTGGAGAACCCCCTGCTGGTCTCCGTCCGTTCCGGCGCCCGCGCCTCCATGCCCGGCATGATGGACACCATCCTGAACCTGGGTCTGAATGAGGACGTGGTCAAGGTCATGGCCGAGAAGTCCGGCAACCCCCGTTGGGCTTACGACTGCTACCGCCGCTTCATCCAGATGTACTCCGACGTCGTCATGGAAGTGGGCAAGAAGTATTTCGAGGCTCTGATCGACGAGATGAAGGAAGCCAAGGGCGTCAAGCTGGACGTTGAGCTGACCGCTGAGGATCTGAAGGAGCTGGCTGAGCAGTTCAAGGCTGAGTACAAGTCCAAGATCGGCACCGACTTCCCCTCCGACCCCAAGGAGCAGCTGATGGGCGCCATCAAGGCCGTGTTCCGCTCCTGGGACAACCCCCGCGCCAATGTTTACCGCCGCGACAACGATATCCCCTACTCCTGGGGTACCGCCGTTAACGTCCAGTCCATGGCCTTCGGCAACATGGGCGACGACTGCGGCACCGGCGTTGCTTTCACCCGTGACCCCGCTACCGGCGAGAAGAAGCTGATGGGCGAGTTCCTGACCAACGCCCAGGGCGAAGACGTGGTTGCCGGCGTCCGTACTCCCATGCCCATCGCCGAGATGGCTGACAAGTTCCCCGAGGCTTTCAAGCAGTTCGTGGAAGTTTGCTCCATCCTGGAGAACCACTACCATGACATGCAGGACATGGAGTTCACCGTCGAGCACGGCAAGCTCTACATGCTGCAGACCCGTAACGGCAAGCGTACCGCTCAGGCCGCTCTGCAGATCGCTGTTGACCTGGTTGCCGAGGGCCACAAGACCGAGGCCGAGGCCGTTCTGATGATCGACCCCCGTAACCTGGACACCCTGCTGCATCCCCAGTTCGACACCAAGGCCCTGAAGGCTGCCACCCCCATTGGTCGTGGTCTGGGCGCTTCTCCCGGAGCTGCCTGCGGCCAGGTCGTCTTCTCCGCTGAGGACGCTGAAAGCTGGAAGAACGCCGGCAAGAAGGTCGTTCTGGTCCGTCTGGAGACCTCTCCCGAGGACATCACCGGTATGAAGGCCGCTCAGGGCATCCTGACCGTCCGCGGCGGTATGACCTCCCACGCAGCCGTCGTTGCCCGCGGCATGGGCAAGTGCTGTGTCTCCGGCTGCGGCGAGATCAACATGGACGAGGAGAACAAGCAGTTCACTCTGGCCGGCAAGACCTACCATGAGGGCGACTGCATCTCCATCGACGGCTCCACCGGTAACATCTACGACGGCCTGATCCCCACCGTTGACGCTGAGATCTCCGGCAACTTCGGCACCATCATGGGCTGGGCTGACAAGTTCCGCACCCTGAAGGTCCGCACCAATGCCGACACCCCCACCGACGCCAAGAAGGCCCGCGAGCTGGGCGCAGAAGGCATCGGCCTGTGCCGTACCGAGCACATGTTCTTCGAGGCTGACCGTATCGCCGCATTCCGCGAGATGATCTGCTCCGATACCGCTGCCGAGCGCGAGACCGCTCTGGCAAAGATCCTGCCCTACCAGCAGTCCGACTTCGAGAAGCTGTACGAGGCTCTGGAAGGCATGCCCGTCTGCATCCGCTTCCTGGATCCCCCCCTGCATGAGTTCGTGCCCACCACCGAGGAGGACATCGCTCTGCTGGCCAAGACTCAGGGCAAGACCGTTGAGCAGATCAAGGCCATCATCACCTCCCTGCACGAGTTCAACCCCATGATGGGTCACCGCGGCTGCCGTCTGGCCGTCACCTATCCCGAGATCGCCAAGATGCAGACCTCCGCTGTCATCCGGGCTGCCATCAACGTCTCCAAGGCTCACCCCGACTGGAACCTGGTCCCCGAGATCATGATCCCCCTGGTCGGCGACGTCAAGGAGCTGAAGTACGTCAAGAGCGTGGTCGTCGAGACCGCCAATGCTGAGATCGCCGCTGCCGGCGCTGATCTGCACTACGAGGTCGGCACCATGATCGAGATCCCCCGCGCCTGCCTGACCGCCGACGAGATCGCCCAGAACGCCGACTTCTTCTGCTTCGGTACCAACGACCTGACCCAGATGACCTACGGCTTCTCCCGTGACGACGCCGGCAAGTTCCTGAACGCCTACTACGATTCCAAGATCTTTGAGAACGATCCCTTCGCAAAGCTGGATCAGACCGGCGTTGGCAAGCTGATGAACATGGCCTGCACTCTGGGCCGTGCCAACAACGCTAAGCTGCATGTCGGTATCTGCGGCGAGCACGGCGGCGATCCCACGTCCGTTGAGTTCTGCCACTCCATCGGCCTGGACTACGTGTCCTGCTCCCCCTTCCGCGTGCCCATCGCCCGCCTGGCTGCCGCTCAGGCTGCTATCAAAACTGGGGAGGCATAAGCTGTACTTCGAATTTTCCATCGGTTTCGAGGAAGCGAAGAAGTATAGACAAGCCAACGGACAGATCCTCCGTCGCAATCAGTGGCAAGATCTGACCTGCCAGGTTTATATCTAACAAATGGCAATGCGCCTACCGTCTTGCGACGGTAGGCGCATTTTTTGTTGTGCGATTTGAATCGCCGTTATTTTTCGGCTTTGTAGCCGTTTACAGAACTAGCTGCGAGGACGTCCCCGCCGGAAAATTCTGTGTCGGCTACAAAGGCAAGTGTTAACGGCACCATGGTAATCGAAATCTAAAACAGTATTATCTCTCTTAACAGCTTGCGTTAAAAGATCCAAAATAAAAGGTGTAGCCAAAGCATTAAATTGAAAATGCTGTTCCTCATTGATCATGTGGCCGATAGGAAGTGTACCACAACGCTGCTTACAATTACTAATAAACCTCGCTAGGATGCAGGCATATGGTATTGTTGCCCGTATGATTTTTATTTAAGAATTACTTAATAATTCCTCTGTTAATATGAGTGCAGAAAGCTGAAAGGAGCCCCGTATATGTTTTTAAGAATCCTGAAAAAAGACCTGCAAAGGCGAAAAAACACCAATGTAATATTGCTGGTATTTATTATGCTGGCATCCACGTTCATTTCCAGCAGTGTAAATAATGCAGCCGCTGTATTAGGCGGCATTGATTCCTTATGGGAAAAAGCAAACATGCCGGATCTCCTGGCAGCATCTATCCAAACCGACATGGTGGAGGACACACTTGCAAAACTCGAATCCATGGATTCCTATGATGCGGTTCCAGCGGTTGTTCTGGGTACGTCTCAGCTTATCTGTAACGGAGTGGCCGTTGAGCAATCCAGCCCCTATCTGATCCCCTTCGTTGAACAGCAGTTGCTTTTCTTTGACGAAAGCAATGAGCCCATCACAGAGGTCTGCCCTCGATCAACACTATTTGCACATCCACACTTATACCTTGAAAATTTCATATTGAACCGGAGGGGAATTCGTTAACTTGGCTCGTCGAAAGAAGCTCGTCAACAATTCCGGTATTCCGTAGCATGAGATTCAGTACATTACTCAGTGTACCCTTCCTAATATCATCGCATTCTATGAGAGCGAGGAGGGTCAATGGGAATTCCTAGAATGGAATGCTCAACGAGAAGCGGATCATGCAGAAGGAAAGGAAGATGAAAGCTGCTAAGAATACAGAGGAGCCGTCATATGACGACTCCTCGTTTTTTAGAAATATGATATGAATTGTTTTACCCTAGTCATTCTAACAGTTCTTTTATCTCCTCATGCTTTATCCGTGCTCTCCAGATATCAATGTCATTTTGTACTTTTTGCTTATGTTTCAAAAATTTCAACCCGGAGAGCATAGGTAGAAGTGAGGTCAAATACGTAATACGTTCTTGCATATAAGGAATCATACTTCCCCAACCACCCCAATGAGAAGGTTCTAGGGGCAATTCTTCAAACAATTCATAGTCATCATTCTGTTCCAGAAGCTTTCTTAATGCCACTGTTCTTTGTTCTGTCTTATGCTCTTTAATAGCAGAGAAAAGATTGTACATTCGTTGCTTGTCTTGATAAAACGATTGAATTGTATATTCAATCCATTCACTTTTCCGCTGTTCAATTATGTCTCCGCCATCTTTAGGTTGTAACAATTGCCCAACCACTGCCCGATATATTATGCTATGTCCATCTGCTTTTTCGAATAGATAATTAGAAATTCTATTCATGTAATCCATGTGTTGATCTTCTTGCCAGATATGAGCCAAACGCTTTGCCCATGTTTTTGGGATACTGTAAGTAGAAGTTCCCTTGAGAATTAACTCATCGAGATACCGTTCTAAGAAAGTCTTATCCTGTTTAATGATTGCTTCAAGCAACTTTCCGTCAGAATCCTCATTTCCCGAATAAACAATACCTTTCAAGTATATATCTTCCAGCAAGGAAATATCTCTTATATACTGTGAAACTACTTCTGACGCTTCAGTATGGTATGGATTCATCATAAAGAAGAAGTATAGATTGAATGCAAATGGCGACTCATCGTAGTGGTTTGCTATAATTCTACTTGCTTTTATAATAAAATCTTTATCTATGCGCTCATATTTTTTAATCTCATCAATTGGACGGTAGGGGGCCGAGCGTAGCTTTTGAGGTGGGGTCTGCAAAAAGTCCAGAAGCGCCTCTGCCCAGGTGGTAGATATTTGGTCTTCCGGTAGTTCAACATACAGTTGCCATAGCCACACATTCTTCTGTGAAAAATCACATGATTCAATCATTTCTTTGACATTCTCTGCAGGCATAGTGTTAAAAAGGCGCGAAATAATGTTACCTGAGCGTATGTCATAGGGGGTATCAGCATCAATATACGCTTTTACCACAGCATTATATAACGCTGAATTCGATGAAAACGCCTCTAGTGCATACTCGATTCCTGCTGATAGTAGTCGCGCATCTTTGTCAATAGCCGTCAGACATTCTCTGCATACATTCAGTAAGTATTGAAAATCCTGAAGATCATAATTCTTAACCATGTTCTGCACACGCGTCTTGTGCAAAGTGCGACGTTCATCGTAACTTAGTTCTAGCATTTCAAGATGATCGAACTTCAATGTGTGGTAAATTGTGAACTTAGGTGAGTCAATGAATGGAATAAGTGCTTCTATACAGCCATATTCTATGCGCTGAGCTAGCTTTGCGATATGCTCTGCGATTACGCAGTGATAGATGTTATCTGTTGACAACAAGGAGAAAAAGCAGATTACTTTTTCGAATTCCTGTTTAACTATCTCATAATCTACCTTATTTCCCCCTTCTTGGCAATAATCACGGAGCAGGCTTTCTATTTCTTCTTTGCACATATTATTTTGGTAGATTTTTAATAGCTGATTCCATAACATGCCACGATATTGTGAAACAGCATCATCCATGATAAGTGGCACCGTGTAGAAGATGACTGAATTTCTTCGCCCACTTTCTGTCCTTGAAAAACTGAGTTTCAAAAACTGCTCAGCCACTCTAACAAATAGAAGCAAATCTTCATCGCTGGGATTGTCTTCTACCAAAGCACAAAGCCGTTCAACAACCGCTTTTTGCGTATAATAGCCATATTGATTGGAATCTCTCTTGACACCCAGGCGAGACACAAGGGCAGAATAAATTTCTTCAAATAAGTCTGGACGTTTTTTATAGTAGAGAAGTAGTAGTTCAAGTGCCTCTGGCAGTTGCGAGTGATTTATGAAACTGCATAGGATACTTATTATTTCATCATTGATGCTCTTCTCATTATCGTTTTTCTTAAACTCTATCGAACGAACATCAAACGGATGTAACGTCTCTTGGTCTATCAATTCCTTTAGAATTAGAAGTGTTTCTGTTGGACGGACTATGTGAAACGCCTTAAAGAAGGGGAAGAAATTATCTTTATCCGTTTGAAGGTGATCCCAAGCACACTTAATTTCTTCTTCCACGTATTCCTGGACAGCATGGTCAGAAAAAACATTAAAAAGAATGTTGCAGGTAGATATTGTTCTTTCTTTGTTAATAAAGAAAGATATATCGATCATTTTGCTCAGCGGAATCACTTTTTTGTCTACAAAAACATACTTAATAAGGTAGTTGCTGAAGCTTTGATCTGAGATTCTGGCAGCTTTATTATGCCGCAAGTCTACCAATTCCATATCGTGAAAATGTCTTAAATCAGTAAGAAACTGATCTGCAGTAATTTTTGTAGCAGCAAAGATCACCTCTAATCGATTAAGGTTATCCAGGTGTAATGCTTCAAAAAATGCGATAATACCGGCGGAGATGATTCCTGTTTCACCACTGGTAATTATTTCGATTTGCTTTCCATAGTAGCTATCGTATAATTCTGTGGCATCTCGAATGGAGGCTAGATCGTTTGCCTCTGATGCAACCTTACCCGCCAACATCGCCAGCCGTGCATTTCCCTCTGCTATGGCGACAATGCGGTCTAAATACAGCGGATTTTTAATCTCAAGGGTGATCTCCATCAGTTTTTTGATATCGTCATCCTTTAATAATCCGACTTTTAATATTTCAGGCCTTTCGACAGCAAGGATCTGAGATACAACCTGGCTGCGAGCATAATCTCTCACTGTCATTACGATTTTTTTAATACTCTTTGGACCTAAAGCTGCCTTTTGCAAATAGCCCAATACAAAATGCAAGCCAGTCAGTTCATTTGCGTCATCAACAAAAACCAAATAGTCTTTCCCTGCTCCGAGGGACGTTGACAGATCTTCAAACAATTCCAGGCCGTTACTTCTTATACAAAGAGTTTCATATCCATTTTCAGCAGCAAATTCTTCACAAATGCGAAGCGCCAATCTTGTTTTTCCTACTCCAGCAGGACCAGATATTACCAGTACATTACTCTGAGTGAGTTTTTCCTTAGAAACCTTAACTTCCTCTGATCGAAACATGAAAGGTGTATCCAAAGGAGCAGACATTTTGTTCGCATCATGTACTCGTATGAATTCATCTGTTGTGGTTATTTGTCCGGTATTGATGCTGATATCGAGATAGTCCTTCGCAAGCCGAGGGTATTTTAAATATAAGTCATTTCCCAGATCATCTAACCCGATTAATGTCAATACAGCGTTTCTGTCTTCGCAGAATTTATGGAGAGTCTGATGATCGCCGGGAGCCAACCGTCCATAAGTATGGCAGTAAACAACTTCGACAACATCCTCCGCGGGCAACCCTGTTTTTTCTGGATCAAAGCATTTTTGCAAATCCTCTAATGCCTTGTTCACGAAATCCGTTTTTTGTGTCGTATACATTACGAAGACATACTTATTATTTGTTGTCAGAAAATACGTATCAGGATTTCCTTTTGCAGTTTTATCAGTACCCGTATTCATACCTAATGAATATCCTGTGCCGTATCCCCTACAACTCAAATATGCATCGCAAAGATTTTGGAAAGCACCGCCATCTAACTGATCGATTCGGTACTTGATGTCCGTAAGTTTAGCCATAAAAACCTCCACTCAATGTCAGAATTAAAGTTCAAATTGTTATTATTTCGTAGATATAATGATATCAAATTCCCCCGCTTTCGGCAACAGGGTAACTATTCATGAATGGGTAAATTCATTGGGAATTGTCTCGGCAGCATCGAATGCCGTAAATGTTGACAAGTGCGGTGCGTCTTTGATTCGCACCGCACTTGTCGTGTACCAGCTATCGAACGGATGATACTCCGTCACGTTTTTGAGATATTCCCGGATGTCACCGTGGAGCAGCAGATTCACATAGTTCATCGGTACGTTGTATACCAGCCAGTCTGGTTCACTTGCCTCATACATATTCCGAGCAAACTCTTTTTCCATTCTGGTGCAGTCGATGGAGATCATACTGTCTTCTGCATACTTGACTTCCACACAGGCTGTGTCGATGTTGAACTCGCAAGATAAAACTTTCTTTCCCATAACAGTGTCCTACTAAGATTGTGTTCTTTTTTCTTGGGCCTCTCGGCTTAGATTCTGGACGTTTGATAACACCGTTTTGGAAGTATATCTCCTCGATATCTCCGAAGAAAACAATAAATCCGAACCTGTCTCCCACCGAGAAGATCTGGTTCGGATTATATTGCTTTGGTGCCGGCAACCGGGCTCGAATCTGCACACCAAGGAAGGGGAATCTAAGGGTGATATCACCTTAGTGAAGGCTTTTCTTCAGGCATTTGCGATCATGAATATGTTTTGATGATTCCCAGTGCAATCTCCTTTTTGGAGCAGCACCGGTCCATGGCCTGCTTTTCGATGTGGCGGTGCGCTTCGGCTTCCGTCATCTTCAGCTGCTCGATCAGGATCCACTTTGCCCGGTTTACCAGCCGGATCTCCTCCATCTTTTCCTCAATGGTGATAGCCTTACTTTCCAGCTTCCTCAGGCGTTCTCTGGCTGCTGCCATCCAGCGCAGGCCCTGCTGAAGGGTCTGTATCGGGGTGGGCTTCGGAAGGGTAAAGACACCGTGGGGTGTAACCTTGGCATGGATCTCCTCGTAGGCATCCATACGGAGCAGGAGCAGTACCACCGTGCCGGTATGACCGGAAGCATCGATGGCAAAGCGGGTTCCGTAATCATCGGTCAGCGGTGCATTGACAATGACAAAATCATAAGCATTTCCCAGAAGCTCCCGACGGGCTGCCGCAATATTGTGGACAACGCATACTGGGTAATAGTCAGAGCAGGGGAGCAGAGGAAGCAGCGCGTCGTTGAATTTCTGTGCCGCTGACACTACCAGTACACGATATGTTTGTTCGCTGAATACCATAGGCTCCCTCCTTTCTGCGAATTTGAATTCGTATCAGGGTTCGCAAAAGTAATTGATCAAGGACTCCGGCAAGTGGGACTTGAGAAAAACACTGGACAGAGCTGCTTTGGCAGCGTTGCTGCGGGTAAGCGGCAGGGTTTCCAGTCCCCACAGATCCTTGGGGGAGGCGGTATAGAGGTTGACATTGGATTTTTCGGGCAGAGCGATGTTGTTGAGGATGCCGTCCAATCCTGCCCAAATCAGCAGCGCAAAGGCCAGATAGGGATTGGCGGTGCAGTCGGGACTGCGAAGCTCAAAACGGCGGTACTCTCCCGCCGCTGCCGGAACCCGGATCAGCATGGAGCGGTTGTCTGTGGACCAGGAGATATATTTGGGTGCCTTGTGCTCACCCAAACGCCGGTAGGACTCCTCCGTGGGATTCAAAAACAGGGTCATATCCTGGATTTTGCTCAGAATACCGCCCATCATCCGCTGCGCTGCGATTTCGTCGCCTCCGTTTACGGAGATATTGATGTGGAATCCGCTGCCGGGCCTCCGGTCCAGAGGCTTCGGAGAGAAATCCGCATGAAGTCCGTTCCGGGCCGCAATGGTTTTGACCACCGTACAGAATGTCACAGCATGATCCGCCGCACTCAGGGCATCGGAATAGCGAAAATCGATCTCATTCTGTCCGGGACCTTCCTCGTGGTGGGAGGATTCCGGCTGGATCCCCATCCGCTCCAGAGCAAGGCAGATCTCCCGGCGGACATTTTCACATTTGTCCTCCGGGGCCACATCCATGTAGCTTGCGTGGTCATAGGGAACATTGGTGGGTTCCCCATTCTCGTCCAGTTTGAACAGATAGAACTCCAGTTCCGAGCCGAAGGAGAAGGTATAGCCTGCTTTCGCCGCATCTGCGATGGCGCATTTCAGAATGCTTCTGGTGTCGTGGGCGAACCGGTTGCCATCCAAATCGGTAATGGAACACATCATCCGCACCACCCGGCCATGCTCCGGCCGCCAGGGAAGCACCGCAATGGTGGCAGGGTCCGGGTGCAGAAACAGGTCGGAATGAACCTCGTCGCCGAAGCCTGCGATGGCAGATGCATCGACGGCGATGCCATAGCGAAAAGCCCGTTCCAGCTCCTGGGGCATGATCGAGATGTTTTTTGGTTTCCCATGGACATCACAAAATGCCAGACGGATGAACTTGACATCCTCCTCTTCGATGTACTGCATGACTTCCTGTGGTGTGTATTTCATATCGAACAACCTGCTTTCTGTGCTCAATTTGCTATATACATCTGCTTATAGGGATTGGCACTGTCCGGTGTCACAACAGTGAAGGGAGAACGCAGAACTTCCTCAATATCCGTACCAAACAGCGCACAGTATTCCGTGACATATTTGCGGATCAGGATATGATCCGCATCTGTCGGGGTTCTGGTGCTGATCTGGCCGGGGAATGTCACATCCGTACAGTCGCCCCGGAGGATCAGCTTACCGCCGTGCATTCCGGTGCAGGGGAAATTGTGAACGATCCGCTTATTCCCTCTGTTCAAGCCCAGCACCAGGATGACACCGCCTGCCTGGTACTCTCCGAGGAAGCTGCCTGCGCAGCCGCCGATTACCAGCACCGGCACTTTTTCGCCATATTCTTTCATATGGATGCCTGCCCGGTAACCCGCATTTCCCTGGACAAAGATCTCGCCGCCCCGCATGGCATACCCGGCGGCATCACCGATGTTGCCGTGAATCACGATTTTGCCTGCGTTCATGGTATCACCAACCGCATCCTGGGCATTGCCGTGGACTGTGATTTCCGCTCCGTTCAGATAGGCACCCAGCGCGTTTCCGGGAATGCCGTGGATCGTGATGTTTTTGCCGCGGGAACCCGTGCCGATAAAACGCTGCCCAAGACAACCGACGATTTCTATTTCCTCATCAGCTTGCCGAATCGCTTCATTCAAGGCTGTGTAATCCATGTTTCTTGCATCTATCAGCATTGTTATATCACATCCATTTTATCATTTCTAATGTTTTTTTATGATCCGGCATGGAAAATGCCGAGAATCTCCAGTTCTTTTTCCGTCAGGCCGACCCCACGAAGCATCAGTCGGTTGCCACGGAGGGCTTCAATGGAATTGATGCCCATGCCGCCCATCAGCTCCTTGATCTCATGCCGCCATGCAGTCATCAGATTCACAAGGCGCTCCTTTCCCTCATCGGGATCCAGCCGCTTCACCAGCTCCGGACGCTGGGTTGCGATGCCCCAGTTGCACTTACCGCTTTGACAGGTACGGCACAGATGGCAGCCCATAGCAAGCAGTGCAGCCGTAGCGATATAGCAGGCATCAGCCCCCAGCGCAATGGCCTTGACCACGTCCGATGCGCTGCGAATGCTGCCGCCCACAACCAAAGATACCTGGTTTCGGATCCCTTCATCCCGGAGCCGCTGGTCAACCGCTGCCAGAGCCAGTTCAATGGGAATGCCCACATTATCCCGGATTCGGGTGGGGGCCGCACCGGTGCCGCCCCGGAAACCGTCAATGGCGATAATGTCCGCGCCGCTGCGGGCGATGCCGCTGGCGATGGCGGCGATATTATGGACAGCGGCGACCTTCACGATCACAGGCTTTTGATACTCCGTTGCCTCTTTCAGCGAGTATACAAGCTGCCGGAGATCCTCAATGGAATAAATGTCGTGATGGGGTGCGGGGGAAATGGCATCAGAGCCTTCCGGTACCATACGGGTCCGGGAAACATCACCGACGATCTTCGCTCCGGGCAGATGTCCGCCAATACCGGGCTTGGCACCCTGGCCCATTTTGATCTCCACAGCGGCGCCTGCTTCCAGATAATCCTTGTGTACACCAAAACGGCCGGAAGCCACCTGAACGATGGTGTTGGGGCCGTATCCATAGAAATCCTCGTGCAGGCCGCCCTCACCGGTATTATAATAGATACCCAATTCGGTGGCGGCTCTGGCAAGGCTGGCGTGGGCGTTATAGCTGATGGAGCCGTAGCTCATGGCGGAGAACATGACCGGCATGCTCAGCTCCAGCTGGGGTGCCAGTTTGCAGATCAGATTGCCCTGTGGGTCCCGTTCCAGCCTGTCCGGCTTCTTTCCCAGAAACACCTTTGTTTCCATAGGTTCCCGCAGCGGATCAATCGGAGGATTGGTAACCTGAGAGGCGTTGATCAGAATCTTGTCCCAATACACCGGGAACTCCTTGGGATTACCCATGCTGGACAACAGCACGCCGCCGGAGTTTGCCTGCTTGTAGATTTCTCTGATGGTGTCGTCCCGCCAGTTGGCATTTTCCCGGAGGCGGCAGTCACTTTTCACAATCTTCAGTGCTCTGGTGGGGCATAGAGAAACACAGCGCTGGCAGTTGACGCATTTTGTTTCATCACTCAGCATCAGCTTGTGCTCCGCATCAAAGCTATGCACCTCATTGGCGCACTGCCGTTCACACACCCGACAGGTGATACAGCGGCTTTCATTGCGGATCACTTCAAATTCCGGATAAACAAATAGGGTGTCCATTAAAATGCACCATCCTTCACATTGATGATAACCGGCTCTCCGCCAGCCGGCGCCCAGATGTTATCCGCATCCGGTTCCATGGCGCGGATCGCCGCTTCTTCGCTGGCGATGAAGACCTTGTCGTCCTTTTTGCCCACCACCATGGAGCGGAGCTTCAGCCGGTCATTCAGGGCCATCAGGCCGCCGTCAAAGCCCAGAATGATGGAGAAGGGGCCTGTGATCAGCAGACTGGGGAATACGGTTCGCAACCAGGAAAGCCGCTGCCGTTCCGGTTCGGCCTTGCCCTGTATGGTGCTCCAGAAGGGAGCGGCTATGACCGATGCGGCTTCCTCCAAAGTAAGTCCCTGCCGTCGCAGCAGATAGTCCATGATGTAAGTAATGACTTCCGTGTCGGTCTGTAAATTGCATTTATAGCCGAACATCTCGATAAAGCGGCGGTTCGCGTCATAGGAAGAAATCTCGCCGTTGTGGACGATGGAATAATCCAGAAGGGTAAACGGATGCGCACCGCCCCACCAGCCGGGGGTATTGGTGGGATACCGGCCATGGGCTGTCCAGGCGTAGCCCTCATACTCCTCCAGCTTATAAAACTCGCCCACATCCTCGGGGAACCCCACAGCCTTAAAGGTTCCCATGTTCTTGCCGCTGGAAAACACATAGGCACCGGGCATTTCTGTGTTGATCTTCATAACCGTTCTGGCTACGAATTCCTTCTCATCCACCTGCATGGCTGCCAGTGCACTGCGCAGAGGTGCTACAAAATAACGCCAGATGATCGGCTCGTCTGTGATTGCAGGGATCTTTCTGGTGGGGATAATCTCTGACTTGACAATTTCAAACCGCTCTTTCAGAAATACTTCGCAGTTTTTCCGGGTGGCGCGCTGGTTAAAGAACAGATGCAAGGCATAGAAATCCTTGTACTCCGGGTAAATTCCGTATGCGGCAAAACCGCCGCCCAGACCATTGGAGCGGTCATGCATTGGTTTCATGGCTTCACAGATCATCTTGCCTGACATTCTGTTGCCGTCTTTGGAAATAACGGCAGCGATGGCGCAGCCGGAGGGAATTCGCACCTGACCTTCTGGTTTCATACACCTCAATCCTTTCGGATAAAATAAAAAAGCAGCGGCGTTCATCGGCAGGGATACAGTATCCCTACCCATGAACGCCGTTGCTCATGGATGGTATTATATTCCAACTTACGGAATTTGTCAATGTATACAAGGTCAAAAAACTTTTTTTGTGCAGGGTGTTGACAAATCGACTTTACGGGTGTATGATGCACCCATAAGGCAAAGGCGTCTTTGAGCATTAAGCTCTTAGACGCCTTTGCCTTTTTTATTTTTCCGGCGAATCCGGAGGCTTTCATACATGCCGCCATTATGTGTTCTCCTTCTTTTTCCTCCGGATTCGCCACACTTTGAAAAGGAGCGTTTGTTATGGGTACAGTTTCCGATTATTTTGGCTGTCTGGTGTTTGATGACCGGATCATGAAGGCAAATTTGAGCGCGGATGTCTATCAATCTCTGCGCAAAA
>SVMD01000019.1 GCA_015067615.1 Oscillospiraceae bacterium
GAAGAGTACTGCCTGAAGCTGAAGGAAGACGGCATCGACCTGTACTACCACAACCACCACATCGAGTTCATGAAGCTGGAGAACGGCAAGTACCTGCTGGACGTTCTGCGCGAGAACGCTCCCCACATGGGCTTCGAGCTGGATACCCACTGGATCCACCGCGGCGGTGAGAACCCCGTTGAGTTCATCAAGAAGTACGCAGGCTCCGTCCGTCTGCTGCACCTGAAGGACTACAAGATCGCCAACGTTGAGATGCCCGACATGAGCAAGGGCTTCGACGTAAAGGCATTCTCCAATGCATTCTTCTCCCAGCCCGTCCGCTTTGCTGAGCTGGGCGCCGGCTCCCTGCCCCTGAAGGCCTGCATCGAGGCCGGTCTGAACGGCGGCGCTGAGTACTTCCTGATCGAGCAGGACGACTCCTACGGCCGTGATCCCTTCGACTGCCTGAAGGATTCCCGCGCTCACCTGGTTGAGCTGGGCTTCGAGGATTGGTTCTAATCTAAACCCAACTTTGGCCCGCCGGAATCCGGCGGGCCAATTTCTACACAAAGGAGAATTCACCATGAAAAAAGGTCTGATCGGCGTTCAGATGTCCACCATCGCCCCCAACAAGATGCCCAGGTTCGACGCCTACGAGTCCATGGCCCGGCTGGCCGACATCGGCTACAAGTGCATCGAGATTTCTCAGGTGCCCATGACTGCAGAGAATGTCAAGGGCTTCCGCCGGGCCATCGATGAGCTGGGCTTCAATGTCGCCTCCACCTCTGCCCTCACCGCCGCCAACCCCATGATGCCCGGCTGCGACATGTCCAACCCCGATGAAATGAAGAAGATGATCGAGGACGCCAAGTACCTGGACTGCGACATGTTCCGCATCGGCGCCATGCCCATGGAGGCCCGTTTCTCCCTCCAGGCCGCCGTGGATTTTGCCAAGCAGGCCGATGACTTCGCCTGCCAGCTGAAGGAGCAGGGCATCGACCTGTACTACCACAACCACCACTTCGAATTTGCCCGCCACGACGGCAAGTTCCTGATGGATATCATCAAGGAAAACACCAAATACCTGGGCTTCGAGCTGGATATCCACTGGATCTACCGGGGCGGCGTGGACCCTGTGAAATTCATCAACGAATACGCCGGCCGCATCCGTCTGCTGCACCTGAAGGACTACCGCATCGGCCACATGGCCATGCCCGAGGGTGTGGACATGAGCACCCGGGAGGGTATGATGGCAGCCTACAGCGCCATGAGCAACATCGTGGAGTTCGCCGAAGTGGGCGAGGGCACCCTGGATATTTCCGCCTGCATCGAGGCCGGTCTGGCCGGCGGCAGCGAATACTTCCTGGTGGAGCAGGACATGACCTACGGCCGGGACCCCTTCGACTGCCTGAAAACCAGCCGCGACAACCTGGTGAAGATGGGCTACGGCGATTGGTTCTGATATTTTTTGCCATTCTCACGAAAAACTATTTGCTTTTCGAGTGATTCCTTGTATAATATAATCAGTATGGTCCGCAGATCATGCGAATCAAATTTTTTGAAAGAGGTTGATTCCTATGAAGCAGTTTATGGATAAGGACTTCCTGCTGTCCAACGAGACCGCTAAGGTCCTTTATCACGATTACGCAGCCAAGATGCCCATTCTGGACTACCACTGCCACATCAATCCCCAGGAAATCTTCGAGGACCGCAAGTTCGACAACATCACCCAGGTTTGGCTGGGCGGTGACCACTACAAGTGGAGAGTCATGCGCTCCAACGGCGTGGACGAGTACTACATCACCGGCGGCGCTTCCGACCGTGAGAAGTTCCAGAAGTTCGCCGAGGCTCTGCCCAAGGCCATCGGCAACCCCATGTACCACTGGTGCCACCTGGAGCTGCAGCGCTACTTCGGCTACTACGGCGTCCTGAACGGCGAGACCGCTGAGCAGGTCTGGAACCTGGCCAACGACAAGCTTCAGAACGACCCCACCATGACCGTCCGCGGCCTGGTGAAGCAGTCCAACGTTTACATGGTCGGTACCACCGACGATCCCATCGACTCCCTGGAGTGGCACCAGAAGCTGGCTGCCGACCCCACCATGGAGACCAAGGTCTGCCCCTCCTTCCGTCCTGACAAGGCCGTGAACATCCACAAGGACACCTTCGTTCCCTACATCCATCAGCTGGAAGAGGTCGTGGGCTACAAGTTCGAGTGCATCAAGTGCGTCAAGCGCGCCCTGACCGAGCGGATCGCCTACTTCGCTGCCAACGGCTGCCGCGCTTCCGACCACGGTCTGGACTACGTCCCCTACGTGGAGGCTACCGACGAGGAGCTGACCGCCATCTTCAAGAAGGCCATGGCCGGCGAGAAGGTCACCAAGACCGAGGCCGATGCTTACATGACCGCTCTGCTGCTGCACTGCGCCCGTGAGTACTCCAAGCACGGCATGGTCATGCAGATCCACTTCTCCTGCCTGCGCAACAACAACGCTGCCATGTTCAAGAAGCTGGGCCCCGACACCGGTTTCGACTGCATCGCCATCACCGACTCCGGCGAGCCCCTGACCAAGGTCATGAGCAAGCTGTTCGAGGAAGAGAAGCTGCCCAAGACCATCCTGTACTCCCTGAACCCCGGCGACAACGCTCAGCTGGGCACCTTCCTGGGCGCCTTCCAGGGTACTGAGGTCCCCGGTAAGATTCAGCACGGTTCCGGCTGGTGGTTCAACGACACCAAGACCGGCATGATCGAGCAGATGACTTCCCTGGCTAACCTGGGCCTGCTGGGTAACTTCATCGGCATGCTGACCGACTCCCGCTCCTTCCTGAGCTACACCCGTCACGAGTACTTCCGCCGCATTATGTGCAACCTGATCGGCACCTGGGTTGAGAACGGCGAGTATCCCGCTGACATCCCCGCTCTGGGCGCAATGGTTCAGGACATCTCCTCCAACAACGCCAAGCGCTACTTCAACATCTAATTCTTACCCCTTACACCCCGGGAGGACAACCTCCCGGGGTTTTTTCTGCCCGGATGCACCTGAGAAATTGACACTTGTCCTCAATTGGAGTATAATATCTCCAAATGAAACCCTCTGGAGGCGATTACTATGCAAATTATTGAGGATCGCAGAGCCCTGCACCGGATTCCGGAGCTGGACAAGGATCTGCCCAACACCATTGCCTATCTGCGCTCACAGCTGGAAAAGCTGAACTGCAAGGTCTTTTCCGCCATGCCCGGCGGCGTCTGCGCCTTCTTCGATTTCGGTGCCAAGCAGGCCATTGCTTTCCGGGCCGAGGGGGACGCCCTGCCCATCGTGGAGCGCACCGGGGTGAACTACGCCTCCCGGCACCTGGGCCGGATGCACGCCTGCGGCCATGACGGCCACATGGCCATCCTGCTGGAGCTGGCCCGCCGCTTAAGCGTCAAGGAGAAGCTCAACCATAATGTGCTGCTGGTGTTCCAGCCTGCCGAAGAGACCACCGGCGGTGCCCGGGATATCTGCAAGACCGGTCTGTTCAAGCTTTACAAGGTGGAAGCCATTTTCGGCGTCCATCTGTGGCCCGGAATCCCGGAGGGTGTCATCGCCAGCCGCCGGAACGAGATGATGGCCCGGACCTGCGAGGTGAAGGTGGATATCTACGGCAAGACCACCCACATCGCCAAGCTGGACCAGGGTATCGACGCCCTGAACGCCGGTGTGGACTTCTACAGAAGGGTCCGCGCCCTGGAAGCCGCCCTGCCCAAGAAGGTCTTCCGGCTGCTGAAATTCGGCAAATTCGAGTCCGGCACCGTCTGCAACGCCATTTCCGACCACACCCACATGGAGGGCTCCCTCCGGGCCTTCCAGGACGAGGTGTTCTACTCCCTCCGGGCGGGCATCGTGTCCATCGGCAAGGATGTGGAGCGCTCCACCGGCTGCACCGTGAATATCTACATGAATGACGGCTATCCCGCCGTCATGAACCCTACGGACCTGTACAAGCGGGTCCGGAAGGTGGTGGAATTTGAGGAAATGGCTGAACCCAGCATGATCGCCGATGATTTCGCCTGGTATCAGAAGTCCGTTCCCGGCCTGTTCTTCTTTCTGGGCACCGGCGACACCCCGGCCCTCCATGCCGACGACTTCAATTTCAACGAGGAAATCCTCATCAAGGGCGCTGACTTCTTCGAAAAGCTGGCTGAGTCCTTCCAATAAGCTGCACTGCCCCGGCGGAAAATCCGCCGGGGCTCCTTTTATCGACTCATAAAACATTTACATAAAATTACAGAAAAGGCTTGACAAAGAGCCTCCCCGGAGGTATGATGATAGCGTGGTTAGCGGCTGCTAATCCCTTTCTTTTGGGGTTCAGTTAGCCGAGAGTAACCAACAACAGAAATCAGGTGATTTTATGAACTTATCCAATGCGCCCCTGGGCCAGGAATTTATCATTCAGCGGATCGAAACCGACGATGAAGAGCTGAACGCCTTTCTGTTCTCCCTGGGCTGCTACAGCGGCGAACCCATCACCGTGGTCTCCCGCCGCCGGGGAAGCTGCGTGGTGTCCGTGAAAGACGGCCGCTACAGCATCGACAACCAGCTGGCCCAGGCCATCATCGTCTGATCCCCGGCTGAAAAGGCAACATAAGCGTTGTCTTTTGCTCATAAGTTAGTCTAAGCTAACTCAACGCGTATTTCACAGATCCCTCTGTAAAATAACCATATTTCAACACAATATCAGGAAGGAAGATTCAAACCATGAGAATTGCTTTTGCGGGCAATCCCAATTCCGGCAAGACCACCATGTACAACGCCCTGACGGGCCGCAACGAAAAGGTGGGCAACTGGGCCGGTGTCACCGTTGACAAAAAGGAAGCCCCCATCAAGTCCGCCTTCACCGGCGGCCGGGAGCTGATGGCCGTGGACCTGCCCGGCGCCTACTCCATGTCCCCCTTTACCAGTGAGGAGAGCGTCACCCGGGACTATGTGGTGAACGAGAATCCCGACGCCATCATCAACATCGTGGACGCCACGAACCTGAGCCGCTCCCTGTTCTTCACCACCCAGCTGCTGGAGCTGGGCATCCCCGTGGTGGTTGCCCTGAACAAGTCGGACCTGACCCGGAAAAAGAAAACCACCATCGATGTGGACGCTCTGGCTTCCGCCCTGGGCTGCCCGGTGGTGGAGACTGTCTCCACGGACTTTAACCAGGATGACCTGGGCCAGCTGATCCAGGCCGCCATCCAGCGCATCGGCAAGGCACAGTCCGCCCCCTACTCTCAGGGCAATGTGGACCTGAGCAGCCGTCAGGCGGTGGAAGCTGCCGACCGGAAGCGCTTCGCTTTCGTCAACGGCATTGTGAAAAAGGTGGAAAAGCGTCAGATCCGGACCCGGGACGTGAATTTCCAGGACAAGATCGACGCGGTCCTGACCCATCCCGTGGCTGGCCTGGGCATTTTCGCCGCCGTCATGTTCCTGGTCTTCGGCATCTCCCAGGCCTGGGTGGGCCCCTGGATCGCCGACACGCTGGTTGCCTGGCTGGAGAGCATTCAGGGTGCCATTGGTGAGATGGTCTCCGGCGCCGCCCCCATCCTCCAGGCTCTGCTGGTGGACGGCATCATCGGCGGCGTCATCGCCGTCATCGGCTTCCTGCCCCTGGTCATGGTCATGTACTTCCTGATCTCCCTGCTGGAGGACTGCGGCTACATGGCCCGGGCCACCGTGGTCCTGGACCCCATTTTCAAGAAGGTGGGCCTGTCCGGCAAGTCCGTGATCCCCTTCGTTATCGGCACCGGCTGCGCCATCCCCGGCGTCATGGCCTGCCGCACCATCCGGGATGAGCGGGAGCGCCGTGCCACCGCCATGCTGGCTCCCTTCATGCCCTGCGGCGCCAAGCTGCCGGTGATCGCCCTGTTCTCCGGCGCCTTCTTTGAGGATGCCCCCTGGGTGGGCACCCTGATGTACTTCGTCGGCATCGCCATCATCCTGTTGGGCGCCCTGCTGGTGAAGAAGATCACCGCTGTCCCCGGCAAGAAGTCCTACTTCATCATTGAGCTGCCCGAATACAAGCTGCCTTCCCTCCAGCGGGCTGTGAAGGATATGTGCAGCCGCGGCTGGTCCTTCATCGTCAAGGCCTTCACCATCATCCTGCTGTGCAACACTGCAGTGCAGATCATGCAGACCTTCACCTGGAATCTGCAGGTGGCCGAATCCGCCAGCGAATCCATCCTGGCCTCCATCGCCGGTCCCTTTGCCTATGCGCTGGTGCCCGTGGTGGGTGTGGTGTCCTGGCAGCTGGCAGCCGCCGCCGTCACCGGCTTCATTGCCAAGGAGAACGTGGTGGGCACCCTGGCTGTCTGCTTCGTGGGCCTGGAAAACCTGATCAACACCGATGAGCTGGAAATGCTGGAAGGCGCCGGCGCTGAGGTGGCAGGCGTTATGGCCATCACCAAGGTGGCTGCCCTGGCCTATCTGATGTTCAACCTGTTCACCCCTCCCTGCTTCGCAGCCCTGGGCGCCATGAACGCCGAGATGGGCGATAAGAAGTGGTTCTGGAGCGGCGTGGCCCTGCAGTTCGCCACCGGCTTTACCGTGGCCTATCTGGTCTACCAGATCGGCACCCTGATCACCGAAGGCACCTTCGGCGCCGGTTTCCTGCCCGGTCTGATCGCCGTGGCGGTCTTCGCCGGTATCATCGCCTACCTGTGTGTAAACGCAGGCAAAAAGCAGCCTGTCAAACAGTAATTCCTTAAGAAAGGAGCAGAAAGATGGATAGTATTCTGGTACTTATAGTCATTGCGGGCATTCTGACCCCTGCGATTCTCTACATTCGCAAAGAAAAGAAAAAGGGCGTCCACTGTATCGGCTGCCCCGATTCCGGTCACTGCTCCGGCAATTGCAGCGGCTGTACCGGCTGCTGCGCAAAATAAGCTGATCCGCAAAGAGGCGGCACACCCAAACAGTGTGCCGCCTCTTTTTTATACTCAGCCGCATCGGCGCTGCCGCTGGAGCACCGCTGCAAGCCGGGTGAGAAACTGCTTGTTCTGAGGGCATCTGGTGATGCCGGGGAAATACCGGTGCCATGCCCGCGGGTCTCCGTTTTCCCAGCCTGCGTGAATGGCGTCCCGGATGGCCTTCTCCACGCTGTTGCTGGTGGCATTGTTCCGCTGGGCGATCTCCAGATAGAAGGTCTTGCCCAAAAACTGCACCGGCTGGGCCGCCAGGAGGGGCAGTCCGGTGAGCAGGTGGCGGTAGCCCTGGCAGGGCTCCGGGATGGACAGAGCCAGGAGGATATCCGCCGTCTCCCAGGTCAGGGGATCGGCACAACGGGGCGCCAGCAGCTCCCGGACCCGCTCCGCCACGATGGCGGCAGGCGTGGGCTTGTACATCACATAGTCCACCCGCAGGGTCTCCAGGGCCGCCAGGGCAAAGACTGCCCGGTTTTCGGTGAACACCAGGACCCGGGGCACGGAATCCATTTCCCGCATCCGGCGCAGCACACCGATTCCGTCCAGCCGCGGCAGGGACAGCTCCAGGATCAGCACATCCGGCTTCAGCCGGTCCAGCAGGTCCAGCGCACTGTTTCCGTCCCCGCAGCCCATCACCCGGAAATCAGGCTTCAGCGCTTCGGCCAGGCCCTCCCTTACCTCCTGACTGGGATCCACGATCAGCGCTGTCCTTTCTGCCATGGTGATCATCTCCTTCTCTTTCTTCCCCTTTACTGTATCATGGGATGGAAACGATTACAACCCGAAAGAATCGACGATTTTCGACACGCTCCCCGGCTTCCGGAAAAGCTGTCATTTCCGCTCCGCAGAGTTATGAAAGAAATCTTGCATTCTGTCAGAAGTGCGAAAACCGGATCATTTTTCCAACCCTCGCAAAAAGTTCGATTCACTCCGTCTGTATCGCAAAATCATGTACTTATCCATGAATATTCTGTTACCAAATTGCTTCCATCTGTGAACGGGCCGTGAATTTTTGCAATTTTAGGCCTAATTTCCGTCATTGTTAACGGAACGTTCACGTTTCCATTAAACTTTGTTCATTTTCCGCCCTTAAGATACACCCCATCGACGCGGCGCCGCTGCATCGCCGGAATCTGCGGCTGGATCCGGCGCCAGAGTTGATTGACAGGCTAATATAAAACACGCCATATTTTAGGGCTGCGTGCCCGGGAAAAGGAGATGCAACTGCATGAAGAAGCTGTTTGCCGCGTTCTGCAAGACCATCGCTGAATACCGCGTGGATTTTGCTGAATGCATGGGTCTGAGATAAAGAACCCATTTACCATATGATGCCCAGAGGTCGGGCTGAGGGCCTTAATCGAACCGAAAGGAGAACCTATTCTATGAAGACCATTCTGAAGAACCTGGCTAAGCATTTTGCTCTGTACGGCCAGCGTGCCACCGAGAACCTGGGCCTCTAATTTTGGCCCTTACCGAATATGCCCAGAGGCCGGGCTGAGGGCCTTAATCGAGCCGAAAGGAGAACCTATTCTATGAAGACCATTCTTAAGAACCTGGCTAAGCACTTCGCTCAGTACGGCCAGCGCGCCACCGAGAACCTGGGCCTGTAATTATCGGCCCTTACCGAATATGCCCAGAGGCCGGGCTGAGGCCTTAACCGAACCGAAAGGAGAACCATGCCGATGCATGACATCATGAAGAACGTTGGCGACTCCGCCGCCCTGAACCAGAAGGATATTTTTCAGGTCCTGGGTCTGAGCAAGCCCAACGAGCGTAAGTAATACAGCAGTCCCCGCAGGATTCTGCGGGGACTTTTTGTCATATGTCCGGTTTATCGTACCGAATATAGCGTATCCTGTTGTCAGAAATCAAAGACAGGAGGAAACACAAGATGGCATTCTGGAAGCGGATCTTACACAGGGTGGGAGCAGAGGACCCCGGCCGGGATATGGCCGAGGGCCTGCGCAAGGCGGGACTGGACGAACAGAAACTCCGGGCCATGGAGCCCGACGACCGGGTGGAGGCCCTGGAGCGGGCCCATCTGGACCCCTACGACTACATTTATCTGGCCTACTGAGCAGAAAAACCGCCCGGACCTTCCTCCGGGCGGTTTTCACATCCATTACTTTCTGCAGAAGGGGCAGTTCTTGCCCAGGCACTGGTTATTTTTGCCGATGTGGACGCACTTGACCTCCCCCAGCTCCATCTCCACGCCGAACTTCTCCTTGACGAACTTCACGGCTTCGATGATTGCCAGGTAGGAATTGCGCTTGCAGCACCGGGGGCCGCCAACCTTGGCAACCGCCGCCAGGGCCCGGGAGGTCATCTCATTGGACATGGCCCAGGGCTCCTTCGCCAGGGGGTTGGAGCCGGTGATGATGGAGATGAAGATGCCGGTGCTGATGGTGGCACCGCAGCTGCCCCAGAAGCCGCAGACGCCGCCGGGAACCTGACGGCCCCGGGACTGCATCAGATCCAGAGCGTTTTTCAGGTCGATCTCGCCGCCGGTATTGCGGTAGGCGGTGAGCAGCGCGGAGCCCACCATGATGTGATGCTCCGGGCCGTGCATATGGCAAAAGGGCATGGCCATCATCTTGCGGATAATCTCGATGGGGTTTTTGGAAGTTTCCGCCAGGCACACGCCCACGATGGCGTCGATGCCCCGGCGGTGGCAGTCGTCGCAGACATAGTGGCCGTTAACGCACCGGGCAGTGGAGTCAAAGGTCTTGAAGCAGATGGCGCAGCGCATGGGCTCCGCCTTTTCCAGGTATTCCAGGGGGGCTTTGCAGATCAGGCATTCGTCTTTCATAAATTGCGTCCTCCTTGTGATTTTCCGTCATTTTATCATGAAATATGTCTGTATGCAACCGAAAACTCTCTCAGGGGCTGTTCTTCGGCCTGTTTCTATGATAAGATGGAAGCATCAGAAAAGGAGGGTGTGCTATGCTGTACAATGCCAGGAACGGAAAGGTAAAATTCCCCGACGGTGTCATGGAATATATCCGCTTCGGTACCGGAGAAAGGCAGCTGGTGCTGCTGCCGGGACTGGGAGACAGTCTCCGGTCCATGGGCGGTCTGGCCATCCCCATGGCGCTGATGTACCGGACCTTCGGAAAGGATTTTACCGTCCACGTCTTTGGACGGAAATACCCTGCCCCGGAGGGCGCAGGGACCCGGGAGATGGCCCGGGACGTGAAACGGGCCATGGACGCCCTGAAAATCAGCCGGGCCGATCTGGTGGGCGTATCCATGGGCGGCATGATCGCCCAGTTTATTGCCGCGGATTTCCCGGAAAAGGTAAACAAACTGGTGCTGACCGTCACCTGCCCCTGCCCCAATCCCACACTGGAGGCTGCGGTGGGCGAATGGGAGGATCTGGCCCGGAAGGGAGACCACACCGCCTTTATGGAGAGCAATCTGCGGCTGATCTACTCGGATCGCTACTACCTGAAAAACGCCTGGACCCTCCCCCTGGTGGGAGCGCTGACCAAGCCCAAATCCTATGAGCCCTTCCTGGTCTGCGCCCGGGCCTGCCGGACCCACGATGCCCTTTCCCGGCTGAAGAAAATCCAGGCCCCCACGCTGGTTCTGGGCGGCGAACAGGACCACTGTCTCAGCGGCGACGCCTCCCGGCTGCTGGCTGATCGGATCCCCAGCTCCGAACTGGTGATGTACCCGGACCTGGGCCATGGACTTTACGAGGAAGCGAAGGATTTTCAGGGCAGGGTTCTGGAATTTCTGCTTCGGTCATGACGCAAAAAATCCCGGCTGTTCCCAGCCGGGATTTATTTATGCCTTTGCCTTTTTGCGGTTGCCGCGAACCACCACATAGACCATCATGCACACGGTGATCACGTAGGGGATCATGGAGGTCAGGTTGGCAGAGATATTGTACTCCTGGAGCCGGTAGCCCAGGGCGTCGAAGAAGCCGAACATCAGCGCCGCCAGGTACGCCTTGCCCGGGTTGGCCGCGCCGAAGATCACGCAGGCGAAGGCCACATAGCCCCGGGAGTTGCTCATACCCTCGGAGAACATGGTCACGTTGCCCAGGGCCAGCTGCGCGCCCGCCAGGCCGCAGAAAGCGCCGCAGAGGATACTGGACAGCCACTTCATCTTCTCCGGGCTGATGCCCGCGGTACGGAGGGTGCCGGGATGCTCGCCTGCCGCCCGGATCCAGAAGCCCCAGCGGGTCCGGTAGATGAAGATCCACATAATCCACACCAGCAGGATCGTCAGATACACAAACAGGGAGTTTCCGCTGAGGATCTCACCCAGGAAGGGGATTTCACCGATCGGCCCCAAGTCCACCGTGGGCAGACCGGCGGTGGTGCGCAGGGTGCCCCGGGTACCAAACACCGCCCACATAAGGAAGGTGGTGATACCGCCGGCGAAAATATTCAGGGCGGTACCGATGATAAACTCGTCGGACTTGAATTTCACCACAAACAGGGCGAAGAACAGTCCCACCAAAATGCCCACCAGCACGGCTGCCAGGACACCCACGGCCGCGGAGCCGGATACGATGCTGGCCGCTACGGCGGTGAAGGCACCCATCAGGATCATGCCGTCCATACCGATGTTCATGATGCCCGCATGTTCCGTCATGGCGCCGCCCAGGGCCGCCAGGGCCACAGGGGTAGCGGAGCGGAACATCTGCCGGAACAGGCCCACAGAGAGGATGCTGAGCAGTTTATTCATGGCCCGCACCTGCCTTTCTTGCGGAAAGGAGCTGCTTGACGCCGCTCTCCGCCGCCAGGAAGAAGATGATGATGCTTTGGATGATCCGGTACAGCTCGCCGGGAACACCGGCGTTCAGCTCCATGCCCGCTGCGCCCACCTTCAGGAAGGCGAAGAGGAAGCTCATGGCGATGATGCCCGCGGGCTTGTAGCGCATGATCATGGCCACCAGCAGGCCGTCAAAATAGTATTCCTTGGAGATGCCGTCCTGATAGTTGCCCTTCAGGCCGTAGACCTCAAACATGCCAACCAATCCGCAGATCATGCCGGAGATGACCATGGAGCCGATGATGGTGGCATCCACCTTGAGGCCCGCAAATTTGGCGAACCGGGGATTCTCGCCCACCAGCTTCATCTCGTAGCCGGTGGTGGTCTTGCCCATGATGTACCAGACCAGGAAGGCGATGATGGCGGAGGCGAAAATGGCGGTGGTCAGGTTGGAGCCGGGGATCAGCTTGTCGAATTGGAGATGCGCCGCCAGGGTGTCGGTGCCGGAGACCCGGTTGGGATGGCTGGTCTTCCAGGGGCCCGAGGACAGGTAGGCGCACAGATAGATGGCGATGGAGTTCATCATAATGGTGGTGATGACCTCGTTGACCTTCAGCTTCACCTTCAGCACGCCGGGGATCCAGGCGTAGAAGCCGCCAACCAGCATAGCGCCCACAGCCGCCACGGGAATCGTCACGATGGCGGGCAGACCGGTCATGACCACGCCGATGTAGGCGGACACAATGGCGCCCAGGTACAGCTGGCCCTCGCCGCCCACGTTGAAAATGCCCACTCTGGCGCCGATGGCACAGGCCAGGCCCGTCAGGAACAGCACCATGGCATACTCAATGGTGTTGCCGAACTGGCGCTTGACGAACAGCTGGCCGATCTCGCCGATGGATTTCAGGCCCGTGGCGCCCTTGCACAGCTCCGCGTAGGCGCTGATTGGGTTGTGGCCCGTCAGGGCCATGATGATGCCGCCCAGGGTCAGGGCCAGCACCAGCGCCAGGGTCAGAGAACCGAGGTATCCCCAGTCAATTTTCTTTTTCACTGGCTTACCTCCTCCCGGGAGCCGGTCATGTAGTAGCCGATCTCCGTCTTTTCCAGATGGTCCTTGTCAAATTCACCGGTGACGCGGCCCTCGTAGATGGTGATCACCCGGTCAGACAGCCGCAGCACCTCGTCCAGGTCGGCGCTGCACAGCAGAATGGCCGCGCCCTCCTCTTTTTTCTCCAGAATCCGGTTGTGGATGAATTCGATGGCGCCGATGTCCACGCCCCGGGTGGGCTGGGCGATGATGTACACCTGGGAATCAAAGGAGAATTCCCGGGCGATGACCACTTTCTGCATATTGCCGCCGGAGAGGGAGCCAACCTTGGTGTCCACACCCGCGGCCCGGATGTCGAATTTCTCGAAAATCTGCTGGGTGTATTCCCGGATGGACTTCCGGTTCTGGTGGAAGCCAAAGCGGGTGAATTCCGGATTCTTGTGCTTGCCCATGAGCAGGTTGTCGGAGATATCGGACTCCCTGCTGACGCCGGTGGCCAGACGGTCCTCCGGCACATGGGAAAGGCCCAGTTGGCGAATCTCGCCGGGGCTCATGCCCCGGATATCCTGCCCGGCGATGGTGATGAGGCCGGAATAGGGCCGCATGCCGGTGATGGCTTCCAGCAGCTCGCTCTGGCCATTGCCCTCAATGGCGGCAATGCCCAGGATCTCTCCGGCCAGGACCTCCAGGGAAAGGCCCTTCACAGCGGGCAGGCCCCGGTTGTCGGGCACCCGGAGGTCTTTTACCGAGATCTTCACCTCTCCTGCCAGGTCTTTTTTCTCCACCGGATCCTGCAGGACCTCCCGGCCAACCATCATGGAGGCCAGAATCCGCTCGTTGACGTTTTTCGTCTCCTCAATGCCGATGAGCTTGCCCTGGCGCATGACGCCCACCCGGTCGGAGATGGCCATGACCTCGTAGAGCTTGTGGGTGATAATGATAACGGTCATGTCCTTTTCCCGGACCACCCGGCGCAGCACGGCGAAGAGCTCGTCGGTCTCCTGGGGAGTCAGCACAGCGGTGGGCTCGTCCAGGATCAGCACCTCCGCGCCCCGGTAGAGGGTCTTTAAAATCTCCACACGCTGCTGCAGACCCACGCTCAGCTGGCCCACCACATCCGTGGGCGTTACCTCCAGGCCGTATTCCTCGCTGAGGTCCGCCACGGCTTTGTTGGCGGCTTCCAGGTCATAGAGAACGCCGTGCTTTTGGGGCTCCCGGCTCAGGACGATGTTCTGGGCAACGGTGAAGCTGGGCACCAGCATGAAGTGCTGATGGACCATACCCACGCCCAGGGAAATGGCGTTTTTCGGGCTGAACTCGTTGATTTTCTGTCCCTTGATGAACATTTCGCCCTTGGTGGGCGTCAGGATGCCGTAGAGCACGTTCATCAGGGTGGATTTTCCCGCGCCGTTTTCGCCCACCAGGGCAAAGATCTCGCCCTTGCGGATGGAAAGGGAAACGTCGTCGTTGGCTCTTACGCCGGGAAATTCCATGGTGATGTTCTTAAATTCTACGATGGGTTCCATTTTCTCAGCTCCAATCGCTCAGGAGGACCTGCTCGTACTCAAACCAGTCTCTCGTCAGATCCAGCACCATGTCCCAGGCGCCCTCCTCCAGGAAGCGGTGGGTGGTGCCGGGGATGATGACCAGCTTGCTCTGGTCGTTGATCCGGGCGAAGGACTGGATATCCTCCATGCGGATGACGCTGTCCTGCTCGCCCATGAGGATCAGCATGGGGATGGGGTAGGTCATCAGCGCCACATTCTCCTCCAGCTCCTTATAGAATTCATAGGTCACATCAAAGGGGCGCTCCGCGTTGAAGCGGATCTTTCCCATGGCCCGGAGGGTGGCCTTGGATATCTTCTTGATGGCGAGCAAGGTCTCGTGCATCCGCACCGAGGGGGTCTGGATCACCAGCCGGAGCTTTCCGGGCAGGTCCATCATGTCCTCCAGGCAGGTTAAGGTCACATAGGCACCGAAGCCGGTGGCGAAGATGCACAGATCCTCCACCTCCGGATAGCTTTCCTTGGCGTGCTTTGCCACGGACATCAAGACCTCCTGACAGTTTTTCAGGGTGAAAAAGCTGTCGTCCAGAGGGCTCTCGCCATGGGCGGGGAAATCAAAGCGGTAGACTGCGGAGCTGAAAAACTCCATTTCCTCCGCCAGGGAGGTCTGGATGGCATCTATGGCGCTGCCGCCGATGCCGTGAACACCCAGCACTACCCGCCGGATCTCAAAATCCGATTCCGTCACCTTCACCGGGATCCGCAGTTCTCCGCGCTCCAGCATAAATTCTTTTTCCATACAATATCACCTGTCTTTCGCAAGCGTTCAAATGGTTACAGATAGGTACAGTGTAGCAGAAAATGTTTCCTTTTTCAACAAATTCGGAAGATAAATTATCCTATATCGGCGGAACGCCGTAAACACTTGGCTCCCCCTCTGGGGGAGCTGGCGCCGCTTTGGCGGCGACTGAGAGGGGAAAAGACGTTACGACACCCCCTCCGTCCCGGCTTCGCCGGTCCACATCATTATTGTGTGATTGCCGCTGGCAATCAATATTATTATATCGCTTTGCTACCCCCAAAGGTGGAGGCAAGGCGCCTTCGGCGCATTGATGCGCTAAATGATAATTTATTTCAACAATTCCCGCACAAAAAGGGCACCCCGTGGGGTGCCCTTTACTTTAATTCTGTGCGAAAAATGCCTCGATTTCTCCTCTGGACGCGCTGACCCGGCCCTGCTGGAAGATGGGCTTGCCGCCGCCCCGGCCGTTGAGGGCCACAGTCATGGCCTTGCCGAAGGGCCGCAGGTCCCCCTCCCGGGTGACCAGGGCAAAGGCATAGCCGGATTCCTCCGTGCCGGAAAACACCGCCGCCCGGCCGCCGCAGCGCTCCGCAATGGCATCCGCCAGGATGCGGATCTGGACGGAATCCAGGTTCTCCTCAAAATGCAGCACATCACCTTGGTTTACATAAGTTTCCGCCACAAAGCCGAAGAGTTTCTTCTGCAGGGCAGCATAGCGCAGCTTCTCCTGCTCCAGGGTCTCATTCATCCGCCGGGCAGCTGCGCCGGTCTCTGCGATCTGGGCGGAAAAGGCCTGGGATACCTGCCGGTTTTGGTCGTAAGCCTGGGTCAGCAGCGCCACCGCACGGCCACCGCAGGCCATCTCCATCCGGCTGCCGCCCCGGCAGCCGTAGCTGGTGAAGAGCTTCACCAGACCGATCTCACCGGTGTGCTGCACATGGGTGCCGCAGCAGGCGCACTTGTCAAAACCGGGCACCTCCACGATCCGCACCGGCCAGGGGAGCTCCCGCTTGGTCCGGTAGCCCACAGTGGGCAGCTCCTCGGGGCTGGGATACCAGCAGCGCAGGGGCAGATCGGCCCAGATACCGGCGTTGACCTCTGCCTCGATGCCGGGCAGGTCCTCCATGGGGATCACGCCGTCAAAGTCGATGGTGATCACGTCGGCACCCATGTGGAAGCCCACATTGTGGTAGCCATAGCGCCGGTGAATAACGCCGGAGACCATGTGCTCGCCGGAGTGCTGCTGCATCAGGTCGAAACGCCGGGACCAGTCGATGGTTCCCTGAACCTGCGAACCCACTTCCAGGGCCCTGTCGCACAGATGGATGACCTCCTCTCCCCGCTCCCGGACGTCCAGTACCCTGGCATCGCCCAGAGTGCCCAGGTCGCAGGCCTGGCCGCCGCCCTCGGGGTAGAAGGCCGTGGCATCGAGAATGATTGCAAAGCCCTTGGCTGTCTCCTCACAGGATAAAACCTGCGCAGTAAAGCTGCGCAGATGGCTGTCTTCATAATATAATTTCCGTGTTTCCATTTCGGTCACCTCTTGATCGTGTAAATTATCGTTTACAAGAGCTTCCCCCTGGGGGGAAGCTGGCACCGCGTAAGCGGTGACTGATGAGGGGACCACCCTGCGATGACCGGAAATGCAACAGTTTTCCTGCTGCTGTCCCCTCATCCGGCCCTTCGGGCCACCTTCCCCCCAGGGGGAAGGTATTAAGCTAAACGATAATTTATCTTTCGTGTCATTGTAGCACATCTTTCTTTCCAATGCACGGAAAAGTTTTGCGGAGGGGGTAGAAACCTGTCGGAAAATAGTGTAGAATAACACTGATAACCTTTGGAGGTGAAACTATGCCCTCTCATTATGCCCATTACCGGTTCGGCGCCAACGTCATTGGCCTGCTGCCCCCGGAGGGTCAGCGCAGTGTCCGGCTGTTCCGGCGGCTGTTCGACGTGGGTCTGCACGGCCCGGACATTTTCTTTTACCACAACATTCTCTTTAAGGACAAGGTGGTTACCCTGGGAAAGAGCACCCACGGCCTCACCGGCGAGGATTTCTTCATCCCGGTGTGCAAGCATCTGCGCTTAACACCCAACGAGGCCGCCATGGCCTACCTCTGGGGCGTTCTGGCCCACTACTGTCTGGACAGCATCCTGCATCCCCTGGTGCTGGAGCAGACTGCCTCGGGGGAGATCGGCCATGTAGAGCTGGAAACGGAATTTGATCGTTTTCTTCTCCAGCTGGACGGCAAGCCCCATCCCAACACCTTTGACTGCAGTCCCCATATCAGGCTGACGGGCGGCGAATGCGCCACCGTGGCAGAGTTTTACGGCGACGTCTCCCCCCTGGTGGTAAACACCAGCGTCAAAACTATGGCCGCCTGCATCCACCTGCTGGCCATGCCCAACGGCAATCTCCGCCGTCATGCGGAAAAAGCCGTGGGCGGCAAGCTGCGCCAGCACATCATGGGCCGCACCGCCAACAAAAACTGCGCCCAGCTGGACGCACCGCTGCTGGAAAAATATGAGGAAGCTCTGGCAAAATTCCCGGCCATGGTGGAAGCCCTCCGGGCCCATATGTCTCACAACGCCCCCCTGGGCGAACTGTTCGAGGCCACATTCAACGGCTGAGCCGTTACAGGAAAGAGAGAGAACACATGAAAAACAAATTTAAGCTGACTCCCCTGGAGCGGAGCTGGATCCTCTATGACATTGCCAACTCCGCCTTTACCCTGCTGGTGTCCACCCTGATCCCCATCTACTTCAACTCCCTGGCGGGCGCTGCGGGCGTGGACGAGGATATGTACTTAAGCTACTGGGGCTACGCCGGCTCCATCTCCACCATCCTGGTGGCCATCATTGCCCCCATCTGCGGCACCATGTCCGACCGGAAGTTCAAGAAGCCCATCTTCCTGCTGACCGTGGTCCTGGGCTGCGTGGCCTGCGCCGCCCTGGGTATGACCACTCACTGGCTGTTCTTCTTAGGCATCTTCATTCTGGCAAAGGTGGGCTTCCATTCCAGCATCGTGTTCTATGACTCCATGCTCCCCGAAATCACTACCCCCGAACGGATGGACAACGTCTCCTCCATGGGCTACGCCTTCGGCTACATCGGCTCCGTGGTCCCCTTCATCGCCTGCCTGGTTCTGGTGCTGTTCTGCGACAGTTTCGGCATGACCATGGGCTCCGCCATGGTGGTGGCCTTCCTGATCACCGCCGTGTGGTGGGCTGTGCTGACCGTGCCCCTGGCAAAGCGCTACAAGCAGACCGCCTTCGTTGAAAAGCAGGGCACCGCCCTGGGCGACAGCTTCAAGCAGCTGGCCCGGACCTTCCGGGAAGCCAAGGCTGAAAAGCACGTGTTCGTGTACCTGATCGCCTTCTTCTTCTTTATCAACGGCGTCTACACCATCATCGACATGGCCACCGCCTACGGCTCTGCCTTAGGGTTGGACACCACGGGCCTGCTGCTGGCGCTGCTGCTGACCCAGATTGTGGCCTTCCCCTGCGCCATTCTCTTCGGCCGTCTGTCCGCCAAGTATGACACCGGTCTGCTGATCAAGATTTGCATCGTCTGCTACACCTGCATCACCGCCTTCGGCATGTTCCTGGTGAGCCTGTGGCAGTTCTGGATGCTGGCAACCCTGGTCGGCATGTTCCAGGGCGGCATCCAGGCCCTGGCCCGAAGCTACCTGGGCAAGATCATCCGTCCTGAGCGCAGCGGCGAGTTCTACGGTCTGATGGATATCTGCGGCAAGGGTGCCTCCTTCCTGGGTACCACCCTGGTGGCTTTCGTCAGCCAGATCACCGCGGGCATTGAGGTGAACATCTTCGGCATACAGCTCCAGAATGAAAATCTGGCTGTGGGCAGCCTGATCATCCTGTTTATCATCGGTTACCTGGTCTTCTGCAAAGCCGACCGGCTGAATAAAGCCCGCACAGCGTAAACAGATGTATATCCCCGGAGAATTTTCTCCGGGGATATTGTGTTATAGCACAAAGCAAACGTTTCCATTTTGATGTATCCGCCAAACTTTATGCAAATATACAAATAATATTTGCGTTGTATCGATAAAAGCGGTATAATAACGTGTAAATTGCGTGAAAACGTTTTCAATTTCTAATAAATGGAAAGGAAGTGCCCATCTTGACAATTAAAGATTTATCTGCCCAGACCGGCTACTCGGTGGGCACCATCTCCCGTGTCCTAAACCATCAGCCCAATGTCAGCCAGAAAGCCCGGGACACCATCCTCCGGGCCGCCAGTGAATGCGGCTTCACCCTCAACGCCAACGCCAAGCAGCTGAAGCAGCAGCACAGCAACACCATCCTGGTTCTTGTAAAGGGTACCCATAACAAGGTTTTCTCCCTGCTGGTGGAGAGCATCCAGGACCAGATTGCGGAGACCAACTACGCTCTGGTCGTGGACTACATGGATGAAACAGAAAACGAGGTCCTGCGGGCCCTGCAGCTGATCCGGGAGAAGAAGCCTCTGGGCATTCTGTTCCTGGGCGGCAACAAGGAGCCTTTCCTGGCAGACTTTGACAAGATCAAGCTGCCCTGCGTGCTGGTGACCAACGACGCCTCCCAGTTCCCCTTCCCCAACCTGTCCAGTGTGTCCTCCGACGATAAGCTGGCAGGCAAAATGGCCATTGAGCATCTGATCTCCCTGGGCCACCGGAAAATCGCCATCATCGCCGGCGACCACACCGATTCCGACATCGGCCGGCTCCGCTACGAGGGCGCCATGGAGGCCTTCCGGGAGCATGGCATCGCCTTTGACCCGGAAACGGACTGCGAAACCGTCCGCTACTCCTGCCAGGATGGCTACGATGCCGTCCAGCGGCTGCTGCAGCGGGACCGGGATTTCACCGCCATCTTCGCCATGTCCGACGTCATGGCCGTAGGCGCCATCCGGGGCCTGCGGGACGAGGGCAAGCACGTGCCGGAAGATGTTTCCGTTGTGGGCTTCGACGGCGTGGAGCTGGGTGAATTCTTCATCCCGAGGCTGGCTTCCATCTCCCAGAACGTGGAGGCGCTGGCGGACCGGAGCTTCCGGATGCTGCTGGAAAACATCGAGGAAAACACCGCCGCCCACTACGAGGTTCTGCCTGTCAGCCTTCTGGACCGGGAGAGCGCCCAACGCATCCATTGATTGTTACATAGCTTACAGACCGCGGCATGTTGCCGCGGTCTTTTTCCTGCCGCCGGACCCTGATTTGGCAGATATGCACGTTCCGGGGAAGCGAATTTTGTAAACGTTTACAGTCCGAAGATGTTTGACATAGCCAGCGGATGGGGCTATAATGATAGTGTAAGTTAATATGTCCATCATCCGATTTTAATCTACTTAAGAAAGGTGACGAAACAATGTACAGACTTCTCGAACTGAATCCCCAGCTGAAGGATTTCGCCGGCGACATCGACCTGCGTATGTTCCTGTACCGGGCAACCAAGGCCCGGATCCTCACCGGGGACCAGACCCTGAACGATTTCGCCAATGCCCATAATTACTACGGCTTCCATCACGTTGACGGCGGCTGGTACTACCGTGAGTGGGCACCCTCTGCCTACCAGCTGTACCTGGAGGGCGAATTCAACGGCTGGAACCAGACCTCCCATCCCCTGAAGCCCATCGGCGACGGCAACTGGGAGCTGTACCTGGAGGGCGATGACGCTCTGTGGGACGGCTGCAAGGTCAAGACCGTTGTGGACGCCAACCTGACCCGCACCGAGCATCTGCCCCTGTACACCCGCCGGGCTGTCCAGAACAAGTCCAACAACTCCTTCGAGGCTGAGGTCATCGACGACAAGAAGGTCTTCGACTGGACCGACAAGGACTTTGAGGGCGAAAAGGACCTGTTCATCTACGAGGCCCACGTGGGCATGGCCCAGGAAGAGGGCAAGGTGGGCTCCTACCGGGAGTTCGCCGACTACACCCTGCCCCACGTGAAGGAAGCAGGCTACAACACCATCCAGCTGATGGCCATTATGGAGCATCCCTACTACGGCTCCTTTGGCTACCAGGTCTCCAACTTCTTCGCTGCCTCTTCCTGGTTCGGCAAGCCCGAGGACCTGAAGTATCTGGTGAACAAGGCCCACGAGATGGGTATCCGCGTCCTGCTGGACGTGGTCCATTCCCACGCTGTCAAGAACACCGCCGAGGGCATCAACATGTTCGACGGCACTGAGTGGCAGTTCTTCCACTCTGGCGCCAAGGGCGACCATCCCGCCTGGGGCACCAAGTGCTTCGACTACGGCAAGACCGGCGTCATCCACTTCCTGCTGTCCAATCTGAAGTTCTGGATGACCGAGTACCACTTCGACGGCTTCCGCTTCGACGGCGTCACCTCCATGCTGTACCACGACCACGGCCTGGGCACCGATTTCAACGACAACTCCAAGTACTTCTCCTACAACACCCACACCGAGGCCATCACCTACCTGCAGCTGGCCAACGAGCTGATCCGTCAGGTGAACCCCAAGGCCATCACCATCGCCGAGGATATGTCCGGCATGCCCGGCATGTGTCTGCCCATTGAGGACGGCGGCATCGGCTTCGACTACCGCCTGGCCATGGGTCTGCCCGATATGTGGATCAAGGCTGTCAAGACCCAGGACGAGTTCTGGGATATCAACAAGATGTGGGGCGATATGTGCCTGCGCCGTCCCGGCGAGGGTACCGTGGCCTATCTGGAATCCCACGACCAGGCTCTGGTTGGCGACCAGACCATGATCTTCCGCTTAGCCGGTGCCAATATGTACACCGACATGGAGAAGAATACCCACAATCCCGTCATCGACCGTGCCATTGCCCTGCACAAGATGCTGCGGCTGTTCACCATGGCCGGCGGCGGCGAGGGCTACCTGAACTTCATGGGCAACGAGTTCGGCCATCCCGAATGGATCGACTTCCCCCGGGAGGGCAACGGCTGGAGCTTCCACTACTGCCGCCGCCAGTGGAGCCTGAAAAATAACGAGCTGCTGAAATACCAGTGGCTGAACGATTTCGACCACGACATGATCCACCTGGCCAAGGACCACCACATCTTCAACCAGCGGATGGCCAACCTGCAGCTGATGAAGGCCCCCGAGCAGATGCTCTGCTTCGCCCGCTGCGACCTGTTCTTCGTGTTCAACTTCCATCCCTCCAACTCCCTGCAGAATGTGCTGATCCCCGTGTACCCCGACTCCAAGGAGTTCCATGTGGAATTCACCTCCGATGACCACAAGTACGGCGGCTTCAGCCAGATTGCTCACCAGCTCTACCCTGTCAAGGAGTTCGACGGCCAGCGCTATGTGGAGCTGTACATCCCCGCCCGTACCGCCATCGTGCTGCGGGAGACCAAGGAAGCCCCCAAGGTCGTTGAGGAGGCTCCCAAGAAGAAGACCACCCGCAAGAAGGCAGAAAAGCCCGAGGGCGAGGAGGCTCCCAAGAAGACCACCCGCACCCGCAAGACCACCAAGAAGACCGAGGAATAAAATAGTAAGTGGAGCCGATGCAAATCGGCTCCACTTTTTTGACGTTTGGATAAATTATCATTTACCTTACGAATTGCGAACACCCTGTAGGGGGCGGCGCCTACAGCTACCAATGCAAACGGTATTCTGTTTCACCTAACCGGAAAAACTGCTCCCTTTTCAAATTGCATTCCCCGGTGGGTCATCCTATAATAAGAGCAAGACCCGGGGAATACAGCAAAAGGAGCATATTTATGGAACATGAATACTATCTGATCAGCCATCTGACCCTGTTTACCGGACTGACGGACCGGACCATCCGCAACCACATCGCCGCCGGTTTTTTACAGGGTGAGAAGATCAACGGCCTGTGGCATTTCACCCCGGAGCAGGTGGACGCCTTTCTCCGGCACCCGGCGGTCCGGCCCGGCATTCTGGCGAAGAACAATTCCATTGTCTACGATTTTCTGGCAGACGGCAAGAAGCAGGAGCCCTGCGGCTGCCTGATCCTGGACCTGCCGGGAGAGGATTCCAGAAAATGCACGAAGTTTTTCTGCTATGAGATCGCAAAGGGAGAATTCCATGATTTCCGGTTCTCCTATGATTCCGTAGGCGGCACGCCCCGGCTGATCCTCCGGGGGCCTGTGGAGCATATCCTGCCCCTGGTAACCAGTTATTTTGCCAAATAAACGAAAAAGATCCGGATGGTTGCCCATCCGGATCTTTTTATTACATTTAGCCCTTGAAATACTTGACAGCAGCCTCGAACATGCGGATATCGTATTCGCCGGGGACATTGCGGTAGATGCCGGGGGCGATACGCTCGCTGTGGCCCATCTTACCCAGGACGCGGCCGTCGGGGGAGGTGATGCCCTCGATGGCGAAGATGGAACCGTTGGGGTTGAAGTCGATATTGGAGGTGGCGTTGCCCTCCAGGTCCACATACTGGGTGGCAATCTGGCCGTTCTTTGCCAGCTCCAGAGCCAGCTCGGGGGAAGCCAGGAACTTGCCCTCGCCGTGGGAGATGGGGACGTTGACGATGTCGCCCACGTTCATCAGGCTCAGCCAGGGGGACTTGGTGGAGGCGATACGGGTGTGGACAATGCGGCTCTGGTGGCGGTTGATGTTGTTGAAAGTCAGGGTGGGACAGTTCTCATCGGTGTCGATGATCTTGCCGTAGGGCACCAGACCCAGCTTCACCAGTGCCTGGAAGCCGTTGCAGATACCGCACATCAGGCCATCCCGATCGTCCAGCAGGCCGGTGACAGCTTCCTTGACGGCGGCGTTGCGGAAGAAAGCGGTGATGAACTTGGCGGAGCCGTCGGGCTCGTCGCCGCCGGAGAAGCCGCCGGGGATGAAGATCATCTGGGACTCCTTGACCTTGTTGGAGAACTGCTCAACGCTCTTGGCAACGGCATCGGCGGTCAGGTTGCGGATGACAAAGATCTCAGCCTCAGCACCGGCCCGTTCCACGGCCCGGGCGGAGTCGTACTCGCAGTTGGTGCCGGGGAACACGGGAATCAGGACCTTGGGCTTGGCAACCTTGACGGCAGGCGCAATGCTGCACTTACCCTCGAAGGAGAAGTTGGGGATCTGGCCCTTATCTTCCTTTGCCTTGGTGGGGTACACATCCTCCAGGGTGGCGGTGTTCAGGGCGTACAGCTCATCGATGGTGGCGCTATCGCCGTTCAGGGAGATGATGTCATTGTCGGTGGTATGACCGATCTTCATGACGCCGGGGATGGACACATCTTCGGTCAGCTCTGCCACCAGGAAGCCCCACAGGCCCAGATGCCAGTTGTCGGCCAGGTTGGACTCGGACTTGAAGCCGATGTGGTTGCCGAAGGACATCTTCATGACGGCTTCGCCGATGCCATGCTCCACAGCCCAGGCGGCCTTGACCTTGCCGGCCTTGTGCAGCTCATGGAATGCTTCCCAGGTGGCCTTCAGGCTCTCAGCGGACTCATCAGCGGCACCGAAGAGGTAGACGGGGTGACCGGCTTCCTTGAACTCGGGGCTCAGGACGTCGTTCTTGTTGATGGGGGCGATGGCGAAGGAGATCAGCGTGGGAGGAACGTCCTTGTCCAGGAAGGTGCCGGACATGGAGTCCTTGCCGCCGATGGCAGCGGCACCCAGCTCCAGCTGAGCATCCAGAGCACCCAGCAGGGCGGCAAAGGGCTTGCCCCAGCGCTCAGGCTCGTTCTTCAGCTTTTCGAAGAACTCCTGCAGGGTCAGGTAGGCCAGCTTATAGTCGCAGCCTGCGGCCACCAGCTTGGCAACGGAGTTATAGATAGCGGCGTGAGCGCCGGTGTAGGGATCGATGGACAGGTGGTCGGGATCGCAGCCCCAGCTGAAGACGGATGCCTGGTCGGTTTCCTGGCCGGGCAGCATGGGCAGGGTGGCTGCCATGGACTGAGCGGGGGTCAGCTGACGCTTGCCGCCGAAGGGCATGATCACGGAGCCTGCGCCGATGGTGGCGTCGAAACGCTCCACCAGGCCGCGCTGGCTGGCGGTCTTCAGGTCGGATGCCATCTCCCGCAGGGAGCCGTACAGGGGCTTGGACAGGGGGGACAGGTCCTTCTCGGTAACGTCAACATTTGCGTGCTTCACGGCACCGTTGGTGTCCAGGAAAGCACGGCTCAGGTTGGCGATGGTCTGGCCCTTCCAGTGCATGACCATCCGCTCCTCCTCGGTGACGGTGGCGACACGGTAGGCTTCCAGATTTTCCTTCTCAGCGGCGGCGATGAACTTGTCGGCATCCTCAGCGGCCACGACCACGGCCATACGCTCCTGGGACTCGGAGATGGCCAGCTCGGTGCCGTCCAGGCCGTCGTACTTCTTCCGGACAGCGTCCAGCTCGATGATCAGGCCGGGAGCCAGCTCGCCGATGGCCACGGAAACACCGCCTGCGCCGAAGTCATTGCAGCGCTTGATCAGACGGGTAACCACGGGGTTCCGGAACAGTCTCTGGATCTTCCGCTCCTCAGGGGCATTGCCCTTCTGGACCTCGGAAGCCATGGTGGTCAGGGACTTCATGTTGTGGCTCTTGGAGGAGCCGGTGGCGCCGCCGATGCCGTCACGGCCGGTGCGGCCGCCCAGCAGGACGATCACATCGCCGGGGGCGGGACGCTCGCGGCGGACGTTATAGGCGGGAGCGGCTGCGACAACAGCGCCGCACTCCAGGCGCTTGGCGATGTAGCCCTCGTGGTACATCTCGGCAACGTGGCCGGTGGCCAGGCCGATCTGGTTGCCGTAGGAGGAGTAGCCTGCGGCAGCGGTCTGGCAGATCTTACGCTGGGGCAGCTTGCCGGACAGAGTCTCGGCCAGGGTCTTCCGGGGGTCGCCTGCGCCGGTAACGCGCATGGCCTGATGGACATAGGCACGGCCGGACAGGGGGTCACGGATACAGCCGCCGATACAGGTGGCAGCGCCGCCGAAGGGCTCGATCTCGGTGGGGTGGTTGTGGGTCTCGTTCTTGAACATCAGCAGCCAGTCCTGCTCCTCGCCGTTGACGGTAGCGGTGACGTGGATGGAGCAGGCGTTGATCTCCTCAGACTCGTCCAGCTCGGGAGTCAGGCCACGCTTCTTCAGCACCTTGGTGGCGATGGTGGCGATGTCCATGAGGGTCTGGGGCCGCTTGGCGGCCTTCTCCTCGCCGTAGACCTCGATCCGGGAGGCCAGATACCGCTCATAGGCGGCCTGAACAGCGGGATCATGGATGACGATGTTATCCAGGTGAGTGGAGAAGGTGGTGTGGCGGCAGTGGTCGGACCAGTAGGTGTCCACCACCCGGATCTCGGTGATGGTGGGATCCCGATGCTCCTCGGCTGCGAAGTAGTTCTGCAGGAACTTCAAGTCGTCCAGGTCCATGGCCAGGCCCAGCTTGTCCAGCAGCTGGGAAAGGGCGGCCTCGTCCATGGTGATGAAGCCTTCCACGGTGGCAACGGAGCTGGGAACGGCATGCTGTGCAGCCAGAGTCTCAGGCAGCTCCAGGGAAGCCTCCCGGCTCTCCACGGCGTTGATCACGTGCTTCTTGAAAGCAGCAATCTGCTCCTCGGTAAGGTTACCGTACAGGGCGTAGACCTTAGCGGTGCGGATCAGGGGACGCTCGCCCTGGGAGATAATCTGGATGCACTGGGCAGCGGAGTCGGCCCGCTGGTCATACTGACCGGGCAGAGCCTCCACGGCAAAGATGTAAGCACCGGGCAGTTCCAGAGAATCGGACACATTGTCCAGCTGGGGCTCGGAGAAGACGGTCTTGACCGCGTAGCCGAACAGCTCCTCGGTGATCTTCTCGGCGTCGTAACGGTTGAACAGGCGGACAGCTTCCAGGGACTCGATACCCAGCAGATTGCGGCCTTCAGCCAGCAGACCCCGGGCCTCGTTGTCCAGGCCTTCCTTCTTTTCCACAAAAATACGATAAACCATGGGGTAGTTTTCCTCCTCAGTTTCGATTTTTTCATTTGTAGGGCGGGGTCATGACCCCGCCGGTCAGGTTGGATGATTGCCGCAGATTGTACCACAGGCAATGATTGGTGACCACCCAGCTATAACTTTGCGTTATTCGCAAACCATCAGGTGGTCGGCGGGGTCATGACCCCGCCCTACGAGAACAATTACTTTAAGGCTAACAGGGCCCGCTGGCCGATGTCGGAGCGGCGGTAGGCGCCCTCGAACTTGACACCGTCAGACAGGCGGTAGGCCTCCTTGATGGCATTTTCCAGGCTTTCGGCAATGGCGGTGGTACCGGTGACACGGCCGCCGGAGGTGACCAGCTTGCCGTCCTTGATGGCGCCGCCGGCAACGTAGGTGGCAACCTCAGCCTCGGGGGTCATGGTGATTTCGAAGCCCTTCTTGTAGGACTGGGGATAACCATTGGAGGCCAGAATCACGCAGCAGGCGTGCTTGTCAGCGAACTTGACCTCGGTTTCAGCCAGAGTACCGTCGGTACAGGCGCGCATGACAGTCAGCAGGTCGCTCTCCAGCAGGGGCAGGACCACCTGGGTCTCGGGGTCGCCGAAGCGGCAGTTGTACTCGATGACCTTGGGGCCGTTGGGGGTCAGCATCAGGCCGAAGTACAGGCAGCCCTGGAAGGTGCGGCCCTCGGCGTTCATGGCGTCGATGGTGGGCAGGAAGATGGTCTTCATGCACTCCTCGGCGATTTCGGCGGTGTAGTAGGGGTTGGGGGCGATGGTGCCCATGCCGCCGGTGTTCAGTCCGGTGTCATGGTCGCCGATGCGCTTGTGGTCCATGGAGGAAACCATGGGCTTGACCACCTTGCCATCGGTGAAGGCCAGAACGGAAACCTCGGGACCGGTAAGGAACTCCTCGATGACCACGGTGGAGCCGGACTTGCCGAAAATGCCGCCTTCCATCATGTCCCGGACAGCGGTCTTGGCTTCTTCGCGAGTCTGGGCAATGATGACGCCCTTGCCCAGGGCCAGGCCGTCGGCCTTGACCACGGTGGGGATGGGTGCGTTGTCCAGGTAGTTCAGAGCGGCGTTCATGTCGCTGAACACCTCGTACTGGGCGGTGGGGATGCCATACTTCTTCATCAGGTTCTTGGAGAAGACCTTGCTGCCCTCGATGATGGCGGCGTTGGCCTTGGGGCCGAAGCAGGGGATGCCCTTCTCGTTCAGGGCGTCCACGCAGCCCAGGACCAGGGGATCGTCGGGGGCGACGACAGCGTAATCAATGGCATTCTCCACAGCGAAAGCCACGATCTCATCGATCTTGGTGGCGCCGATGCCGGTGCAGATGGCATCCTTGGCGATGCCGCCGTTGCCGGGGCAGGCGAAAATTTCGGTAATTTCAGGGTTCTTTTTCAGGGATTTGATGATGGCATGCTCACGGCCGCCGCCACCAACGACTAATAACTTCATGGGAATTTTCCTCCGAATTTACAGGTGTTATAAACGCACCGACAGGGGGCAGCCGGTTTGGGCTGTCCCCTGAGGTGATTTTCTTAGTGGTGGAACAGACGCATGCCGGTGAAGGCCATGACGATGCCGTTCTTGTCGCACTCCTCGATGACCAGGTCATCACGGATGGAGCCGCCGGGCTCAGCGATGTACTTGACGCCGGAAGCCACGCCGCGCTTGACGGAGTCGGCGAAGGGGAAGAAGGCGTCGGAGCCCAGAGCAACAGCGTCACGGGAATCCAGCCATGCCCGCTTCTCTTCGGCGGTCAGGGGCTCGGGACGCTCGGTGAAGTAGTTCTGCCAGATGCCCTCAGCGCAGACATCTTCCTCGTTGCCGTTGATGTAACCGTCGATGACGTTGTCACGGCCGGGACGGCCCAGATCGGCACGGAAGGGCAGGTTCAGAGTCTTGGGATGCTGACGCAGGAACCAGGTATCGGCCTTGCCGCCGGCGAGACGGACACAGTGGACTCTGGACTGCTGACCGGCACCAACACCGATGGCCTGGCCGTCGTAGGCAAAGCAGACGGAGTTGGACTGGGTGTACTTCAGGGTGATCAGGGAGACAATCAGGTCGATCTTGGCGGACTCGGGCAGCTCCTTGTTGGCGGTGACGATGTTCTGCAGCAGATGCTCGCCGATCTTAAAGTTGTTGCGGCCCTGCTCGAAGGTGATGCCGAAGATCTGCTTGCGCTCCTGCTCCTCGGGGACGTAGTTGGGGTCGATCTTGACCACATTGTAGCCGCCCTTGCGCTTGGACTTCAGGATCTCCAGAGCCTTGTCGGTGTAGCCGGGGGCGATGACGCCGTCGGAGACCTCAGGCTTGATGAGGGAAGCGGTCAGCTCGTCGCAGACATCGGACAGGGCAACCCAGTCGCCGAAGGAGCACAGGCGGTCAGCGCCGCGGGCGCGGACATAGGCGCAGGCCAGGGGGTTCTCGTCCAGGCCTTCCACATCCTCAACAAAGCAGGCCTTCTTCAGCTCCAGGGGCAGCACCTTGCCCACAGCGGCGGAGGTGGGGGAAACGTGCTTGAAGGAGGTGGCACAGGGCATGCCGGTGGCTTCCTTCAGCTCCTTGACCAGCTGCCAGGAGTTCAGGGCGTCCATAAAGTTGATGTAGCCGGGACGGCCGTTCAGAATCTCGAAGGGCAGATCGCCGCCCTCACGCATATACAGGGAAGCAGGCTTCTGATTGGGGTTGCAGCCGTACTTCAGCTCAAAGTTCTTCATTTCTCTATATACTCCTTTATTAGCAGTGCTTGTTGATGATTCTCTGCTCGACCTCGCGGGTTTCCAGGTCGGTGTAGCGGACGAACAGGGAGATCTTGTTGTTCTCGTTCAGGTTGGTCCACAGCTCCTCGGTGAAAGCGTCGATGTCAGCGGGGATGGACACACGCTCGGGCTCGCCCTGGAAGGTGGGGATCACGGGATTGCCGTCGCAGACGTAGGTGTGCAGGAAGTGGCCCAGGCCGGGGATGGCGGGATACTCCCAGGTGAACCGGGCGCAGGCAGTACCCTCGGGATCGGCGGCCTTCAGAATGTTCATCTTGTAGGAGCCGTCGGGGGACTGGAGACCGGAGATTCTGGGGGTCCAGTTGGGGCCGTCGTCCTCAAACTGGCGGGTCCGCAGAGCCTGCTCCATGGGCAGGCCCTTCTCCAGGAACTCCCGGATGGTATCGGTCTGGTCACCGTTGGTGACGATCAGGCCGCGGCCCACCTCACGAACGGGATGGTAGATGATCAGGTGGGGATCCTTCATCAGCGCGGGATCGTGGGCCTCGGTGCGGATGCCGTCGGGCTCCTGGATGAACACACGGTTCCGGGAGTTGACGGAGCGGCCCATGATGAAGTAGGCGGCGACGGCCTTCTTGCCGTCGGCGGTGACACCCAGCACGATGCCGCGGCCGGGGTAGGTATTGCCGTCCAGGCGCTCAGCCATGGACTTGATCTCGTAGACGTTCATGTTCTTTTCTCCTATCGGATTATTTCAGTAAAGCAGCAACCTATAAAAACTCTTTTTTGATGATTTGGACGAGAGATTTGTACTCAAATTAAGTTTCGGAAATTCCGGAATACTTTGTGTATTGCGGGATTTTTGCAACGCAAAGTTGGGTGCAAAGATCCGTCCAGATCGCAAAAGGTGAGTTTTTAGAGGTGCCCTAAATCAGCGCAGACCTTCTCGGCGGCCTGGGGCAGCAGAATCCACTCTGCCTGCTCCATGACCCGGCGCTGCAGGATCTCAGGGGTATCGCCGTCTTCAATATAGACAGCCTTCTGGGCGATGATCTCACCGCCGTCGGGGATCTCGTTGACGAAGTGAACCGTGGCGCCGGTGACCTTGACGCCGTACTTCAGGGCTTCCTCGTGGACCCGCAGGCCGTAGTAGCCTGCACCGCAGAAAGCGGGGATCAGGCTGGGATGCACATTCAGGATCCGCTTGGGATAGTGGCTGGTAAAGCGCTCCGTCAGGATGGTCATGAAGCCGGCCAGGATGATGATGTCGATACCGTTGCCATCCAGGATCTCCATCAGCTTGGTTTCAAAGGCCTCCTGGGAGCCGCATTCCTTTTTCAGAACCACAGCGGTGTCGATACCGGCCTTTTTTGCCCGCTCCAGGGCATAGGCGTTTGCATTATTGGCAACCACCAGGGTGATCTTGCCGGAATTCAGTACAGAACCCTGGGCATCGATCAGTGCCTGCAGATTGGTGCCGCCGCCGGAGACCAGAACAGCAATTTTCTTAGCCATTACAGGATCACCTTTTCCTCGTCATTGGCGATAATCTCGCCGATGACGTATGCATCCTGGCCGTTTGCCTTCAGGGTCTCCAGAGCCAGCTCCACCTGCTCGGCGGGGACCACGATGCTCATGCCCACGCCCATGTTGTAGGTGTTGAACATGTCGCGCTCGGGGATATTGCCCCACTTGGCGATCACATCGAAGATGGGCAGAACCTTGATGGCGCTCTTGTCGATCTTGGCGCAGAGGCCGTCGGGGATGGAGCGGGGAATGTTCTCATAGAAGCCGCCGCCGGTGATGTGGGAGATGCCCTTGACGCTGCACTTCTCCAGCAGAGCCAGAACAGGCTTGACGTAGATCTTGGTGGGCACCAGCAGAGCTTCGGCAATGGACTTGCCGCCAAGCTCCTCGCGGGCCACATATAGCTCGGGGTTATTGTTGTCGATGTCGAAGACCTTCCGGCACAGGGAGAAGCCGTTGGAGTGGATGCCGGTGGAGGGCAGGGCGATGACCACATCGCCAACCGCCATCTTGGTGTTGTCGATGATCTTCTTCTTGTCCACGATGCCCACAGCAAAGCCGGCCAGGTCGTAGTCCTCCACGGGCATGAGGCCGGGATGCTCAGCGGTCTCGCCGCCGATCAGGGCAGCGCCGGACTGGACACAGCCCTCGGCCACGCCGCCCACGATCTCAGCGATCTTTTCGGGGACGTTCTTGCCGCAGGCGATGTAGTCCAGGAAGAACAGGGGCTTTGCGCCCACGCAGATAATGTCGTTGACGCACATGGCCACGGCATCGATGCCGATGGTGTCATGCTTGTCCATCAGGATAGCCAGCTTCACCTTGGTGCCGCAGCCGTCGGTGCCGGAGACCAGGACGGGCTCCTCCATGCCGGCAATGGGCAGACCAAAGCAGCCGCCGAAGCCGCCCACATCGTCCAGGCAGCCTTCGTTGCGGGTACGGGCCACGTGCTTCTTCATCAGCTCCACGGCGCGGTAGCCGGCGGTGATGTCAACACCGGCAGCAGCGTAGCTGGCGGAATGGGAATTCTTGTGATCCATTTTAAAAAGCTCCTTTGTCGCTTTATAATTAATAATTCATAATTACAAATTACAATTTATGGTATTGCCTTCGGCAATCATTTGTAATTTGTAATTGATAATTTTGCATTATTCCTCGCCGGTCCAGCAGTAGGTACAGACCTTATCTCTGTCCAGGCCGATGGCCTCCAGCAGACCGTCCAGGGTCTGGTAGCCCAGGGAGTCGAAGCCCATCTGCTTGCAGATGGTATCCAGCAGCATTTTGCCCCGCTCAGTGGTGGCGTCGGCGTACTCCTCCAGGTGGTGCTGGCCTACGTTGCCCTCCAGGTCCTGGATGGTCTTGCGGGTCAGCAGCTCCATTTCGGAGTTGCTGCGGGAGAAATTCAGGTACTTGCAGCTGTACATGATGGGGGGGCAGGCGGAGCGCATATGCACTTCCTTGGCACCGCTACGGTACAGGAAGTCAACCGTCTCCCGCAGCTGGGTGCCGCGAACGATGGAGTCGTCCACCAGCAGCAGCTTCTTGCCCTCGATGAGCTCAGGCACGGGGATCTGCTTCATTTCTGCCACCAGGTTGCGCATCTCCTGGTTGGAAGGGGTAAAGGACCGGGCCCAGGTAGGGGTATACTTGACGAAGGGCCGGGCAAAGGGCTTGTGGGAGTGGTTGGCGTAGCCAATGGCGTGGGGCAGGCCGGAATCGGGCACGCCCGCGATGTAGTCCACATCCGGCATGGTGCCGTTCTTCTCCTCTTCCCGGGCCATGATCTCGCCGTTGCGGCAGCGCATGACCTCCACGTTGACGCCCTCGTAATTGGAGTTGGGGTAGCCGTAGTAGCTCCACAGGAAGGCGCAGATCTTCATCTTGTCCCCGGGGGCGGCCAGCTGGGAGTAGCCCTCGGCGGTGACCTTCACGATCTCGCCGGGTCCTAAGTTGTAGCAGGGAGTGTAGCCCAGCTTCTGGCAGGCGAAGGACTCCATGGACACGCAGTGGCCCAGTTCGTTCTTACCCAGCACAATGGGCAGGCGGCCCAACTTATCCCGGGCGGCGATGATGCCGTCCTTCGTCAGGATCAGGATGGTGCAGGAGCCCTCGATCAGGTTCTGGGCATACTTGATGCCCTCCACCAGGTCGCTGGAGCGGTTGATCAGCGCTGCCACCAGCTCTGCGGAGTTGACCTTGCCGTTGGACATGGCCATGAAGTAGTGACCGGGGGCGGAGAAGGTTTTCTCCACGATCTCCTCGGTGTTGTTGATAATGCCCACAATGGAGATGGCGAACATACCTAAGTGGCTGCGGACCAGTAGGGGCTGGGGATCCGTATCGGAGATGCAGCCGATACCGGCAGTGCCGTCCATCTTGGCCAGATCCCCTTCGAACTTGGTGCGGAAGGGCGTGCTCTGAATATTGTGAATCTGACGGTCAAAGCCCTTCTCGGCATCGTAGAAGGCCAGACCACCCCGCTTGGTGCCCAGGTGGGAATGGTAGTCGGTGCCGAAAAAGACGTCATATTTGCAGTTTTTACGGGACACAGCCCCAAAAAAACCACCCATAAATTATATCCTCCTTAATTTCTGCCGCCGTGTAAGCACAGCGACGTGGCAATCTCTGAAAAGAGACTGCCACGCCAGTATACGCACTGGCTCGCGGAGACAGAGGTGAAACGAGTCGATGCGGATGAATCGGATATTAAGCGAAGAACAGCTTGTTCAGGGTCATGGGATCGATGTACTGGCCGTCCTTGTAAACACGCATGTTGCCGGAGGCGACCTCGTCGATCAGCATAACGTTGCCCTGGGGATCGTAGCCGAACTCGAACTTGATGTCGTACAGCTCCAGGCCCTTGGCAGCCAGATCGTCAGCCACGATCTTGGTGATGGCCTGAGTCTGAGCCTTCAGGGAATCGTACTGCTCGGCAGTCATGACGCCCAGGTCCACCAGACCGTCCTTGGTAACCAGGGGATCGCCCTTGGCATCGTTCTTGAAGGTGGTCTCCACATAGTAGGGCAGGTCCTGGCCCTCGGTGCAGTAGTCATTGTAGCGACGGAAGAAGGAGCCCACGGCCTTGCGGCGGCAGATAACTTCCAGGCCCTTGCCAAAGACCTTGGCGGGCAGAACTTCCATGGTGGTGTTAGCCAGGTCAGCGTTTACGTAGTGGGTACGGATGCCGGCGGCATTGATCTTCTCAAAGTAGTAGATGGACATACGCAGGTTCACATCGCCCACGCCCTCGATGGTCAGACCAACAGAGTTCTCACCGGGATCGAACACGCCGTCCTTGCCGGTGCAGTCGTCCTTGAACAGCAGCAGGCAGTTGCCGTTGGGCAGAGCGTAAACATTCTTGGTCTTACCGGTGTACAGCAGCTTCAGGTTTTCCATAATTTTTAACCTCTTTCTGAAAATGAATGGTTTATATGTGAATGGGTTTACTTACTTATTAAGTTCTGCCTGTAAGGCAGCGTCCTTCTTCAGGACGGTTGCTGCGTCGGCGGCCCGCTTGGCGTCCAGCTTGGCAGCCACTTCGGGGTCGGACACGGCAATGATCTGGGCAGCCAGCAGGGCAGCGTTGACACCGCCGTTGACGGCGACAGTTGCCACGGGGATACCGGAGGGCATCTGCACAGTGGCCAGCAGCGCGTCCAGGCCGTCCATCATGCCGCCCTTGCAGGGGATGCCGATGACGGGCAGGGTGGTGTTGGCAGCGATGGCACCGGCCAGGTGGGCGGCCATACCGGCGGCAGCGATGATGCAGCCGAAGCCGTTTGCGCGGGCATTCACGGCGAAGTCCCGGGCCTCCACAGGGGTGCGGTGAGCGGAGTAGATGTGGGTCTCATAGGGGATACCCAGGGTATCCAGCATGTCCATGGCCTTGCGCAGGATCGGCAGATCGCTGTCGCTGCCCATGACGATTCCGACTTTCTTCATAGTTACCTCCAAAAAAGTATAAAAGGGCGCACTGACCTGACTAACAGGTAAGTGTGCCCAGACGGTCGGCTATTAGATGCCCTTACTCCGTGTGGTGCTCCACTGATCCGTCAGTCATAAGGGTCTGCTTTTCGATACATTGTGATTATAACACGGCCCCTTTTTACCGTCAAGAAATCATTCAGACAATTTATGACAGCTTTTCGGGGCTTTCGCTGTGAATCTTGACAAATCAAACATTATTTACCAATATGCACACAGAAAAAGCACCGCAGCCGGGGCTGCGGTGCCGAAATTTATATATATTAGTAATTCTTGGCGTTGATCTCGAAGTAAGCCTTGGGATGGTCGCAGGTGGGGCAGACCTCGGGAGCGGCGGTGCCGACCACGATGTGACCGCAGTTGCGGCACTCCCAGACCTTGACCTCGGACTTCTCGAAGACAGTCTTGGTCTCCACATTCTGCAGCAGTGCGCGGTAGCGCTCCTCATGGTGCTTCTCGATGGCGGCCACCAGGCGGAACTTGCCGGCCAGCTCGTAGAAGCCTTCCTTTTCGGCGGTCTCGGCGAAACCGGCGTACATGTCGGTCCACTCGTAGTTCTCGCCCTCGGCGGCGTCCAGCAGGTTGACCTCGGTGTTGGGCATGCCGCCATGCAGCTCCTTGAACCACATCTTGGCGTGCTCCTTCTCGTTGTCAGCGGTCTTCAGGAACAGGGCAGCGATCTGCTCGTAGCCTTCCTTCTTGGCCTTGGATGCGTAGTAGGTGTACTTATTTCTTGCCATGGA
>SVMD01000020.1 GCA_015067615.1 Oscillospiraceae bacterium
CTGCTCTGAAAATCGTTTCCGATACCCACGATGCACACGTCATAGTTATCTACTCCCAGGCTGCGCAGGAATTCCTCGTTGGTGCTGTCACCGATCTGGGCATTGGTCACATAAGGCAGGATCTCCTGCACCAGTTCCTCCTTGTGGTCAACAGCCATGACCTGGTGGTTCAGCTCCCGGAGCTTCATGGCGATGTGTTTTCCAAAACGACCAAGGCCAATTAAAAGAATAGATTTCATGTTCGTACCTCCTTAACCAACTGTGATCTTCTCCAAAGGCAGCTTGGAGAGGGTGTTTTTGTTTGCGGACAGTGTGGCGAAAATCAGCGTTAATCCACCGATCCGGCCTAAGAACATCAGGCTGATGAGTATCAGCCTGGATACAAGGTGCAGACCAGGTGTGATGCCCAGGGTCAAGCCGACGGTACCAATTGCGGATGCGGTTTCAAACAGGCAGGTCAGGATGGGAAGTTCTTCCACCCGACTGATGATCATGCCGCCCAGCAAAAACAGAGAAATGTACATCAGGAAAACAGTAAGCGCATTCTTCACGGTATCATCCGCGATCCGCCTGCCGAAGAAGCGTCCGTTTTCCCGTCTGCGAAAAACTGCCACAGCGCAGGCAACCAGTACCGCCGCCGTGGTTGTCTTCATGCCGCCTGCGGTAGAGCCGGGACTGCCGCCAATGAGCATCAAGCCGATGGTAAGGGTCTGTCCGGTCTCGCTAAGCGCCGTCATATCTGCGGTATTAAAGCCTGCGGTTCTGGGTGTAACTGACTGGAACGCTGACAGCAGGATTCGCCTGCCCATTGGCTCTGCGGCGAACTCGAAAAAGAAGAAGTAAATTGCCGGGACGATCAGCAGAATGCCGGTGGTGGCAAGGATCACCTTGCTCTGCATCCGGTAGCGCCCCCAGTGGATACCATTCTGCCGGATGTCCTGCCAGGTGAGAAAACCGATGCCGCCAATGACGATCAATAGCATAATGGTGATGTTCACCACCGGATGGGCTGCATAGGAAGTCAAGGAAGAATAGGGGCTTTTTGTGCCCATCAGATCAAAACCTGCATTGCAGAACGCGGATATGGAATGAAACACTGCCAGCCAGATCCCTTTCAGGCCGTACTCCGGAATGAATACGGTCATCAGCACCAAGGCGCCCAGCAGTTCAAATAGAAAAATGCCTTTCAGAATAAAGCCGGTAAACCGGACGATGCCGCCCACCTGATGGGCAGAGATGGCATCCTGCATGGTGCTGCGCTGCATCAGGGATATTTTCTTGCCGGAAGCCATGGTGATGGCTGCGGCAACGGTTATCACACCCATACCGCCGATCTGAATTAGAAGCAATATCACCGCCTGACCAAATCCGGACCAGTAGACGGCCGTGTCCTGGACGATCAGTCCCGTCACGCAGACTGCGGAAGTTGATGTAAACAGAGCGTCCCAGAAGGATGCGCTTTGACCACAGTTTGTGGCAAACGGAAGCATCAGCACCAGCGCGCCGACCAGAATCACCAGTGCAAAGCCGGACAGGATGATCTGTGCCGACGAAAGCCGCCGCCGATGAAAGGCCTCCCACATACTGCCGCCTCCTCTCCTTTTCTTATCTATATCATACGGGAAAGGGTATAAAGAGGGTGTTAAGGCTCACGCAGGCGGTGTTAAGATTGTATAAAGATGAGGTGATGCCACATGAAAGTCAGATGGAATAACATGACCACACGGGATAGAATCATCAATGTTTTGATCATCATTCTATCTGTCGCAGTCATTGCGTTGGCCGCTCTCCAGCTTCTCGGTATCTGGGAAAATACGATCAATGTTTATGAACCGTTGATTGGTGTAGTCCTGTTGCTGCAGACGATCTGCCACTGGAAGAAGAACCGAAGTGTTGCAATTATCAGCCTATGTGCGGCTGGCTTTATCCTGTGCGGTTTTGTGTGTGGTGCGAAGGTACATCAAATACTTCTGTATATCCGTTCCAGAAACGGTCTGGATGGCTTTACCGCTGAAATAATCTGCTATGTCATTGGAGGTATGCTTGTTAACAGCAACCGTTGTGGGTTTATGCTCGCCGTCACAGATACAGATAGGAAACCATGTATTAAGGATAAAGTCAGAAAATTCGGTTCTGTCCTTTGCCGCCTGTCGTTCTTTAATCCGTTCCGGGTTCTGCAAGTCCTTTTGGTATTCGTCTCTTGCTTGCTGCTCCCATTCTGCCGCCGCTTTCTGTGCTGCCTTTTCTGCTCTGGATGGAATCATGCCATCCGGTGCTTTCCACGTTGTGCACCGCCAAATCTGCTTGCCAAACTCGTCCCGGCCTACGTAAGTCTGGAATTTATAAGAGATAACCTTTCCGTCTTTCTTGTTCTGAATAATGCTTGCCATTGATGACATTTCCTTTCTTGATGCTATCAATGTTCACCAAAACATACAAGTTGTTTACTTTTTTGTTTACCTAACGTAAAGAGATGTAGATAAACGTAGGCAAAAAGTAAGAAAAAGCACCGAAAACTCTCGTTTCCAGTGCTTTTCTATGGTCGGAGTATCGGGATTCGAACCCGAGGCCTCTTGGACCCGAACCAAGCGCGATACCAAACTTCGCCATACCCCGATAGACCAAAATATTATAATGGAAAACCCCTGCATTGTCAAGTGCTGGGAGCAATTTTACCCCAAAGGGAAAGGAAGAGGCAATGCCTCTCCCCTTTTACAGCAATCTCTGTCCGTTGATATCCAGATGGAAAGTAAGTCCCAGCTTTTCCGTGGCTGTACGGCACATGAGCATCCGCTTCATGAATATCTCCAGATATTCCATAGGAGAACTGATGGAAGTATCCACCTCCAGCGAAAGGACCAGTGTCTTCGCCTCAGGGTCCACAGTCACATCGGAATGGGTTGCGGAGTAATTCACCCGGTCGTGGATATCCACCTTCACATCCTCAGGGTTTCTCACTCGGCTGCGGCGGACATCGGATTTGTCCGCAATGATCAGCGCAGCAGCAACTTCATTGACGGGAATACCGGTTCCCTCATCATGGTTTCCGATGGCGGAAATGATGATGGCGATCTCCTCCGGGGGAAACTCCATCCGGTCCAGGATCCGGAAGGCCATGATGGCGCCGCTCTGGCTATGGTCCACACGATTGACCACATTGCCGATATCATGCAGATAACCTGCAATTCTTGCCAGTTCCACGGTTCCGGCAGGATAGCCAAGGGTTTCGAGAATATAGGCAGCCCGCCGGGCCGAAAGGGTTACATGCGCAAAGGAATGTTCCGTAAAACCCAGAGCTTCCAAGGTTTTGTCCGCATGGGCGATGTAAGTGCGTACCGCATCATCGTTTTTTATCTGTTCAAACGTCATGAAATCTCCTCCTGTTCGTGTTATTTATGTTATCAGCAAACGGACCCGATTGCAAGGGTTCTGTGTAAAATGATCGCAAAAACTTTATGGGAATTTACTTTACATGTATCGTTTCATATGATACAATTTTATAGATGAGCATAATGAACCGCTCTGAAATGGAAAGAGACTGACATACGATCATAACATGTAGAAACGGAGTTAATATCTGTATGCCGAACACTTATTCAACCACGGAATTTGAAGAAAAATACACCTATACCGGGTCTGACCTGGGTGCCAACTGGACGCCTGAAAAGACCCTTTTCCGCCTCTGGGCACCCACTGCCACCTCTGCCCGGGTCAACCTCTATGTTTCCGGTGACCCCGATGCGGATGATCTGATCCGTCAGGTCCGCATGAAGCGGGATGAATGCGGTACCTGGATCGCCGAGGTTAATGGTAACCTTCACGGAACCTATTATACCTTCGGTGTTACCGTCCGCCGCAAGCGGGTGGACGCCTGCGACCCTTATGCCCGGACCACCGGCGTCAACGGACAGCGGGCCATGGTCATCGATATGCGTTCCACGGACCCCGAGGGCTGGGATAAGGACCAGGATCCTCACGGCGGCATCCCCTTTACCGATGTAGTCATCGCGGAAGCTCATATCCGGGACTTTACCATTGATGACAGCACCAACGCCGTGAATAAGGGCAAGTACCTGGGCATGATCGAAACCGGAACCACCACCCCCAGCGGTATCCCCACCGGTCTGGATCACTACAAAAAACTGGGCATTACCCATATGCATCTGCTGCCCATGTATGACTACGGTTCCGTGGATGAGAACCGTCTTTCTGAACCTCAGTTCAACTGGGGCTACGACCCTGTGAACTTCAATGTTCCCGAAGGCTCCTATTCTTCTGACCCCCACCACGGTGAGGTCCGCGTGAAGGAGCTGAAACAGATGGTCAAGGGACTCCACGACAACGGCATCAGCGTTGTTATGGACGTGGTGTACAATCATGTGTATGAGGCCGAGGATTTCTGCTTCAATCAGCTGGTTCCCAAATACTTCAGCCGGACCAATGGCCGGGGCACCTATTCCAACGGCTCTGCCTGCGGCAATGACACCGCCTCCGAGCGGAGCATGGTCAGCAAGTACCTGGTGGATTCCGTTTCCTACTGGGCAGACGAATATCACATCGACGGCTTCCGCTTTGACCTGGTGGGCCTCATCGATACCGACACCATCAACGCCATCATGAGGAAGGTTCACGAGAAGCATCCCAACGTGATTTTCTACGGCGAGGGCTGGACCATGGACACCTTCGTTACCAAGCCCGGCAAGGCCATGTGTACCCAGATGAATTCCCATCTGGTTCCGGAGTTTGCCTTCTTCAGCGATACCATCCGGGATGTGCTCCGGGGCAGTGTCTTTGATATGACCATTCCCGGCTTCATCACCGGCGCAGTCATGGACAAGAATACCCTCCACGCCACCTACATGGGTGTCCCCTTCTGGGCTCAGGAGCCTACCCAGAGCATCAACTATGTGTCCTGCCACGACAACAACACCCTCTTTGACCGGATCATGCTGGCCAGCCCTCACGCGTCCCGGGAGATGCACATCCGGATGAATCACCTGGCTGCTGCCTTTACCCTCACCGCCCAGGGTATTCCCTTCTTCCAGGCAGGCGAGGAAATGCTGCGCACCAAGCCCGACGGCCACGGCGGTCTGGAGCATAACAGCTACGCTTCCTCCGATGCCGTCAACTCTATCAAGTGGAACTGGCTGGATGACAAGGACACCATGAACACCTATCACTACTACCAGGGTCTTCTGAAGCTGCGCAAGGCCCACGACGAGCTGCGGCTGGCTACCCGTGAGGAGGTTCTGGAAACCATCACCCCCCTGCACGTGGATAACCCCCATGTGGTTGCCTTCGGCATCGGCAGCAGCGGCGAGCATCAGATGATCTCCATCTTCAACGGCGGCTTCGATCCCATCGACCTGAATCTGCCCAGCGGCAAGTGGGGCGTTGTCGTCAATGCGGAGAAGGCCTCCGTGGAGCCCTTTGAGACCCTGGAGCGCCGGATCCATGTGGAAGGTATCTGCCCCATGATTCTGGTGAAGATGGCATGACGGACGTTGTAGCAGCCCTGATCTGGGATCGGGATCGGTTTATGATCTGCCAGCGGCCTGCCCACAAGGCCCGAGGACTTCTCTGGGAGTTCGTGGGCGGCAAAACAGAACCTGGTGAGACAATGGAAGCAGCCCTGATCCGGGAGTGCCGGGAAGAACTGGACATCACCGTGTCCGTAGGAGATATCTTCACACAGGTGGTCCACGAATATCCGGATATTCTCATCCGGCTGACCCTGTTTCACTGCACCATTGCGGAAGGTACGCCCAGGATGCTTGAACACAATGACATCCAGTGGATTCGGCCTGACCAGATCCCGGAATATGATTTCTGCCCTGCCGACAAGGATATTCTGGCACTGATCCAAAAGACCTATGCATAACACCACAAGCCGCGCATATGCGCGGCTTGTTCTATTTAGAACCAATTAGACCAAATTAACAAAAATATAGGTCAATCGGTTGACATTTCCTGTGTATTTTACTATAATGTAAGCAAGAGAATGGTTCCCACTCTCAAAAGGAGGTATTTGCATGGAAAAGAAAATCATCACCATCAGCCGTGAGTTTGGCTCCGGCGGCCGTACCATGGGCCGTAAGATCGCAGAAAAGCTGGGCATCCCCTTCTATGACAAGGAGCTGGTTGACCAGATCGCTGTGGAGTCCGGCTTCGCACCCAAGTTCGTGGAAGAACACGGTGAGCACTCCCCCACCGGCAGCTTCTTCTCCTATGCCTTCGCCCCCCAGGGCGTTCCCGGCATCATGAACGGTCTGTCCACTGCGGATTTCCTCTGGAACATCCAGTGCAACGTGATCCTGCAGCTGGCTGATCAGGGCCCCTGCGTCATCGTGGGCCGCAATGCCGACTACATCCTGAAGGACCGTCCCGATGCCCTGCATGTCTACGTCTTTGCGGATGTTCCCTACCGTGCTGAGCGTATCGTCCGTCTGTACGGCGAGTCCGAGAAGAGTCCTGAGCAGCGTCTGGCCGAGAAGGATAAGCGCCGCCGGGTGAACTATCAGCACTACACCGGCCGTACCTGGGGCATGGCTCAGAACTATGACCTGTGCCTGGATACCGGCGTCCTGGGCGAGGACTACTGCGCAGAGATCGTGGTCAATGCCGTTCTGAACTCCCGGAAGGACGAAAAGTAAGATAATACACAAAGCCCTGCACCGATTTGGTGCAGGGCTTAATTTTTGTCATTGGGAACCAGTGCGCACACTGGTTCCCAATCTCCATGCTAATTATACAGCGGCAGTTTCTTTTTCCTGGATATTGATATTCACGCCGTTGACTTCCACATTTTCGTCGGCACAGATCAGAATATACTTGACGCCGCCGATGATCCGGGTCTCAATGAGATCGCTGCGGGCAGGGTCCACCTTGATGACTACATCGGGGGTCTTGATTTCAAAATGCTTGTTGTCAATGATGTTTTTGGGATGCAGGTCCGCTTCAAAGCCAAAGGCCTCATCATAATCTACGCTGAACTTAGAAAGATGTTCCTCCTTCACGCCGCACTCCTTGAGTACATCCTTCACGTCCTCCTTGGAGATCATCAGAGGATCCGGGACCTTGGCCTCCCTGTGCATCTCGATCCGCTGGGAAATCTGTTCGTGAACAGTCTGGACCACTTCCATGCTGCAATCCTCCCCCAGAGAGGTGGAGAGCAGGGCTTCAAAGGTCTTTTTCTGTTCCGCTGCAGGCTGAGGCACAGGAGTGTTGAACAGGGCTTCGATGAGGGCGTCCTGGTTTTCCTTGATATTTTTGGTGTAATACAGGGCGTTGTAGATATTGGTGGAGCGGTTATCGAAGGCCGGGAACAGGAAGCCCAGCACAGGGGCTGACACCAGGTCATGCATGGCGCCGTCGTGGAACAGCTTCTCCTCGGGCACATAGTGGAGGTTGGCCTTGGTCTGCTTCACCGGGCAGATGGCGGTGAGAAGGTAGGTAAAGACCTCCTCGGACTGGTCGGGAGAAAGCGCGTCATCCTTGCTCTTGAAGGGCACGTCGTAGGTGTCGCAGGCAGCCAGAATCAGATAATTGCCCTCCATGGACACGGAGTCTATAATCTTTCGGAAGAAGGATTCCAGCAGAGTTTCGTCCTTCAGCTGGCTTGCGCGCAGGTCCATCAGCAGCTTGTGTTCCTCGGAACCGGTTACCTGGCTGGTTTTGAAGGTGATGTCGATGAGATTTTTACCGATGGAACCGGACAGCGTTCGGCGCAGCAGGCCGTAGTATTTGTCGGATTCATTCTCCGGCATCATACCGGTGGACATCCGAAACTTACTGATAATCTCCTTGTTATCATTGACGTAGCAGCCGTGGATGGCAGTGATATTGCTCTTCTCCCGGCGAATATGACGGCGCAGCTCGCCGATTTCCTTATCATTCATAATGGATACTCCTTATGTAAAAAGCATTGCCGGGGTATTATAGCATATGCGAAATGAAAAATCCAGTAAAAAGAAAGGAGGGGCATTGCCCCTCCCCTGTCATGCTTTTCGGATTAATTAAGCGGGAATTCTGTGATGGGTTTGATATCCCATTCTAACCACATGGCACCAATTTCGAGCCAGTCCTGATCTGTCAGTTGCGGGAATCCCAAATTGCCATCTTTGATTGTCCAGACGGTTTCGCATATATCCGGGTAGCCCAAAAGCATTTCGTCTTCACCATCGCCGTCCACATCCGCAAGATAGTAATACAGATTTTCCGGGTGTTCCAATTTTTCAAGTTTGTCGATAATGAATCCAGCATAGGTGTCGTCAGGACGTGTTGCTTCGTATGCATCCTGCTCCGCTTTCCAGGCGGCATCCAATTCATCCAGTGCTTTCTGTGCTTTCTCTACATCAGGCATTTTCGGCTTGACAGAAAAGTCCAGGGCATTGGCAAGTGCCTCAATTTCCTGCTTTGACATAATTACGAAATCTCCGGGATCCAATTCATAATTGGTCTGGAATCTGCATGACACAAAAGCATTCTCCTGATCACACAAGAACCACGCAAAGTCATTTTCCATAACGATAAGAATATCTGTACCGTCAGCAGTTGTATAGGTCCATTGCTCTGCTGTTTCGATATTGGATAACGTAGGACAAATCGTATCCAGATACTCTTTTTTATTATAGCGCATATTCAACAGGATTTCATGTTCCCACTGGCATTCTTTACCCAGTGTGACAAAGAACTCAATATTAAAGCTGCCGCATTCATAGAAATATCCACTCAGATATTCTGCGGCTGCAATTGCATCCTCATGATGCAGATTGTCAAATCCAAGTGCGTCAAAGAAAACGTCAACCTGATAGGCTTGAATCTCTGTCACCTTACCGGCAAGCTTCAGGCCGTACTTCTCTGCAATTTCATCCACCTTATCCAGCATTTCCTGGTTGTAAATGAAATACGCATCATATGCATCCGGAGCGATGAATTCCTCATCCACAAGTTTTAAATCGGGATCATATGTTTCTTCGAACGCAAACCATTCCTGGGCACCCATAAAACTGGGACTGCCGTTAATTCCCTGCAGAGAAATAACATCTTTTTCGAGAATTGTTTCCTTGACAATATTTCCTTGAGAGTCCAATATCTCTCCGCTGCCGAAGGAATTCACACCGATTTTTAAATCCTGTAATTGCATGACAACAATTGCGCATCCCATGAGAAGCGCCATCAAACTGATGATCGCAGCAAGGATCAGAGGCTTCATTTTTTTTCGCATTATTCGTTCATCCTTTCCCGTCAGAGAGATTTCGGATGAAAGAAGGATATTTTGTAACATCCTGTTCCTGGCTTCTTCATCGGGACGGACAGGTTCATACGCGTTGACAATGCTTTGCTTTTTCATCAAAAATCACCTCCTAACGCTTTTTTTAATGCTTTGCGGGCTCGGGATAAACGACTGCGAACCGTTGCGTGGGGACAGTGAAGGTAGGATGCAATATCCAGGGTGGAGTAACCCTCATAATAGTACATATATACGACGCATTTTTGATCCGACGGAAGTTTCATAATTGCTTCCAGCACCTCATCGATCTCAAAGGGCGGCGATTTCAAGTTGAGAGAAGGATCGTCGATATCTTCTGTTCTTCTCCACCATTTTTTCAATGTATCCCTGCAAAGATTGGAAGCCGTGACGATGAGCCACGCTTTTTCGTGTGATTCTGACACAAAGGATACTCCGTTGGTAATCAGGCGAAGAAAGGTTTCCTGAACCATATCTTCTGTGTCGTGGACATTTTTCATATAGGAAAAGCAAACTCGGTAGACTGTGTCTACCTGACGGTTGTAGATTACCGCGATTTCTTTGCCCGTACGCTGCAAAGCCGGCATCGCCGTCACCTCCTTTCATAAGGGATACGAATGAGAAGCGGAAATTGTTGCATAAAATTTCCCCACTGAAGAAAATCAGTGGGGAAATGATCAATCCCAGAGTATATTCCAGTTCTGGATGAAATACTCCACGCCGGAATAGACGGTGGTAATGACGATCATGGCGATGACGATGGTATTGAGAACATCGATGCCGGGCAGGGCCATCATGGCGCACAGTCCCACCATGGTGGAAGCGGTCTTGAACTTGCCGCTCTTGCCGGCGGCGATGACCTTACCTTTGGGTCCGGCCACCATCCGCAGTCCGGAAACGGCAAATTCCCGGGTCAGCACGATCATCAGGGCCCAGGCGGGGAAAACGCCCCACTCGCAGTAGATGGCCATGGCAGCGATGGTCAGCAGCTTGTCTGCCAGCGGGTCCAGGAACTTGCCGAAGTCGCTGACCTGATTGTATTTCCGGGCGATATGGCCGTCAATAAAGTCCGTCAGGCTGGCGATGATGAAAATACCCAGGCTGATCCACATCCACAGGCCTGCCTCGCCGCCGCTTAAGTACATGGTCAGCATATAGGCCGGGATCATGGCCACACGAACCAGTGTAATTATGCTTGCAGTTGTCATGATCAATCCTCCAGTACATAGCCGCTGAGGTCGCCCTCGATGCAGCCGTCAATATGGGCCATGACGAACTGACCCTCCCGCAGAGGAGTCTCGCTGGCAAGCCATACCCGGCCGTCAATGTCGGGAGAGTCGGCGTAGGTGCGGCCGTAGAACTGTTCGAATTCCTCATCATAGCCGTCCACAAGAATTTCCAGATCCCGATCCAGGAAGGATGCGTTGTAGGCATCCATGATGTCGGACTGGATCATTTCGATGATCTCAGCCCGCTTCACGGCCACTTCATTGTCGACAAATTCCATCTCAGCAGCGGGGGTTCCCTCCTCGGGGGAGAAGGCAAAGGCACCCACACGCTCCAGGCGCAGCTCCCGGAGGAACTGGCACAGCTCCTCAAATTCCTCCTCACCCTCACCGGGCAGGCCGGTGATCAGGCTGGTACGTATGACCAGACCGGGAATCCGGGCCCGGAGCTTGGAGAACAGCTCCCGGAGGAAATCGCCGTCGCCCCGGCGGTTCATCAGCTTCAGGATTTTGGAGTTGCAATGCTGAATGGGAATGTCCAGATACTTGACGATCTTGGGTTCAGAGGCCATGACCTCGATGAATTCGTCGTCAATCTCATCGGGATAGACATAGTGAACACGGATCCAGTGCAGCTCCTCGATCTTGCAAAGCTCCCGCAGCAGCTCAGGCAGCAGTCGCTTATGACCGGGCAGGTCGGTGCCGTAGCGGCTGGTATCCTGGGCCACCACGATCAGCTCCTTGACACCGGAAGCGGCCAGCAGCCGGGCTTCATAGAGCACATCGTCCATCTGCCGGGAGCGGAACTTGCCCCGCAGATAAGGAATGATGCAGTAGGCGCAGCGGTTGTCGCAGCCCTCTGCGATCTTGATGAAGGCGTAATGCTCAGGGGTGGTGAGGATCCGGCCGGTCTCCTGCTCCGGTGCATCGATGGAGCCCAGCTCCATGACCTGATCATCAGATGCCAGCAAAGCCTCAATGGCAGGCACGATCTCCGTATAGCTGCCGGTACCTAAGATACCGTCCACCTCGGGCATTTCATTCAGGATATCCCCCTGATACCGCTGGGACAGGCAGCCGGTGACCAGAATCTTGCCAACCATGCCCTGATCCTTCAGGGCAGCGGTCTGCAAAATGTGGTCGATGGCCTCTGCCTTGGCAGAATCAATGAAGCCGCAGGTATTGATGACCACCACATCAGCGCCAACAATATCGGCCTGAACGGTATGTCCGGCTTCCTGCACCCGGTACATCATCCGCTCGCAGTCCACCTGATTCTTGGCACAGCCAAGTGAAATAAAACCAATATTTGCCATATGTTACTCCTCCATGAATTCATCAGAATCCAGTGAGATAATCTTTAATGCTTCCCGGATGGTGCCGTAGCTGTGGCCGCGGCGCAGCAGGGCGTCAATGGCCTTCTTCACTTCCCGGTCGTCGGAGTCCTCATCCAACCGGGAACGGAGAAAGGAGAGAATCTTATCCATCTGATCCGGGTAATCTTCCAGAGCCTCGTCCCAGTATTCCTTAGGGATACGCTTTTCGTAGAGGGCCTGCTTGGCTCTTTGCAGACCATAGCCCTTGGAGATGCAGGAATGGACCACCTGTTCCGCGGTATTGCGGTCATTGACCAGGTGCAGGTCCTCCATCCACTGGACAGCCTGCTTTGCCTGGTCCGGGTCCTCCCCTTTTCGCACCAGCCGCTCCTCCAGGTCCCGCTTGGATACGGAGGAGGCGGAGACGATACGAACCGCCCGCATTTTGGCGGACATCTGTCCCGCATGGTCCTGCAAGGACTTCCATTCCTCGTCAGAAAGCTCCTTGCCGGAATAGAGGGCGAAGTCCTCGACGGTCTGCCGGTACAGGGCCATCTTTTTGCCTGTTTCCAGGGTGATCCAATAGCGGCCTGCCCGGTCGGGGGTGGTCTTTAGAAGATCAATCCTCATCGTCGAAGTCGTCAGCGCTGATGGCTACGCCCTTGTCAGCGGCCTTGGCGGGAGCCTTGGGGGCTGCGGAGTTCAGCTTCATCAGCCGTTCACGGACCTGTGCTTCCACACTCTCGGCGATTTCGGGGTTGTTCATCAGATACTCCTTCACGGAGTTGGCACCCTGGCCGATGCGCTCGTCGCCCATGGAGAACCAGGAGCCGGACTTCTGGACAATGTCCATCTGGACCGCCAGATCCACCAGCTCACCCCACTTGGAGATGCCCTGGCCATACATAATCTCGAAGATGGCCTCACGGAAAGGAGGTGCCACCTTGTTCTTGACCACCTTGACACGGGTCTTGTTGCCCACCACATTGCCGCCTTCCTTGATGGACTCCACACGGCGCACATCCAGACGGACGGAGGAATAGAACTTCAGGGCGTTGCCGCCGGTAGTGGTTTCGGGGTTGCCGTACATGACACCGATCTTCATACGCAGCTGGTTGATGAAGATGACCACACAGTTGGTCTTGGAGATGGTACCGGCCAGCTTCCGAAGGGCCTGGGACATCAGTCTTGCCTGAAGGCCAACGAAAGTATCACCCATCTCGCCCTCGATTTCCTGCTTGGGAACCAGAGCAGCCACGGAGTCCACAACGATGGCATCCACGGCGCCGGAGCGGACCAGGGCATCGGTGATTTCCAGGGCCTGCTCGCCGGTGTCGGGCTGGGAGACCAGCAGGTTGTCGGTATCCACACCCAGGGCAGCGGCATAGACAGGATCCAGAGCATGCTCCGCGTCCACGAAAGCCACTTCGCCGCCCCGCTTCTGAGCCTCAGCCAGAATATGCAGGGCCAGGGTAGTCTTACCGGAGGATTCGGGGCCGTAGATCTCAATGATTCTGCCCTTAGGCACGCCACCGATACCCAGGGCGGCATCCAGTGCCAGGGAGCCGGTGGGGATGGCCTCCACATTCATTTCAGGCCGGTCGCCCAGGCGCATAACAGTACCCTTGCCGAAGCTCTTATCCAGCTGAGAAAGAGCGGTCTGCAGGGCTTTTTTCTTGTCAGATGCAGGGGTAGGTGCTTCGTAAGATGTCTTTTTCGTTGCCATTATCTTTCTTCCTTCCCGCCGAGCTGAGCCAGCACGGCACGTTCTCTGTCATTATAGTCTCTGGTACGTTCCAGAATGGTATACCCGTTTGCTTTCAGGATCCTGCACACATCATCCCCCTGGCCCATGCCGAATTCAAAGGCAAGGTAGCCGCCGGGCTTCAGTGCGGATTTGTAGTTTTTCGCGATGGAGCGGTAGAAATCCAGTCCGTCCTCGCCGCCAAAAAGGGCCAGATGGGGCTCATACTTTGCCACGGAATCCGGCAGCTGCTCCATTTCCCAGGAGGTGATGTAGGGAGGATTGGACACGATCATGTCGAATTTACCAAGGAACGGCGCCGCGGGTTTCAGTGCGTCTGCCTGGACACAGGCAATGGGTGCGGCAAGCCGGTTGCTGGCAGCGTTCTTTTTGGCCATAGCCAGAGCTTCCTTGGAGATGTCGGCCAGAGTCACCCGGGCATCCTTTACCCGGCTGGCAATGGCCAGGCCGATGCAGCCGGAGCCGGTACAGAGGTCCAGGATCCGGGGGCTTTCCGGCAGGAACAGAGCCTGGGAGATCGCCAGCTGTACAACAGCGCAGGTATCATCCCGGGGAATCAGCACATCGGGGCTCACCTGAATTTTCAGGCCGTAGAACTCCCACTCACCCAGCACATAGGCCAGGGGTTCTCCGCTGCGAAGCCGTGTGACACCTTCGTCCATGGCGCTGCAGATTTCCTCTGAGGCGTACAGATTCTGATCCGCCAGGAACTGGGCATGGGTCTTGCCGGAATAGTGCATGATCAGCTGCCGGGCCATAAAGGAAGCAGTGTTGGCATCCTCCTGCTCCAGGAGAGTCTTCCGGGCGTCCATATAGGCCTGGGCATAGGTCTTTACCAACGGTCTTCCCCCTCCTCTTCCGGCAGTACCGCTTCCACAGCCATGATCGCCACTTCGATCATGGAGTCATCGGGCTCATTGGTAGTAAAATTCTGCATCCACATACCCGGCGCGGAAATGATCCGGGTAAAGCGGTTGTCATGCTTGCCTGCCCAGCGGTTAATCTCGTAAGTAATGCCAACCACCACAGGCAGAAGCAGAAGCTTGAAAACCACCATGATCAGGCGGTACAGGAAGCTTCCCTGGATAGCGGCAAGGGCGGGAATCATAGCCAGCAGGCCGGAGGATGCGATGGAGAACACAATAATGGAGATCACCATCACCACCAGCAGGAAGCTGGTGCCACACCGGGGGTGCAGCCGGGTCATTTTACGCACATTCTCCACGGTCAGAGGCAACCCTGCCTCATAGCAGCGGATGGTCTTATGTTCCGCACCGTGGTAGGAGAACACACGGCGCATTTCATTCATTCTGGAAACCAGAATCATGTAGGTCATGAAAATGACCATACGCACGATGCCCTCAAAGAGGTTCAGAACCAGCAAATTAGGGATCCAGCGGTCAAAGAAGGAACTGACCAGCATGGGCAGCAGGAAGAACAGTCCGATGGACATACCCAGACCCAGGAATACCGCAATCCAGATAATTGCCTGCTGGAATTTTTCATTGCCCAGCTTCTTTTCCAGCCACTGGTCAAATTTGGAGGGTTCTTCGTTGTATTCTTCCGGAGCCAGGTCCGCGGAGCGCATCAGGGCTTTGACGCCGGTGACCTGAGAATCGAAGAAATTGAACATGCCCCGGAAAAAGGGCCATTTCTTAAAGGATCCGTCGGGATACAGCTTCCGGTCACTGACCTCCACGGTCAAGCCGTCCTTACCCCGGATCACGATGGCATCCTTCTTGGGTCCCCGCATCATAATGCCTTCGATGAGAGCCTGACCGCCGATCATGGTCTTAAATTTCTCGCAGCAGGGCTGCGTTTCTTTGTTTTGCATAGTGTTCCTTCCTTTATTCGGAGGCAGGCAACGTCACGGTAACCAGCGTACCGCCGCCCTCAGCATTTTCCAGGGTCAGACTGCCGCCGTGGAGCTCCACGATCTCGTCACAGACTGCCAGGCCGATGCCGGTTCCCCGGGCTTTGGAGCTGCCCTTGAAGAATTTTTTCTTGACCAGAGGAATTTCATCCTCCGGGATGCCGGGACCATAGTCCCGGATGCGCACAATAACCGTACTGTCTCCATTGTGAATGGAGGCGTCAATGCGCTTACCATCGCCGCCATGCTTGGCGGCGTTATCCAGTATATTCAGGAAGACCTGCCGCAATTTGTCTGTATCGCAACGGATCTCCGGGATATCGTCGTCATTTTCCAGATATTTCAGTTCGATGCCCTCCATGCCCAAACGGCTGGCGTACATGAACACCGCCTCCTCAAAGGAAGCGCGGATATCCTGCATTTCCATGGAGAGGGTCACATTTTCTCCCTGCATCCGGGTGAAATCCAGCAGTTCCGTGACCATTTCGATCATCCGGGCGGATTCACCGTGGATGGTCTTCATACCCTGCCGGGTCATGTCATCCATGTTTTCATCCACCAGCAGCGTTTCGCACCAACCCTTGATCACGGTCAGGGGCGTCCGCAGCTCATGGGAAAGCTGAGAGATAAAGCCAGCCTGCATCTTTTCGTTCTGACTGATCTTGATGGAAAGATCGTTGATGGTCTCGGCCAGCACGCCGATCTCATCCCGGTATTTGGTCTGGATCTGGGCGCCATAGCTGCCATTGGCGATCTGCTGGGCCTTTTCCGTGATCTCCTGGACAGGAACCATGATGGAACGCATGAAATACTCGCCGCTGATCAGAACAATTGCCAGAATCACAGTCAGAGCCAGAAGGCTGATCAGGGCAACCTGAAAGATCTGCATATCCATCAGCCGTGTAGAGGTCACAAACCGCAGCACACCAATGACTTCGCCATTGCTGTAGATCATAGGACTGGACATGGCCATGATCCGCTCGGAGGTATTGGGATCCTTGCCCAGGTAAGGGCGGATGGTCCGCATCTGGATAGCCTCCTGAATCTCCGAGGTGGTGGGAGACTGGCCTGCCCACTGACCGTAGGAGGAGGCAACCAGGGTGCCGTCCTTGCTGATGAACTGCAGCTCCAGCCGGTCCTTATCGGAAAAGGACTGGGCATAGTTGATGCAGGACTGATAGTATTCGTTGTAGCTCTGGTTCAAGTACTCCGCAAAAAAATCCGCAGTGGATTCCGCCCGGTCATAGAGATCCGAGCGCATGTTGGAATAGTAGTAATTGGCGAAGAGGGCGGTAATGGCAAACACACAAGCCATTCCCAGAGCAAGGATCACGCCCAGTGTATTCACCAGCCAGCGCGTCCGCAGACTGCTTTTGAAATTCATGGGCACTCCCCTTTCCCTGTATTTTCAGCTGATTATGCGCCCCACTTGTAGCCCAGACCCCAGACGGTGGTGATGTAGGTGGGGTTCGCGGTATCGTCCTCGATCTTGATGCGAAGACGGCGGATATTCACGTCCACGATCTTCAGCTCGCCCTCGTAATCACGGCCCCAGACAGCGGAGAGAATATCCTCTCTGGACAGTGCCCGGCCGGGATTCTGCATGAACAGCTTCAAAATGGCATACTCCACCTGGGTCAGACGGATGCGGACACCGGCCTTTTCCAGGGTATGATTCCGGGTGTTCATAACGAAGGGACCCTGGGTCAGAAGCTCGGAATTAACGGTGTTGTCGCCGCCGATTCTGCGGAACAGCGCGTCAATTCTCGCCGTCAGCTCCGCGGGAGAGAAGGGCTTGGTCACGTAGTCGTCGGCACCGGTCATGAGGCCTGTGACCTTATCCATCTCCTGGGTCCGGGCGGTGAGCATGATGATTCCCATCTGCTTATTGGTGGCCCGGATCCGGCGGCAGACTTCAAAGCCGTCGATATCCGGCAGCATGATATCCAGGATCGCCACGCCGATATCCGGATTTCTGCTAATCTGGTCCAGGGCCTCCATGCCGCAGGCGGCTTCAATGGGCTCATAGCCTGCCCGCTTCAGGTTGATCACCACGAAGGAGCGGATGTTGGCCTCATCTTCCAAAATCAGTACTTTTTTCATAGGTTACCTCTTATGTTTCTCCTGTCTTCCAGGCCTGATGGATCAGGTGGAAGCAGGGAGTCAGATCTTCTTGCGTGATTTGATAGTCGGCAGCGCCGCTTTCCAGCCGAGCGGCGTAGATCACGCCGTCGGAACGGTGAAGAACAAAACGATTGTCACTTTCCGCGGCCTCTTCCCGGTCCGCACCGGAGAGAACATGGACGCTGAACACCGGAACAAAGGTTTCAAAATTCACATCCCACACATGGAACCAGAAGGTATTGCCCGTCTGGATGACGGAAACCCGCTCTGCCCAGCCTTCTCCAACCTCCAGATACCATCCGCCCAGATAGTTGTGGAAGGTATGGCGCTTGGTGTGTTCAGAGCCTGAACTGTCCATGGCATACCAACGGATCAGATACTGCTGTTCGGCGCTGGTACTGTTTTTGATGGGATGCATGGTAATGAGACTGGGTAATTCCAGTACGCCGTCACTGTCGATGTCATCGGCATAAACATAGTAGTTTCGCAGGGTCTGCACACTGGTGCCCGATTCCCTGGAGAAGGAAATATTTGCGAAGGAACCGTTGCGGACAGTGAAGATATCCGTAATGACCGCGCTTTCTTCCAGCGCACTGGCCACATAAACAGCAGGTTCACCGCTTTCAAGGCGACTGGTCATGATACGCTTAACACTGGTGCCGGCAGCGGACAGTTCCACTTCCCTGCTGCGCTGGATTCTGCCGTCCTCCACACTGTACATCACCGCAACACCCCGGTCTGCTTCCGTCTCACCTGGCTGAATGAGCATCAATTCGGTATTTCCGTCCTCATTCAGATCGCAGCTCAAAAATTTCAGATAGCTGGATGTCATGATCTGCTCCGGGGAACCCTCAGAGAAGCTGTACACAGAAAGGGAGCGCAGCACCTGATCACTGACCAGACGGCCTATCACCATCTCCACGCCCGGATTATTGTCGATATTCACATATTCCACCTGCTCGAAGGCGGAACCGTGACTTTCAATGACAGATTTGAGCGTAAACGCCTCTTTCTCCTGGTCAAAAATCAGGATGCGAATGGCTTTATTGACGCTGTCCCGGGCAAAGACAATGTACTCCACTTCCCCATCCCCGTCCAGGTCGGCCATCTGTACCGTCTGCTGGTTCTCACCGGCAATGGGAGCGGCGTAGTTGAGATCCGCCATGGCGGCATCTATGGCGGACTGTAGATGATCGTCCGTTTCCGAACGCCGGGGCAGCCGGTACATCTCATCCACCGTGCGCATGGTGCAGCCGCTTAAGAGCAATGCCGCCATAAGCAGCGACAAAACTCGTATTGCTTTTTTCACGGCATTCACTCCTTTCGACAGAATATTATAACACAAGATATGCTGTTTGAAAAGCTATTTCAGCACAACATTTGCTTCTCCCAGCACATTTTTCAGTTCATTTACCAGGCTATCCATAATGACACATCTGGTGCCCCTGCGCTGCCGGGTGTCCTCGAAGAAGATCACAGCGCCGCTGTCACCGGGGAACATATTTAAGATGGCCTTGATCTTGGGATAGAGCTTCTGATCCTCCGTAGGAAGGCGCAGATACAGCGTTCCCTGATGGATTTGGTTCTCTCTGGGGCGCTCCGGCACCGGCTCAGGTTCCTGACCTGCAAAATCCGAAATGGGCCGTGCCCGGTTGATGACGATCTGGGGCTCCTTCTCGTCCCGGATGGAAAGACGGCCTGTAATCACTACAGGACTGTTTTCCCGGATGTAGCCGCCGAACTGGTTCAGTACATTGGAGAAGGCCAGCATTTCGATAGCGGCGGTATCATCCTCCACGGTGACATAGGCCATCATGGAATTGGACCGGGTGGTTTTCATCTTCACGCTCTGGACGATGCCGGCAACGGACACGATCTGATCATCCTGGAAGCTCTTTTCCTCGTCCATCAGGTCACCGATATGGACCACGTGGGTGTTCCGCAGCAAGCTCCGGTAATCGTCCATGGGATGGCCGGAAATATAGATACCCATGGTCTCCTTTTCCAGATTCAGCAACTCGCCCTTGGACATTTCGGGGAGCTTCGGAATCGGAATGGAAGCGGCTTCATCTTCATCATCCAGAAGGCTGAACAGACCAATCTGGCCCTCCAGGTTCTTCTTCCGGGTGGAGGTAATGGCATCCATCATCCGGTCATAGACCGCCAGCAGCTCGCTGCGGTGGTGACCGAAGCAGTCCATAGCGCCGCACTTGATAAAGTTTTCCACAGCTCGCCTATTGATCTCGTCCCCCATCCGCTGGATGAAATCCTCCAGGGATTTGAAGGGGCCGCCCTCTTCCCTTTTGGCGCACATTGCCCGGACCAGGCCGTGGCCCACATTCTTCACAGCACCCAGACCGAAGCGGATGGCGTTGCCGTCCACAGTGAAGTGGTCCTCGGAATGGTTGACGTCCGGGGGCAGAACCGGGATGCCCAGTTCCTTACATTCGGCGATGTAGCCGGAAATCTTTGTGGCAGAATCCAGCACGGAGGTCATCAGCGCTGCCATGTACTGCCTGGGGTAATGACACTTTAAGTACGCGGTCTGATAGGACACCACAGCGTAACACACGGCGTGGGCCTTGTTGAAGGCATAGTTTGCAAAGGCTACGATCTCATCGTACAGCGACTGAGCAACGGCTTCGGAAATGCCGTTTGCAATGCAACCGGGGATGTTGTTGGCCGGATCACCGTAGACGAATACCTTTCGCTCCGCCTCGATGATCTTCATTTTCTTCTTGGAAATAGCCCGGCGGATATTGTCCGCCTGACCCATGGTGTAGCCGCCCAGCTGCCGGAAGATCTCAATGACCTGCTCCTGGTAGACGATGCATCCGTAAGTAACCTTCAGAATAGGCTCCAGTTCCGGGCATTTGTAGGTGACCTTACTGGGATTGAGCTTACTCTCGATGAATTTGGGGATGGAATCCATGGGACCGGGCCGGTAGAGGGCCACGATAGCCGTAATATCCTCGATGGAGTCGGCCTTCATGCCAACGCACACACCGGTCATACCGGCGGATTCCAGCTGGAACACGCCCTGGGTCTTACCCTCGGCCAGCATTTTAAAGGTCTCAGGGTCGTCATCGGGCACATTATCCATGGAGAAGCCGGGATTGAATTTCCGGATCTGCATTTCCGCGTCACGAATGACGGTCAGGTTCCGCAGACCAAGAAAGTCCATTTTCAGCAGGCCCAATTCCTCAATGGTGGTCATGGTGTACTGGGTGACGATGGTATCGTCATTGCGGCTCAGAGGCACATAGGTGCAGACCGGGTCGGCGGTGATCACCACGCCTGCGGCGTGGGTGGAGGTATTCCGGGGCATTCCCTCCAGGCTCATAGCGGTGTCGATAAGTTTTTTCACCCGCTCATCGGTATCGTACTTCTCTTTCAGCTGAGGAGAGACTTCCAGAGCCTCCTTCAGGGTGATATGGAGTGTTGTGGGCACCAGCTTGGCAACCACATCGGTTTCTGCATAGGTAAAGTTCAGGGCACGGCCCACGTCGCGGATGGCGCCTCTTGCGGCCATGGTGCCGAAGGTAGCGATCTGGGCCACATGGTCGGCGCCGTACTTGCGGACCACGTAGTCGATGACCTCGCCCCGGCGCTCCTGACAGAAGTCCGTATCGAAGTCGGGCATGGAAACACGCTCCGGGTTCAGAAAACGCTCGAAGATCAGGGCGTACTTCATGGGATCCACTTCCGTGATGTGCATGCAGTAGGCCACGATGGAAGCGGCACCGGAGCCACGGCCGGGGCCCACAGGAATTCCCTGCTCCTTGGCATAGCGGATAAAATCCCAGACGATCAGGTAATAATTGACGTAGCCCATCCGGGAAATGACGCCGATTTCATACTCCAGCCGGTCCACATAGGCTTCCGGAGGATTCTGGTAGCGCTCCTTAAAGCCGTCGTAGCAGAGCTTGCGGAAATATTCCTCATTGGTGTAGCCCGCAGGCACCGGGAAGGAGGGCAGATGGTACTCGTGGAAAGTAAATTCCAGATTGCACTGCTCGGCAATTTTCGCCGTATTTTCAAAAGCTTCGTCAAGGCCCTGGAACAGCTGACGCAGCTCATCTTCACTTTTCAGATAAAATTCTTCCGTTTCGAATTTCATCCGGTTTTCTTCGTCCACGGTCTTGCCGGTCTGGATGCACAGCAGTACATCCTGCATCTCGGCATCCTCTCTGCGCAGATAGTGGGCATCATTGGTGACCACAAGGGGCAGGCCGGTTTCCCGGGCCAGACGCTGCAGCTGCTGATTCACCGGCCGCTGGGCATCGATGCCGTGGTCCTGCAGTTCCAGATAAAAATTGCCCTCACCGAAGATCCGGACCATATTCAGAGCGTAATCCTTAGCAGCGGCATAATCCTCGGCCAGCAGGTACTGAGGGATGGCACCGCCCAAACAAGCAGACAGGGCGATCAAACCCTCATGATACTTTTCAAGCAGCCCGAGGTCCACTCTGGGCTTGCCGTAGAAACCGTTGGTAAAGGCCTCGGAAACCATGTAGCAGAGGTTTTCGTAGCCCTTCCGGTCCTTGCACAAAAGAACCAGATGATAAGGATCATTGTCAATACCGTGGACACGGTCGGACATATTCCGCCGGGCCACATAGACCTCGCAGCCGATGATGGGCTTGATCCCGGCAGCCTTTGCTGCTTTATAAAAATCGATACAGCCGTACATGACGCCGTGGTCGGTGATGGCGATGGCGGTCTGCCCCAGCTCCTTCACCCGGTCCATCATGCTGCCGATGCGGCAGGCGCCGTCCAGGAGGCTGTACTCGGTATGCACATGTAAGTGTACAAAGCTCATTTTGCTGCCTCCCTGGCGGTTTCGATCAGTTTCTTCAGTCGCTGGTTCATGGCGGGCTTGGTGATAGGCGGATCCATCATGGCTGCCAGCTCGGAAAGGGACGATTCCGGGTTATTCTCCCTTGCGAGGGCCGCCTGCTTGATCTTTGCGGGCAGCTTATCCATCAGTCCCAGCTCTTTCAATGTACGGATGGCGTTCAGCTGTTCCTGGGCAGCCTCCACCACCTTGGTTATGTTGGCGTCGTCGCAGTTGCAGCGGCGGTTGACCTTGTTGTTCAGTTCCTTTTCCAGTCTTGCTTCCATAATGCCCATGGAGGCAACACCGGCTCCCAGCAGGGCCAGAAGCTCGGAGATCTGCTCGCTCTGCTTCACATACAGCACAATGCTGCCGCCCCGGGAGGCGGTTTTGGGTGAAAAACCAATGGCATCGTGGATCAGAACCCGGGTCTCCCGGGCCACCGCCTGATGAGTGGTGGTCAGCTCAATGTGATACCCCTTCGCCGGGTCTGTCACAGAGCCGCCTGCCAGATAGGCACCCCGGAGGAAAGCCGTGCGGCAGCACTCCTCCTCCACCACAGGCCAGTTTACATGCAGCGAAAGTGTTCCCTCCCGGTCAAAGCCGAAGGAATCCATAATATATTCAATTTTGTCCGGGTCAAAGATCTGAAACACCAGCTTACCGGGGGATTCCATACTGGGGTAACTGTCGAAATGGATATCGAAGGCCCGCTTGAAGAGCTTGGGCAGGATATAGGCAAACTCCCGGCTCTCGGTGATGATCTTGATTCCTTCGGAGGAAAAGCTGTTGCAGAAAAGCAGAATGCCGAAGCACTCCGCCAGCGCGCAGCACTGATTATGGGGAATATCGCGGCAGATTTCTTCCTTCGCCGCCGCGGAAAAGGACAGGGACATGTTGCTCCCTCCTGTTAAAATTTTACCAGATGCGAACCTCCGGCTCCAGACGGATGCCGGACTTCTCAAAGACAATGTCGGATACCTGACGGAGAAGCTTCTGTACATCCTCCGCAGTGGCGCCGCCCAGGTTCACGGCGAAGCCCGCGTGCTTGGTGGAGATGGCAGCGCCGCCCACCTGGTAGCCCTTTAGCCCCGCCTGGTCGATGAGGGCTGCCGCGTAGCCGCCCACAGGACGCTTAAAGGCGGAGCCTGCACTGGGAAGGTCCAGGGGCTGGGAAGCGGAGCGCTTGCCCTGAAGCTCCTTCATCTTTGCCTTGATGGTCTCAGGCTCAGCAGGCGTCAGCTGGAATACGGCGCTGACTACGATTCCGTTTATCTCCTCCAGAACGCTGTGACGATAGGAAAACTGCATTTCCGCATTGCTGCGCCGGGTCAGATTGCCTGCCATGTCCATGACCTCCACGGACTCGCAGACCTGGACGATCTCACCGCCGTAGGCACCGGCGTTCATATACACGCCGCCGCCGACGGTGCCGGGGATGCCGTGGGCAAATTCCAGACCGGAGAGGCCCAGATTCGCCGCAAACACCGCCGCCCGGGTCATGGTAACACCTGCGGCCACCCGGATCCGGTTGCCATCCAGCTGTTCCATACCGTCCATACAGTCCTTCAGGCAGATCACCAGGCCAGGAATGCCCGCATCGGGTGCCAGTACGTTGGTTCCTGCACCTAAAATAGCAGGCTTTACGTCCAATAAAGCGGACGCTTTCAGAATTGCGGACAGTTCCGCCGCGTTTTTGGGGAAAGCCATGACCTCCGCACCGCCGCCGATCTTAAAGGAGGTGTGCTTTGCCATAGGCTCATTGCATTTCAGTTCCATTTCGGGGATCAAAGCAGAGATTTTCTGCTGAAAAACAGTCAATTCAGTCATAAACGCCTCCGGGCATATAGTATAAAACAGTATATCACATTCCGAACGAAATATCAATTATGACGAAGATGAAATTTCTGTAACAAAAAAGAAAACCGCTCCGAGGAGCGGTTTTCATATTAAACTTTTCTCTGCATATCAATTGACTTAATGGTAAAGCCGCACTTCTGATAGAAGGCAACCGCCGCATCGTTCTGGGGATATACAGTCAGCTGCAAATCCGTGCAGCCGAAGGCCTTGGCCAGAACCCGAAGCTCCTGCATCATCTGGGTTCCAATGCCGTGTCCCCTTGCGTCCTCGTCAACACAGAAATCATTGATGCTCAGGACCTTTCTGGGCACAGAACAGGTTCCGTTGGTCTCCCAGATCCAGAAAGCGGTATAGCCAACGATGGTTCCGTTGAGCTTGGCAACGAAAATGGACTTCTCATTGATCAGCTCTTCCACCACTTCCTTAGGGTAGGAATATTCAGTGGTGCGGAACAGGTCAGGCCGCCAGGCAGTGTGCAGCGCGGCAACCTGATTACTCAGACGGTTGATCGCTTCCCAGTCGGAGTGGGTCGCCAGCTCCAGCATTAGTTAAGCACCGCCTTGTGGAAGACCTTCTTGCCCTTGCGGATCTTGACGCCCTCTTTCAGCATCTCCTCGGTGACAGCGAAGGTGGCATCGGTCATCTTCTCATCGTTGACGAAGACGCCGCCCTGCTGGACCAGCTGACGGGCCTGCTTGTTGGAGGGTGCCAGACCGCACTTGACCATCAGGTTCAGGAAACCAATCTTGCCGTCAACCAGGTCAGCGGCTGAAACTTCAGTGGTGGGCATGTTGGCGTCGTCGCCGCCGCCGGCGAACAGGGCCTTGGCGGCAGCCTGAGCCTTGGCAGCTTCTTCCTCGCCGTGGACCAGCTTGGTCAGCTCATAGGCCAGGATCTCCTTGGCCTCGTTGATCTTGGCATCCTTCCAGGAATCCATCTCATTGATCTGCTCCAGGGGCAGGAAGGTCAGCATACGGATGCACTTCATCACGTCGGCATCCTCCACGTTCCGCCAGTACTGGTAGAAATCGTAGGGAGAGGTCTTGTTGGGATCCAGCCACACAGCGCCCTTGGCGGTCTTGCCCATCTTCTTGCCCTCGGAGTTGAGGAGCAATGTGATGGTCATGGCATGGGCATCCTTGCCCAGCTTCCGGCGGATCAGCTCGGTGCCGCCCAGCATGTTGGACCACTGGTCGTTTCCGCCGAACTGCATGTTGCAGCCGTAGTGCTGGAACAGGTAGTAGAAGTCGTAGGACTGCATGGGCATGTAGTTGAACTCCAGGAAGGACAGGCCCTTCTCCATTCTCTGCTTGAAGCACTCAGCCCGGAGCATGTTGTTAACGGAGAAGCAGCCGCCGATCTCCCGGATGAAATCGATATAGTTCAGGTTCAGCAGCCAGTCGGCATTGTTGACCATCTGGGCCTTGCCCTCGCCGAACTCGATGAACCGCTCCATCTGCTTCTTGAAGCAGTCGCAGTTGTGCTGAATGGTCTCCTGGGTCATCATGCTGCGCATATCGGTACGGCCGGAGGGGTCACCGATCATGGCGGTGCCGCCGCCGATCAGGGCGATGGGCTTATTGCCGGCCATCTGCAGGCGCTTCATCAGGCACAGAGCCATGAAGTGGCCAACATGCAGGGAGTCGGCAGTGGGGTCAAAGCCGATGTAGAAGGTGGCCTTGCCATTGTCGATCATCTCACGGATCTCTTCTTCATTGGTAACCTGGGCGATGAGGCCGCGGGCTACCAGCTCGTCATAAACTTTCATGTTCATTCTCCTTAAATCTTATAATTCAAAACCAGAATCTGTTTTTCGGTTTCGGGGGTCAGGGTAAATTGGTTATCAGCATAGCTGACCTGGGGATAGAGCTTGACGAAATCATCGATATGGCCGATGTTCTTCAGGCCCTTGTCATCGGTGCGGTAGTGCATGGGGATGGCTACCCGGGGAGAAACGGCACGAATGATCTGCCAGGCGGTCTGGGTGCCGATGGTATAGAAGCCGCCCACCGGGATCATCAGGCAGTCGATACCTTTGAGCGCTTCCATCAATTCCTCGTTGGGGAAGTAGCCGATATCGCCCAGATGGGCAATGCGCAGGCCGCCAAAATCAAAGATCCGGACAGTGTTCATGCCCCGTAAGGTTCCGTCCCGGTCATCGTGGGCAGTCACAAACTCCTGAACCGTATAGGGCGCTTCCCTGCCGGAGTTCACAAGCTTCACAGCGTCGGTATAGCTGTGGTCCCCGTGACCATGGCTGCAATAGACCGCCTCCGCTTCCAGGTGTAATTCCGGGTGACCGGGGATCATACCGGGAGCATAGGGATCCAGAACGGTCCGGTAGCCGTCACACGCCAGCATGAAGCAGGCGTGGCCGCAGGTGGTGATCTTCACTTCCATATCAATTCTCCTTTCCACAGATCAGGGTGATCAGGGCGGCGCGCAGCAGATTCACATTGGTTTCATCCAGATAAATATCCTTTTTCGTGTGGATCCTGTCCACATAATAGCCGATGCCCTTCTTCCTATGAAATGCGGCAATGCCGAAGCCCAAAGGGAAATTCAGCTGATCGGAGGGATATGTATAGAAGCCCTTGCATTTCAGCTGGATATGCTTCTTTCCAAACCAACCGCCCAGACGATGAATATCAGACAACAGCTTCGGATTCTTCTTTGCTTTTTTCGTAGGGAAGAAAATGATATGATCGCCGTCGCCCACGCAGTCAAGATTCAGCACGACCTGATTCTCTGTCTCGGCCTTATGGACCTTGCGGTATGCGGCAGAACCAATCAGCCCGGCCTCTTCCAAATCGAACAGAACGAAGCAGACCTTGCTACGCTGATTATGCTGAATGGTTCTGGCTATTTCCAGGACCGTAATGACGCCGGAAGAATTGTCGTTGACATTACTCTTGTTGGCAGGCCCCAGCAGCATAAGCAGCAGGATACCGAAATACAGCACATAGGCCACAAGCATAGCCAGCGGTTTCATATGCGTTGCAAACCAGACAAGAACTCCCAGGACCACAGAAACCAGCAGCAGTCCGCCGATCAGGAGAACCTGCCACAGAACAAAGGTCAGCAGATTGCAGGGTGTCAGAATGTTGGGCAATCCGATGCTGGCCGGGGTGTCATAATGCGCTGTCACCAAATATTTGGCGGTTTTGGGGTCACCGATCACGATATTCTGAGACCCAAAGCTGCCTTTTTCCAGATGGCTGTCATATCCCAGTTCCTTCACATAGGCCAATATGTCTTCCCGGAAGGCATGCTTCTGCTCCTTTGTTTTCCGAATGGGATGCAGTTTCAGGATATCTACAGGTTCATTCATCATAGTCTGCACTCCTTTCTCTGTAATAAAGAAGCCCTCTATCCCCGAAGGGACAGAGGGCGTAAAAACGCGGTACCACCTCATGTTCGGCATAACCTCACGGCCATGCCCTCGCAGTGTCCAACAACACTTCCCGCTGTTTCGGGCGGTCCCCGTCCCCTCCTACTGTCATTTCAAAAGGGCCACTCCGGGAGGTATTTGGGCGGCTTTTCCCACTGCCTTGCACCAACCGGCAGCTCTCTGGCGGAAAAGGAAACGCTTACTTGTTCCCATCAACGTGTTATATGAAGTTGTGGTAATCCTAACAAATAAGTTGTAATTTGTCAAGTTTTTATTCGTAAATTAAACTCTGAGCATCTCTTCCGCGCTCTTGAGGGTGGTCTCGGTGATATTGGTGCCGCCGATGATTCTGGCAAGCTCCTTCTTTCTGCCCTCGATATCCAGGGGGGTGACGGTGGTATAGGTTCTTCCGTCACGCTCGGCCTTGGCGATGAGCAGATGGGTATTGGCCAGGGCTGCCAGCTGGGGCAGATGGGTCACGCAGAGGACCTGCTTGTGGGCAGCCACGCTTCTGAGCTTCTCAGCCACCTTCTGGGCGGCCCGGCCGGACACACCGGTATCCACCTCGTCAAAGATCAGGGTGTTCACCTGGTCCCGCTCGGCAAGAACGTTCTTCATGGCCAGCATAATTCTGGCCAGCTCACCGCCGGAGGCCACCTTGCTCATGGGCTTCAGGGCTTCGCCTGCGTTGGCGGACATATAGAAGGCCACGGAATCGGCGCCGTTATTGGTCAGCTCAATTTCCGTAAACTCACAGGAAAACTGGACTCTCGGCATATCCAGCTGAGAAAGCTCCGTGAGGATCCGCTGAGACATGGAAACAGCAGTCTGCTTCCGATTCTCCCGGAGGGCGAAAGCCGCCTCCCAGGCAGTCTTTTCCGCCTTATGAAGCTTCTTTTTCAGACGCTCCAGGTGATCATCGGCGAATTCGATCTCATCCAGTTCCTTTTTGGCCTTGTCCAGATATTCCAGGATGTCGGCACAGGTGACGCCGTATTTCCGTCGCAGCTTGTGTATCACATCCAGCCGGGATTCGATCTCCTCCAGCTCGTCGGCGGAGTAGGCCAGATCGTCCCGGGCGTCCCGAACCTCTTCCGCCAGATCCTGAACCTGGTACATGAGGTCCGCTACCCGCTGGTGCAGGTCAGAAATATTGTCGCTGAACCGGGAAATCCGGGCCAGGGCCCGCTCGGCGGTGGCCAGCATGGCAGCGGCGCCGTCGGCATCGTCGGAGCCGTAGAGATTTTCCACTGCGTCATTCATGCCGTCTGCAATTTTTTCGGAGTTTTGCAGGAGCTTTCGCCGTTCCTCCAAGTCCTCATCCTCGCCGGGGTGCAGGTCAGCCTTCTCGATTTCCTTGATCTGATATTTGAGGGTCTCCATCCGGCGGAGCTTCTCGCCCTCGTCCATGGTCATGCGGTCGATCTCCCGGCGGAGCTTGGCCACTGCTTCATATTTTTCGGCATATTCTGCCCGCAGTCCTTCGTTATCCGCAAAGGCATCCAGAAATTGCAGGTGGTTCGCCTCGTCAAAGAGGGTGGCAGAATCGTGCTGGCCGTGAATATTGATCAGCTGGGTGCCCAATTTTCGCAGAATGGACACACTGACTAAGGCGCCATTGACCCGGCACACGTTCTTGCCGTCCAGGTAGACCTCCCGCTGGATCACCATCTCCGGATCGTATTCCACGCCGTTGTCCTCAAACCAGGAAAGCTGGGGCACGTCGGTGAACACAGCCCGGACAGAGGCTTTTGTGGTGCCGGTACGGATCATGTCCCGGTAGGCGCGCTCGCCCAATATGGCAGAAATGGCGTCAATGATGATGGATTTACCGGCACCGGTCTCACCGGTGAGGACATTGAAGCCCCGGTCAAAGGAGATGTCCGACCGTTCAATGACCGCGATATTTTCAATATGCAGAAGACTCAGCATGACCCTCTCCCCTTTCCGCCGATCAGTTCATCAGGCTCTTGATCTCGCCGCAGAAGGCGGCGGCTGCGTTGGTATCCCGCATGACCACCATAACGGTATCGTCACCGGCCAGGGTGCCCAGGATCACACTCATTTTCATGGCGTCCAGGGCAGAAGCAGCCGCAGCCGCAAGACCCGGCAGGGTATGGATCACGATGATGTTCATGGCGTAGTCAAAGCCGGTAACGCACTCCCGGAAGATGGAATTTAAGCGGGTGGAGAAGGTGCCGGAAAGCTCCCGGGTCACGGTGGTATAGCGGTAGGTACCGAAGGAAGTCAGTTCCTTGACGATCCGCAGCTCCTTGATATCCCGGGAAATGGTGGCCTGGGTGCTGTTGAAGCCGGCCTCCTGGAGAGCCTGAAGCAGCTGCTCCTGGGTCTCCACGTTGGTGTTGGATATGATTTCAATAATTTTTGCCTGTCTCTGAGATTTCACTGCCGTACCCTCCCTCAGTTGATTTTAAACTTGGAATTGACCACATCGAAGAAGCTACGGTCTTTCAGGCGGATCAATTTGGTTTCCAGATTGGATTTCTTTACCGTGGTAATATCCCCCATATTCAGCCGCACTGACTTGCCGCCGTCCACGCTTAAGTAAGCGTTGCGCCGGGCATTGCGGATGATCTCGGTGGTGATGACACGCTTGTCGGAGGCCACAATGCTCCGGGTGCCCACATCGTGGGAGCAGATGGGGGTGATGATGATATTCTTTGCCTCAGGCTCCACAATGGGGCCGCCGGCGGAGATATTGTAGGCGGTGGAGCCGGTGGGGGTGGCGATGATTACGCCGTCGCCGCTGCACTCCATGGCCTGTACCTTGTCACAATGGACGGACAGATGGACGATCCGGGCCACAGCTCCCTTGGTGATCACCACATCGTTTAAGCAGATATCATGGAAAATGATATCCCGGTCCCGCTGGACAGTCACATCCAGCATCATCCGGCGGTCCAGGGTAAATTCCCCGGTGACCAGCTGAGAGAGCTTGTCCAGTTCGGTGCTTTCCAGCTCCGCCATAAAGCCCATGGTGCCGATATTGACGCCAAGAATGGGCAGATTCCGGCGGGTAGCGGTCTTTGCCATGTGCAGAATGGTGCCGTCGCCGCCGAAGCAGATGACGCCGTCGGCGTTATTCAGTTCCCGGTCCAGCCGGGAAAACCGCAGATCCCGGGGCAGCTCGTAGCTCCGGTCCACCTCAAAGGGCAGGCAGAGCTTCACATTGGCACCGGCGGCTCTCAGCACATCGGCAGCGTCCCGAACCGTCTGAAAATTCTTATCCCGGTAGGGATTCGGTGTTAAAATGATATTTTTCACTTGTGAATCCCTCCTTAGTTTAAAGTCTTATGGGCATCTGCCACCACCTGAGCGGTATCGGGACGGATGCCCTCCACGTCGTCCAGGGACAGATGACCCAAAAATTCGATATTGCCCTCGGGGCCCTTCACAGGGCTGAAAGTCAGGCCCAGGATCCTGAATCCGAGGCCGTCCACCAGGGAGACGAAATTATCCAGCACCATCTGGTGGATCTTGGGATCCCGGACAACACCCTTCTTGCCCACGTTCTCCTTACCGGCCTCAAACTGGGGCTTGATCAGGCAGAGCACCTGGCCGGTAGGCTTGAGCAAGGTCTTGATGGTGGGCAGAACGATCTCCAGACCGATGAAGCTCACATCGATAACGGACAGGTCCAGGGGCTCACCCAGGTCCTCAGGGGTCACATAGCGGATATTGGTCCGCTCCATGACCACAACCCGCTCATCGGAGCGGATCTTCCAGTCCAGCTGACCGTAGCCCACATCGATGGCAAAGACCTTTCTGGCACCCTGCTGCAGCAGGCAGTCGGTAAAGCCGCCGGTGGAGGCGCCGGAGTCGCTGCACACGAAGCCGTTAACATCCACACCGAAGTCCCGCAGGGCCTTTTCCAGCTTCAGGCCGCCCCGGCTCACGTAGGGGCAGACTGCGCCCCGGACTTCGATTTCCACAGTCTCTTCAAAGGAGGTTCCTGCCTTGTCCGCCTTCTGGCCGTTGACATAGACATTGCCGCTCATAATGATGGCCTGGGCCTTGGACCGGGTATCGGCGTACATCCGTTCCACCAGCAGCACATCCAGCCTCTTTTTAATTTTCATTTCTGAGCACCTCCTGTATATATTCCGCGATGGACTTGCCGTCCACACCGCAGTGCTCATAAAGTTTATTTACAGAACCATGGGGCACAAAGTTTTTGCCCAGGTCCCGGGAATGCACGATCAGCTCAGGGGCAGCTTCTCCCAGCTGCAGGGCCAGGTCTCCCGCAATTCCGGTGCCGCCGCTTACCTCTTCCAGCACGATCAGATGCTTACCGCAGCAGGCGCTCCGGATTTCCGCAACAGGCAGATCGGACAAATTCATAATCCGCAGGACGGTTGCCTGAATACCCTGATTCGCCAGCCGGTCTGCCGCATCCAGGGCATTGTCAAGCATGGTGCCATAGGTCAGAATGGTCACATCCTTACCCTGACGATGGCAGACCAGGTTGGTATTGCCGTCCCAGGCGCTTTCCCTGTAGGAGCGGTCGCCGCCCCGGGGATAGCGTACTGCTACGGAGCCGTCATAACGTTCCACAGCCCAGGTAAGCATCTGCCTCTGCTCCTCCATACTGCCGGGAGCCAGAATCAGAAGTCCCGGGATCTGACGCAGGAAGCCCACGTCAAAGACACCGTGATGGGTGGCGCCGTCCTCGCCCACCAGACCTGCCCGGTCGATGGCAAAGACCACATGCAGCTTCATCAGGGCAATGTCCTGCATGATCTGATCGTAGCTGCGCTGAAGGAAGGTGGAATAGAGGGCCACCACAGGGACCATCCCCTGTTTCGCCAGGCCGCCGGCCATAGAGACCGCATGCTCTTCCGCAATACCCACGTCAAACAGCCGGTTGGGGAATTTTTTCTTGAATTCCAGCAGTCCTGTTCCGCCTGGCATGGCTGCGGTAATGGCGCATACCCGCTTATCCTTTTCTGCCAGGGATACCATGGTCTGGCCAAAGCTGTCGGAGAAGGTGGGAACGGATGCAGAAAGATTCTTGCCGGTAATGGGATCAAATTTTCCGATGCCATGGAACCGGGAGGGCTCCTGCTCCGCAGGTGCGTAGCCCATTCCCTTCTGGGTAAACACATGGACCACCACCGGGCAGCGCATATCCCGGGCGATTTTCAGAATATCAATGAGGGCGGAAAGGTCGTGGCCATCCACAGGACCCAGGTATGCAAGGCCCATATTTTCAAAAATCGTGGTGCTGAGGACAGCTCGCTTGACCCTGTCCTTCAGATTTTTGGTGAACCGATAGACAGCCTTGCCGCCGGGCAGCTTGTTCATCAGGCTCCGGTACCGCCGCTTCAGGCCATGGTAACGGACCGTGGTGCGCATCCGGGACAGGTGCTTAGCCACGCCGCCCACGTTCTTATCGATGGACATCTCATTGTCATTGAAAATAATCACCATGGGCTCGCCGCTGTCAGCGGCGTCATTCAGGCCCTCAAAGACCATGCCGCCGGTGGCAGCGCCGTCACCCAGCAGGGCGATCACGTCATAGTTCTCCTTCAGCAGGGTTCTGGCCCGGGCCATACCCAGGGCAATGGATACGGAGCTGGAGGCGTGACCGGCCACAAAGGCATCGGTATCGCTCTCATAGGGCTTGGGGAAGCCGGAGATGCCGCCGTACTGCCGCAGACGTGCAAAATCCGCCTGGCGTCCGGTCAGCAGCTTATGCACATAAGACTGATGGCCCACATCAAAAACCAGGCGGTCACGCATTGTATTGAAGACGGTTTCAATGGCAACAGTCAGCTCCACCACGCCCAGATTGGACGCCAGATGTCCGCCGGTCTGTGCCACAGAAGAAACCAGATATTCCCGAATTTCATCGCAGAGGACCTTGCGGTCCCCATTAGTTAACACAGCGAGATCTTCGTGACCGTGAATGTTTTCCATAATGCTCACAAGTCAACACAACCTAACTTATTTTTTCTTTTTCTTGGAACCTCCGGTGAGGTTCTGGAACCGGTAGACGATCTTGCCTACGGTATGCACAATGGATGTGCAGGAATTGACGGCAATGGATTTGCCGATGGCCTTGCCGCCCACAGTCAGGCCCGCGCAGAGAGCGGACATCAGCAGGGAGACGACCTGGGGCCAGGAAAAATCAAAATTGGTAAGGATCTGAGCCGCAATGGTTGCGGAAGCGGAACCGGACACAACGCCGCAGATATCACCCACCACGTCATTACAGATGGAGCTGACACGCTCGGCGTTCCGCAGCAGCTGGATAGCAGCTCTGGCGCCGGGTACCTTCCGGGCCGCCATGGCATGGAAGGGCTTTTCGTCGGCAGTGGCCACGGCCATACCGATAATGTCAAAAATAATGCCGATAAAAATGATGGCGAGCAAAATCAGAAATGCCACAGCCATGGAGCTGTTTTCCATCAGAATATCGGACAGTAGGGTGATTGCGCCGGAGATCAGGATGGTCACAAAGAAGATGGTGACAACCCACTTGATTTGCTTGTTTCTCTCCCGTTTACTCGCTTCCGGGTCGGCTTTTGCCATTTTGATCGTTACCTCTTTCAAATAATAGTAAAAAAGACGGCAGCAGGCAGGATAAATCTTACGGCTTAGGTCGGGTTGTATTTCACCGGAGGGAACCTGCCGTTGCCGCACAGGCCGTTTCCATTTGATCCCTGCGTCCGGGGGTTGCCCGCCCGGATACCCGATTGCCACTTAGTCCGTACTGTAATCCCCTGCCTGCCCCATTACGACAGCCTAGGCGATTTCCACAACAGGATAAACCATAATCTTAGCCTCTTTTGCAAGACTGGTTTCCGGGAGCGATAGTATCAAGCAACATGGCCACATTGCTCAGGTACCTGGTCTCCCTTCCCCACAGGCTCACTCAAGGCAGGCTACGCTGCACACAGCACACGATTCTGCGCACTGCCTTGCAGGTTCTTACCGGATTCGTACGCGATCGGAACCCTCTCGGGTCATTCGCCGTCGTCGCACAAACTTCCGGTCTCCACGGAAACCGGGTCGTATGCGCCATGCCATTGGCGCGCGCCCGGAATCCTTAACCCCCAGCATCCACCCTAAACTGGGCGTAAAAAGCAGACACCAGGGACTTCACCGATGTGCCCTTCATAGGATTTTTAGGCCCTACCTGGAAGATGGCCTCCTGACTAGGATACTGCACCGTCAGGA
>SVMD01000021.1 GCA_015067615.1 Oscillospiraceae bacterium
CCCATCGCTACTATATATTTCAATCTGGACATCATTATCTAAGACGATAAACAGGTCATTTACTTTAGATACTTCAACAGAACGAACAGTCTGTCCGATCAGTGTTGCACCGTGTTTTGCAATGTTGAGGTACATATCATTGTGCTTGTAGTCTTTTTCATCCCAGCTTTGATAATCCTGGGTTGTAAGTAGAATTTTTCCGCTGTGGATGATCCGGGCAAAGCAACTCACATGGATCTCATATTCCCCAAAACGAAGAATCAGAATCTCATAGTGCGCGCCCAAATCAGTCATCACCTGTCCGACAAGTTCATAAACAGGTATAGATTTATTGCTTGCAGTTGTCATGCATATATCCCTTTCTTAATAAATAATTTGACATTATCAAAATCTGTTCAATCATAACAACCGCCTCCTTTTTGCTTATCTTATCACAGGGCAATGAAAATTGCAACAAAAAGCGGGCGAACACAGTTCGCCCCTACGGTGTGTATCGTTTCTGTTCGTAGGGGCGATCTGCGATCGCCCGTTAGGCAGCAGCGTCTAACATATTTTCAATGAAAATGCCATAACCCATGGTTGGGTCATTCACAAGGACATGGGTTACGGCGCCTACCAGTTTTCCGTCCTGTATAATCGGTGAGCCGGACACGAGTGATTGTCATTATGGACAACATTTTTTAAGCGTAAAATGTCTGCTATGAAATTTAGTGTGCGTATGCTATAATAACACAAGGCGAAAATGAAATATGCATGGGGGTTATATATGAACACTCGTAATAGTTGCTATACATATTTTAAGATTGTTGGAGATTTTAACCCCGACGAGGTGTCTGAATTATTAAATCTCTCTCCTGAGAAAACTTGGAAAATTGGAGATTTACGACGAAACGGAACAAAGTACGATTTTGCTCTTTGGGAAATTGGAAGATGTTCGGAATATGATGTTGAAGTTGAAAACCAGATGCGAAAGACTATCTCATCATTGCAGAATAAAATTCCCTTGCTTAATCGAATCCGGGAAGAAAATGATGTTTCTTTTGTGTTAGAGATTGTTCCTACGTTTTACGTAGGGGATATTAACCCATGCCTTGCTCCATCTCTTGATGTGATTGACTTTTGTCACGCAACAAGAACGGAGATAGATATTGATATGTATGTCTATGATTCAACGGATGAATAAGACATAGTTTGTTTTACACGGAAAAAGCCCACACCAAATCGGTGTGGGCTTACCTTATGATGCCGCATCCAGCATATTCTTAATAAATATCCCGTATCCAGTATCCGGGGAATTCACCAGCACATGGGTCACGGCGCCTACCAGCTTGCCGTCCTGAATGATCGGTGAGCCGCTCACGCGGATGTCAAGTAAGGGACAAAAGAATTTTGCATTTTTCTTCGGTCTTTATGCGTATTTGCAGGTAAAAAGCAGGTTTTCACTCACCGCAAACGCAATCCTTAACTTGACATAGATGAAATGTCGAAAAAGGAGACTTTTCATTTTCCTTTCCGTTTCGACAAATTCCGAACGATACCGGACCATCGGTTTTTCTATCTGCATAGCAAAAGCCTCCGGTCGTCCGGAGGCTTTGATTCAAAACAGGTTACCGATCACATAGCTTATACAGTTTCACACCAGTCCATGTGGCGATTGCAATAAATCCAGGAGCAAGCTCCTCAAAGTTCTGCACACCGTATTCTTCCGACACAGTTGCAAGAATATCTCCTGTGCTTGCATCAAGCAGATAGAATCCGCTTTCAGATGCCAAATAGATATAGGTGCCACACGAAGAAAAATCGTGTTTCGTGATGTAATCCGGTGCTGAAATATCTTCCAACCCTAAGGATTTGGATACTTCTTTAAGACGGTTTTGCTTTTCAGTATCACCATCAAACAAGTGTATAAATGCATCAGAAGCACGCAGCGTTTTGTCTTTGGGGGCGGGGTGAGAAATAGTTTGGATTGCTTTACCCTCTAATGTGAATTGTCGACAGCCGGCAATAGACGAGAGCGTTACAACCCCTTTTTCCATATCCACTGTAGCAGTAGGTGCAATCATATTACCGGAAGTTTCCAGCGGAAACTCGCGAAAGGCAGTACCATCAAAGTAAATAAAATAAGTCCTATTGTTTTCCTGCCGGTTGTAACCGGTCAGAAAATATGTATTGTTCGTATCAATTCTCGAAATGCCATTTATATAATACTTATCCGCCAAATAATCTTCGTATTTATCAAAATCATCTACGCAGTAGCGGCGCAAGGTGCTGTTGATATAGCCGGTACTTCGCTGCACAGGGATCAATATGGCTTTCCCGTCAAAAGACCAGCACCCTTGTCCTTCTAAATTGTGATTGTAAGGCGCTTTGACTGTAATTCGCTTCTTTTCAAATGTATGCATATCCACAATATAAAATCTATTGCCATTGGAAATCAGCAGAAGTTTTGTTTCATCCGGGGATACTTCTGCGGAATATACATAATCCAATCCCTCTACAGTATGAATCAGATTTAGCTGTTTGTCCATAATTGCGGCTTTTTGCCCTGTGCATCCGACAATATAGGATTGGGAAACGCAAAGGTTTTTTGCGCGCTCTAACGGTTTGCACTTGATTCGTTCTAACCTCATACCATCCCACCGTCCTTTTCTTTTATTGTATCATGTGGTGATATGGATTGCAAGAAAAAGCGGCGGGAGCAAGCCCCCGCCCTACCATTATGCAGCTGCGTCCAGCATGTTTTCAATGAAGATGCCGTAGCCTGTGGTTGGGTCATTTACAAGGACATGGGTAACAGCGCCGATGAGTTTGCCGTCCTGGATGATGGGACTGCCGCTCATGCCCTGGACGATGCCGCCGGTGGCTTTCAGCAGTGCCGGGTCGGTGACTTTGATGAGGAAATTCCGTCCGTCGGGCCGGTCCTCCGGATAAATTTTCATAATTTCCACAGAATATTCCCGAACCGTGTCACCTTCCACGGTGGAGCGGATGGTGGCGGGACCGGTATGCACATCGGCGTAGGATGCGATGGGCAGGGGCTCTCCGGCGATGCCCTTCCGGCTTTCGCCGAAAACACCATGGGGCGTATTTTTTGTGATCTGACCGAACTGCGCGTTTCCATCGGCATTGCCCCGGAGCTGTCCCGGGTCCCCGGCCCTGCCTTTTTTCACCGAGGCAACGGATGCGTCGCAGGCCCTGCCCTCCGAGGATTTCAGGAGATTGCCGCCGCTGTCATTGACACCGTGGCCCAGGGTTCCGAAGGTATTGGATTCCGGGTCGTAAAAGGTCACGGTGCCCACCCCGGCGATGCCCTGCCGCAGGTAGACCCCAAGACGCTTTCCCTCATTGGTCCGGGCCGGGGCCAGGGTAAGCCCGATTTTTTTGCTGCCCCGCAGCACGGTCAGGGAAACCGTGTCAGCGCAGTCCCGGAGCGCCCGGCGCACATCCTCTGCTGAGGTGACCTCACGGTCATTCACGGAAAGAAGCTGATCCCCGATCTGCAGCCCCGCTTCCCGGGCGGCAGCGCCGCAGCTGTCGTCAAAGGCGGCTACGGTTACCGTGTCGTTGGTCAGCTCCAGCCCCACCAGCTGTCCCCCGGGGATCAGAAGCTGGGCTGCCAGGGCATTTTGGGGTGCGGTAAAGAAGAAAACCATCAAAATAAAAATGGTTCTAAGCCATCGTTTCATATTGTCTGCCCTCCTTTTTTCTCTGCCCTCTTAATATGCCGCCGATTGAAAAGGGTAAACACTGAAAATGTCGAAAAAATTGGGGCCGACAGGATAAAAATCCAGTTTTTGGATTGCGAATGGAATGCGGTTGCAGTAGAATAGTGGGAAGATAAATGATCGTTTAGCGAAACAAAGCCTTCCCCCAGGGGAAGCCTTTTGGGCGCTCCCGCGCCACAGCAACCATAGTAAGCTAAACGTTAATGAATTCCAAAAGGAAGCGAGGAACCTCCAATGACTAACTACAAACTGCTCTGCGCCCAGCTGGAAGCCCTGACCGAGGGTGTGCCCCACGAGGTTGCCAACCTGGCCAACGCCTCTGCCCTGATCTGGCAGAACCTGAAGGATATCAACTGGGCCGGATTTTACAAGATGGAAAAGGGCATCCTGGTGCTGGGCCCCTTCCAGGGCAAGCCCGCCTGCATTGAGATTGCCGTGGGCCGGGGCGTCTGCGGCACCGCTGTGGCGGAGGACAAGACGCAGTTGGTGTATGATGTTCACGAATTCCCCGGACATATCGCCTGCGACAGTGCCTCCAATTCCGAAATCGTGGTGCCCATCCATGTGGACGGCAAGATCTGGGGCGTGCTGGATATCGACAGCCCCAATGTGGGCCGGTTTACGGAAGCGGACCGGGAGGGTATGGAAGCCCTGGTAAAGGTCCTGGAAAAAGTCCTGTAAAGCAAAAAGCGGACTCCCCGGTGGGGAGTCCGTTGTCATTTATTCATCGGCAGGGGCTTTGCCTCCGCAGGTGGTGCCGTCGTTGGTCAGCGCATCAATATATTCCTCCAGGGTGATGCCGCCCAGATCGCGGATCTCCAGGGCCATCTCCACACCTACATAACGGTAGTGCCAGGGCTCCCAGATGATTCCGGTGATTTCGGTGGTGTTTTCCGGATAACGCAGGATGAAGCCGTACTCCCAGCAGTGTTCCATAAGCCATTTCTGAGCAGGCGTTTCGGCCTGCTGGTGGTTCAGCTTGGGATAACTGCTGTCCACAATGTCAAAGGCCAGGCCCAGGTGATGCTCGCTGGTACCGGGTACTGCCACGATTTTGGTGGCGGCGGCGTAATTGCCGTTCATTGATTCAATCATGTTTTGCAGGTTCACCCGCTGGTCAGCGATGGAACGGTAGCTGGATACGATCCGGGGATTGAAACCGGCAGCACGGCAGTCCTCCAGCATCTTGCCCAGAGCGTCTTGGCAGACGGGATCCAGTCGGGCACCGTGGGCGTTGGTCAATTCCGGCTCAAAGCCCTCCGGCAGGGAGTACCAGGGGTTGACCAGAATGAAATTCATACCGGTGGAGCTGAAGAAATAGGCCTGATCCTCAATGACAAGCTTGCCTACAGCAGGGGTTCCGTCCTCGCGGATATAGTAACGCAGACCGTTTTCCTCCACCCAGCCCTGTCCGGCGGTGCCGTCGGCATTAAAATAGTAGCGCTGACCCTCCAGTTCAGCCCAACCGGAAAGGAGAATGCCGGAGTCGTCAAAGCCCCGGAGTACACCGTCGATTTCCGTAAGACCGGTCGTGATGGTGCCGTCGCTGCCAATAAAGATCGTCCCCTCGGGAGTATCGACCCAGCCGGTGGACATGGCACCGTCCGGTTCGCCGAAGTAATAGCGCTTACCACCCTCATCCAGCCAGCCGGTGTGAATGGTACCGGTTTCCTCCAGATAGTAGGTTCCTTCGGCAAAGCTCAGCCAACCGGAGAGAATTTGGCCGCTTTCCATGACAAAATAGGTGTTTTCTCCCTCCGCGAAAAAGCCGGAAACAGGAGAGCCGTTCTCGTCCAGATAGAAGCGCTTGCCGTCCTCCTCCAGAAATCCGCAGCAAAGTCTGCCCTCCGGGTCAAAATAGTGGCGTTTCCCCTGAATAGTCTGCCAGCCCCGGAGGAGAACACCGGACTGGTCGAAATAAAACCGGTTGTCATTTTCCTCCAGCCATCCGGTGCAGGCAATGCCCTCGGCAGAGAAGCGGTAGGTGTTGCCGTCCAGATTTTGCCAGCCGGTTACGGGATCACCTTTTTCATTCAGGTAACGGATACTGCCGTCCTCCGTCTGCCAGCCGCTCTGGTCAATGGGCAGGAAATCCAGAATGGGATCCCGGAAAAACCAGGCAGCGGCAGCCAGAATCGCAAGGATCAACAAGCAAATCAGTAATTTTTTCATGAGAATTCCCCCATGCGTATATTTTTACCACTTTAGCATAATTTTTGGAAAAAAGCAAGGCGGCGTGAAAAATCCATTTTTCCTCTTGTAACTTCAAAAATAATATGATAAACTAAATTAGTTTGAGAAAATTACGTGCCTTTTTGGAGGTTTTTATGGGCGTTCACTTTCCCCCGTAACCCGAATTAAGGTTTCAATACAAAATCTTATGGAGGAAACTATGTCTGACTTAGTACAAGAAATCAGCCGCCGCCGGACCTTTGCCATCATCTCCCACCCCGACGCCGGTAAAACCACCCTGACCGAAAAATTCCTGCTCTACGGCGGTGCCATTGCCCAGGCCGGTGTTGTCAAGGGCAAGAAAAATTCCCGTGCCGCCACCTCCGACTGGATGGAGATCGAGAAGCAGCGCGGTATTTCCGTCACCTCTTCCGTCATGCAGTTCCAGTATGATGGCTTCTGCATCAACATTCTGGATACCCCCGGCCACCAGGACTTCTCTGAGGATACCTACCGTACCCTGATGGCCGCCGACTCCGCCGTCATGGTCATCGACGGCGCCAAGGGCGTGGAGCCCCAGACCCGGAAGCTCTTCAAGGTCTGCGCCATGCGCCACATCCCCATCTTCACCTTCATCAACAAGATGGACCGGGACACCAAGGACCCCTTCGACCTGCTGGATGAAGTGGAGCGGGAGCTGGGTATTGAGACCTACGCCATGAACTGGCCCATCGGCTCCGGCAAGGACTTCCAGGGTGTCTATGACCGGGAAAAGAGCCAGCTGATCTTCTTCTCCGGCCTCAACGGCAAGGCCAAGGCCGCCAAGCAGGAGATCGACCTGTACGATCCCCAGGTTGCCCAGCTTCTGGACAGTGAGAGCAAGCACCAGCAGCTCATCGACGATGTGGAGCTGCTGTCCGCCGGACGGGAAATGGACTTCGAGGCTGTCCGCTGCGGCCAGCTTTCTCCTGTGTTCTTCGGCTCCGCTCTGACCAATTTCGGCATTGAGCCCTTCCTGGAGAACTTTCTGAAGCTGACGCCCCCTCCGTTGGCAAGAGTGTCCGATGAGGGCGTGGTGGATACCTTTGATCCCGGCTTCTCCGCCTTCGTCTTCAAGATCCAGGCCAACATGAACAAGGCCCACCGGGACCGCCTGGCCTTCATGCGTATCTGCTCTGGCAAGTTCGAGCGGGATAAGGAATACTACCATGTCCAGGGCAAGAAGAAGATGCGCCTGTCCCAGCCCCAGCAGCTGATGGCCGCGGAGCGTGAGATCGTGGACGAGGCCTATGCAGGCGACGTCATCGGCGTCTTTGATCCCGGCATCTTCGCCATCGGCGACACCATCACCGTTCCCGGCAAGAAGTTCACCTATTCCGGTATCCCCACCTTCGCCCCCGAGCATTTCTGCCGGGTGTCCGCCAAGGACTCCATGAAGCGCAAGCAGTTCGTCAAGGGTACCGAGCAGATCGCCCAGGAGGGCGCCATCCAGATTTTCAAGGTTCCCAACTCCGGTATGGAGGAGGTCATCGTGGGTGTCGTGGGCGTGCTGCAGCTGGAAGTGTTCCAGTACCGGATGAAGAACGAGTATGGCGTGGACCTGCGGATGGAGACTCTGCCCTACGAGGAAATTCGCCTGATTGACGCGTATCCCGGCGACCTGAGCGACCTGAACCTGGGTTCTGACGCGGAACTGCTGGAGGATTACCGGGGCCGCAGCCTGCTGGTCTATTCCAGCTACTGGGCCATCGACTTTACCAACCGCCGCAATCCCGGCCTGAAGGTTTCCGAGATCGTCGTTGCGGAAGGCTAACTGAACAGCAGGAAAGGGCGAAGCCACGGCTTCGCCCTTTATAAATGCGTAAGATAATTGATTGTTTAGCGGCGCGGTAATTATGATGCAATCAGGCAAGAAAAGCGTGTCATTCCGAGGGCCTTTAGGCCCGTGGGAATCTCCTGTACCGTACTTCGATATCAAAAGAAGGTTCTTAACATCGAAAGTCTTGGATATACGATGTTAATTGGTACTTTACAGCATCCTTCTACTGTACTGGAGATTGCCACGTCGCTTCGCTCCTCGCAATGACACAGTAGTTGAACCCCGGTTGCGCCGATTGGTATTGCTGCTGTAAACGAGAATTCATCGCATAAAGTACAGGAGCCGCCAATCTGGCGGCTCCTGTTATTCTTTCAGATGTTTTACTTATTGCCGGATGCTGTCGGGAAGCTCGGACAGGGCACTGTCGATCTCCGCGCGGATCTCATCTGTGTTGGATGCGATCAGGGAGATGTCCATATGGATCCCCATCAGGAAGGTTTCACCGTCCTCCGTGGTGGTGAACTGCTCATAGCGCTCCACATGTACCAGATTTCCCTGGTTGTCCAGGTGCCAGCGGATATTCAGCTGGGTGTATTGCGCTCCGGCTGCGGTGGGGTCCAGAACCGTCGTGATGATCATGCCGCTTTCGGTTTCTTCCCGGAGAACCTGGCTGATGATGACATCATCAAACCGGAACCGGGGGAGCCAGTAGGGATACCACTGCTGATCCGCCTCCGCCAGGGACCATCTGCGGAATTCCGGATAGTATTTTCCGCTGACAAAGAAGGTGTACTGTACGTCCTGGTCGCTAAGATAGCCCCGGGTCTGCTGATTGCCGTCGGCAAGCTCCATTTGAGTGACCCGATACCAGCGCCCCTGGTCCTCCCAGATATCCATTTCGCTTCGGGTGGCAGCGGGCCGATTTTCATAGGTGTACACTGCCTGAATGTGCCAGCTTCCCTGGGCTTGATAGGCATCCAGCGCGTCCTGACACAGGGCCAGGTAGCCTTTCCTGGTTCTGTCTTCCCGATGAATGGTTTCCGGAGCTCTGTGCAGCGTTATGTTGTAGCTTCCTTCCAGGTGAAGGGTATCCTGGGTGAGCTGGAAGGGCACCCATTCCTCACCATTGGGCGCGTATTGAAACAGCAGCTCGTCCCCCTCCACACGATAGGTGAAGCTGTGGTTCAGACCTTCGATAAGTTCACCGTCCAGACTGAATTCCCAGGAGCCGGTGCCGTCGGTGTTCAGAATCAGCTTCACATCGTGAGTTTCCCGGCTGGGGTTGGGAACACCGATTCCTGTGACCACCGTTTCGCCCTCCCATACGCCTGGAAACAGGGCGGCGATGCCCGAACCGGCATAGTCCTCGATGGTGGAGCGGATGGAGGAGCCGGGCAGGTCCTGGCGCAGCATCTGGGTGGTGACGGTGAGGGTCATGGTCTCCGCATGATGAACCGCCCGGAGGAAATTGTTCTCCCGGTCGAAGCAGAAGTCCACATAGTATTCTTCTGTCTGGATCCAGGCGTCTTCATAGGGCTCCTTCACCAGCAGCCGCAGGGTATAGCCCTCATCGGTCTCCTGCCGGGAGATCACCTGGGTATCACTCTGGCTTAAATCAAAGCTGTACAGCCAGGGATCAGGCATGACATGCTCCGAGGTGTCCGGCTGCCAGTCAAAGCTGGTCTCCGGGGCGGTGGCGGAGAAACAGCTTCCGTTGAGACACAGCCAGCCCTGATATTCTCCGGATCCCTCCTCCGTGTCCCAGCGGAACCGGTTTTCACCGTAGCGGAAGGTCTGGCACTGGTGCTGGTCCATGGGGGCGGCGGAGCCGCCGAACTCCCGCAGCTCGATGATGGCATAGGCGTCCGGGGACTGGATGGTGTACAGGGTATCCTGGATCTGCTGCACCCATTCCTCCGGGGTTCCTTCCACCTCCCGGTTCTCTTCGTCACCGGGACTGGTCAGCAGGCAAACCGCTACAAAGACCACGGCAATGACTGCCAGCAGGCTGATCCAGAAGCCGGGACGCTTGTAGTTTAACACGTTCAGGATCCGCTGTTTGGGATTGGACTCACCGAAAGCCACCGGACAGGCAGCCAGACCGGCGGTGTGGCCGCCGCAGGAAAGCAGGGCGGCGGAGTAGGCTTTCCGCTCGCTAAGGCTCATGTATTTGACCACATGCTCGTCGCAGGCCAGCTCTATGTCCCGGCACAGCAGGGCATAGGCAATCCACACCAGCGGATTGAACCAGTGGATGCTCAAGACGGCGTAGCCCAGCAGCTTGTACCAGTGGTCATGCCGGGCGATGTGGGTATTCTCGTGGTCGAAGATGAATTTCTTTTCCTCTTCGCTGAGTCCCATGGGCAGGTAGATCTTCGGGGGCAGGAAGCCCAGGACGAAGGCTGTGTCCAGCCCGGGGCACTCGAAGCAGCCGTTTTCCATGAGGTATGCCTCCCGAACCCGGCGCTTCAGCCGGAGATAGCTGACGACGCTGGCGGTGAGCATAACTCCCATTCCCAGCAGCCACACCCAGGCGGCGATGTCCGTCAGGGTAAGGGGCGAGATAGCGCCATCCTCCACTTTATAAAGGAAGGGATCTGATTGCACAGGCGCCCGGTACCCCTCCGGCAGGGTGGGGGTCTGAGGGGGCAGCACCTCCAGGGGCTGTCCCTCCGGTTCCTGAACCAGGATGTCCGGCACCTGCACCGGCTGCTGCACCTGAATGCTCAGCGGGGCTTCATCCAAACGGGGCTGGAGGCTGAAGCTGCTTTCAATCTCGAAGGGGAGCACAAGGCGCAGTCCCGCCAGCAGCCACAGCAGGCAGAATACGGATTTAGGGGCGTTTTTCAGCAGCAGCCGCAGAATCAGCACCGCCACAATCACGATGCTGCCCTGGAAGCTGGCTTTCAGCAGGGCGGAATACAATTCGGTCATGGCTTATCCCTCCTTGAAGTCGTCAATGAGGGCCTGCAATTGAGCCACATCCTCCGCCGTCAGCTTCTTGCTCCGGGAAAAGGCGGCGATGAAGGCCGGCAGGCTTCCCTCAAAGGTCTCCTCCACCATCTCCTCCAGCCGGGATTCCTGGGCCTGGGCCTTGGATACCAGGGAAGTGACGGTGGCATTCTCGTTTTTCAGCACCCCCCGCTCGGCCAGGCGCCGGATGACGGTGTAGGTGGTGGCCTTGGACCAGCCCAGCTGCTCCTTGCAGAGCTGGGCCAGCTTGGTAGAATTGATGGGTTCATTCTCCCACAGGATCAGGCAGAAGCGGTACTCACTTTCAAAAATCTTCGGTGTCTCCATAAACGTTACCTCCTGGTTGGTCTAATTCATTCAACCTTATACTTGAAGTTTAACGCATTCAACCACATTTGTCAAGTGGTATTTCGATAAATTATCGTTTATGCGGTGGAACGCCGCCAAGCCCTCCCCTTTGGGGAGGGTGCCCCCGTAGGGGGCGGGAGAGGTAAGAACACGCCGAAATGCGGTATATTTCGTTACATGGTGCTGCCCTCTTCCGTCACGGCTTCGCCGTGCCACCTTCCCCAGAGGGGAAGGCTTTGAGCTGCTAAGCGATAATTTACTTCCGGGCAGGAAACGTTTCCACTTGCTTTTCTGCGGCTTCAATATTATAATAAGGAAAACACACGAAAGGGGAGTGGCCCATGAAAGCATGGCAGCATTTTTGCACCATTACCTACCACCGCTGGCTGGTCCGGAAGGGCTGCTTCCGGGTAGGCCTTTACTGGCAGGGGCTGACCCATGACCTGAGCAAGTACACCCCCACGGAGTTCCGGGTAGGCGCCAGATACTACCAGGGCAACCGCAGCCCCAACGGCGCAGAGCGGGAGGAGAAGGGCTACTCAGAAGCATGGATTCACCACAAGGGCCGAAACCGGCACCACTTTGAATACTGGAACGATTTAAACCGGGAGACGAAGCGCTATGAGTCCGTTCCCATGCCCCGCAGATTCCTGGCGGAATCCGTTATGGACCGGATTGCAGCCTGCCGGGTCTACGAAGGGGAGAAGTATACCGACGGCTCCGCCGCTGCCTACCTGGACCGGAGTCTGGACGGCAGGCTCATGCATCCCCGGACCTACCGGGAGATGAAGCATATTCTCACCATGCTGAAAGAAAAAGGTGAAAAAGAGACCTTTTCTTATATCAAACACCATGTTCTCAAGGGAAAACCCTTTCCCTGGGAGGAAAATACGGAGGAATAAACTATGGCAGCTTCCTGGCTGAAAGACGCGGTTTTCTATGAGATCTACCCCCAGTCCTACTGCGATACCAACGGTGACGGCATCGGTGATATCCAGGGTATCATCTCCAAGCTGGATTACATCAAGAGCATCGGCTGCAACGCTCTGTGGATCAACCCCTGGTACGACTCCCCCTTCGTGGACGCAGGCTACGATGTCCGGGACTTCAAGGCCATCGCGCCCCGCTACGGCACCATGGAGGATGCTGTGGAGCTGTTCAAGGTGGCTCATGAGAAAGGCATCCATGTGCTGATCGACCTGGTGCCCGGCCACACCAGCGAGGAGCATCCCTGGTTCGTCGAGAGCGGCAAGGAGCACCCCTGTGACGAGTACGCCCACCGCTACATCTGGACCGAGAATGCCTTCTGCCGAGGCGACGGCATGCCCTTCATCGGCGGCGAGCAGCCCCGGGACGGCACCTACATCATCAATTTCTTCAAGTGCCAGCCTGCCCTGAATTACGGCTACCGGGAAATCCACGAGCCCAACTGGCAGATGCCCATCGATGCCCCCGCCCCTCTGGCAACCCGTGAGGCTCTGAAGGACGTGATGCGCTTCTGGATGGCAAAGGGTGCCGACGGCTTCCGGGTGGACATGGCCGACTCCCTGGTCAAGAATGACGGCGAGGAAAAGCTGGGCACCATGGAGGTTTGGAAGGATGTCACTTCCGATGTCCGCAAGGACTATCCCGATATGGCCCTGGTTTCCGAGTGGAACAACCCCGGCTGCGCCCTGAACTGCGGCTTTGACATGGATTTCTGCCTGGACTGGTACGGCAACAGCTATTCCCACCTGGTCCGCTACTACCAGATGGATAAGGACGGCAACGTCACCACCGAGAACAGCTACTTCAACCACGCATCCGACAACGACCCCATGGGCTTCCTGAAGGACTTCCTGCCCAAGTACGAAAAGCGTGGCGAGGGCCTGTACTGCATGATCACCGGCAACCACGACTGCAAGCGCACCTCCTTCAACCTCTGCGAAGAGGACCGGAAGCTGGGCTTCGCCTTCCTGCTGACCATGCCCGGCGCGCCCTTCATCTACTACGGCGACGAGATCGGCATGGCCTATCGCTGGACCCCCACCAAGGAGGGCGGCTACCACCGTACCGGTTCCCGTACCCCCATGCAGTGGGATAATTCCGCCAATCTGGGCTTCTCCACCGCTGACACTAAGGACATCTATCTGCCTGTGGATCCCAACCCCGGCAAAGCAACCGTTGCTGCTCAGGAAGCTGATCCCGATTCCATGCTGAACCATGTCCGCAAGGTCCTGGCTCTGCGCAAGGCCCATCCCGACCTGGGCAATTACACCCCCTTTGAGGTGCTCTACGCCAAGGAAAACGATAAGCTGATTGTCTACAAGCGTGGTGAATACCTGCTGGCCGTGAACCCCGGCATGGAAACCAAGACCTTTGAGGTGGAGGGCAAGTACGAGCTGGTCCATTCCTTCGGCTCCGCTTCTCTGGAAGCAGGTGTGCTGACCGTGAATCCCAGAACTCTCACCATCTGGAAGCCTGTAAAGTAACGCAACCGTAAAAATGGCAGAGGCCTATGGCCTCTGCCATTTTTTGGAGAAAATTTAAATTACCTTCTTGCAATGCAGCAAAGAACATGTTACACTGTGTGCAGAAATCAATTGCGGAGGTGCATATTTATGAAAAGAACCATTTGCCTGCTTACAGCCTTGCTGTTGCTGTGCTGTGTCCTGCCTGTTACAACTGCCCATGCCGAAGGTGAAATGGTGGATTCTTGCCCCGACTGCGGCAACACGGATATTGTCTGGTATCCCATGTTTGATGAGGAGGGGAGAGATATCCATCATCAGAGCTGTATGATATGTTATTCGATCGTCGGCGGATTTGAATTCTGTGTGGCGATTCCGGGTTCTGATACATGTATGGATCCGGAGATTTGCGCGGTGTGCGGTAGTCTGATGTATGGAACCCAGCAGCCCGATCCGGATAAGCATGCCTGGTCCGATGCTTCCTATTTATGGGAGTATAACGGTTCCGGCTACTCCGTCACGGCAAATCGGCACTGCAGGAACGGCTGCGGAATGGAAGATATAGAAACGGTTACTGCCGTACTGGCGGAAAACAGGGAAGCCACCTGCACCGAAAAGGGCTATGCCAAATATGTAGCCACCTTTGATGTGGACTGGGCAGAGGAGCAGGTCCGCGAATACACAACGGATATGCTCCCCCATGCCGAGGTCGTTGACGAGGCCGTGCCTGCGTCCTGCACCACCAGCGGCCTGACCGAGGGTAAGCACTGCAGCGCCTGCGGTGAAATCCTCGTTGCCCAGGAGGAGGAGGCTCCCCCCCTGGGTCATACAGAAGTGGTGGATGAGGCTGTGGAGCCCACCTGCTCCGAGACCGGCCTGACCGAGGGTAAGCACTGCGATGTCTGCGGTGAAGTCCTCGTGGCCCAGGAGGAGGTTCCTGCCCTGGGTCATACGGAAGTGGTGGATGAGGGTATTGCGCCCACCTGCACCGAGACCGGCCTGACCGAGGGTAAGCACTGCGATGTCTGCGGTGAAGTCCTCGTGGCCCAGGAGGAGGTTCCTGCCCTGGGTCATACGGAAGTGGTGGATGAGGGTATTGCGCCCACCTGCACCGAGACCGGCCTGACCGAGGGTAAGCACTGCGATGTCTGCGGTGAAGTCCTCGTGGCCCAGGAGGAGATTCCTGCTCTGGGCCACTATGACGGCAACGAGGATAAGGTATGCGATTACTGCACGGCGGATCTGACGAACCCCCAGACCGGCGATGAGAGTGCCCTGGGTATTGCGGCTGTACTGATGCTGGTCAGTGCCTGCTGCCTGGCAGTCCTGCCTGCTGCGAAAAAGAGATTTGTGAGATGATCCATTAAAGGAGTGGCGCCGCATTGGCAGCGCCACTCCTTTAAAATTGTGTGTCGGGAGAATATTTTTCGTAAAAATGGGAAATCTATGCTTGACATTTAGCCACAAATGGATATAATAACACCGTTGCATAGAGGATTAGTGTAACGGTAGCACACCGGACTCTGACTCCGTTCGCGGGGGTTCGAATCCCTCATCCTCTGCCATTAAAAACCCAACCACATCCGTGGTTGGGTTTTTAATTTTGCTGATGGGAGGGATTCGAACCAATCTAAATGCAGATGTCCGGTGGACATCTGCTCGATTCCGGCTCGACGGAATCGACACTTTGATTAAATCGAATCCCTCATCCGACCAGGTTTCCGCAGCACTCAAGAGGGCAGGGCCATGGGAAAAAGCATCTTAGGGATTGGAACGATTTTAGAGTGGAAGCCCAGTGGCCTTCCACTCGATCCCATGATACAACCATAGTGATCTAATCCCTAAGGGTCGCTATGGTTTTTTGTTTTTCGCAGATGAAACTTGACAATCATTTTACACACCTTGTCTTTTGGATTTTACATGATTTGGATATGATGAAGCCATAAGGATGAATCAATCCGAATCCAAAATCAAGGAGAAATCACTTATGAAAAAGTTAATTTGCATGATTCTTGCCTGCGTGCTGGTACTGAGTCTGGCTGCCTGCGGCGGCAAGGAAACCGCTTCCGTATCCACCGACGGCTCCACCTCCATGCAGAAGGTGATCAATGCTCTGGGCGAGGCTTTCATGGAAGACACCGGAGCGAACTTCACCTACAACGCCACCGGTTCCGGCACCGGCATCAAGGCCGTGAAGGACGGTACCTGCGACATCGGCCTGTCCTCCCGGTATCTGAAGGACAGCGAAAAGGCTGAGGGCCTGAAGGAGACCATCCTGGCAATCGATGGCATTGCCATCATCGTACACACCGACAATTCTGTTGCTGACCTGACGCTTCAGCAGATCTCCGCCATCTTTAAGGGAGAGATCACCAACTGGAGCGAAGTGGGCGGTGGCGACGGCGAGATCGTCTGTATCGGCCGCGAGGAGTCCTCCGGCACCCGCGACGGCTTTGAGTCCATCACCGATACTGAAGGCACCTGCGTTTACCGCCAGGAGCTGACCTCCAACGGCGCAGTGCTGACCGCTGTGGCTGAGAATCCCAATGCCATCGGCTATGTTTCCCTGTCCTCTGTCAAGGACACTGTCAAGGCAATCTCTGTGGGCGGTGTTGCCCCCAGTGAGGCATCCATCAAGGACGGCAGCTATGCCGTGCAGCGTCCCTTCGTGCTGGTCACCAAGGACGGTGTGGAACTGAGCGAAACCGCTGAAGAATTCTTCAACTTTGCAACATCCTCCGCTGCTTACGAGATCATCACCGCAGCCGGTGTTGTACCTGCCAACTAAACAGGTAATGCGGCGGTGAAAATCGCCGCTTACTGTGCATCCATAAGGTGAATCTATGAAAAGCAACAAAGTATTTGAGCGTGCTGTACACGGCATTTTTCTGATTCTGGGCCTGGTGACCGTGGCCTGTGTGCTGCTGATCACGGTGTATCTGGTGATTTCCGGCATTCCTGCCATTCTGGAGATCGGATTGTGGGATTTCCTCTTCGGTAAGGTCTGGGATCCGGCAGCATCTGATCCCCGGTACGGCATTCTGCCCTTTATTCTGTCCAGTATCTACGGTACAGCCGGAGCGCTGGTGATCGGCGTTCCCATTGGATTCTTCACGGCTGTATATCTGTCCAAGAAAGCATCCAAACGGGTCAAAGAATGGATGTCCGCTGCGGTGAGTCTTCTGGCAGGCATTCCGTCTGTTGTCTATGGCCTGGTAGGCATGATGGTGCTGGTGCCCGGTATCCGGGAGATCTTCCAACTGCCGGACGGTGCCAGCCTGCTGGCTGCGATGATCGTGCTGGCCATTATGATCCTGCCCTCCATCATCAAGGTTTCCATTACGGCCCTGGATGCTGTTCCCAAAGAGTACGAGGACGCGTCTCTGGCGCTGGGCGCAACATCGGAGGAAACCTGGTTCCGGGTCAGTGTACCGGCGGCCAAGAGCGGTATCGCAACTGCCGTGGTGCTGGGTGTGGGCAGAGCCATTGGAGAAGCCATGGCTGTTATGATGGTATCCGGCAATGTGGCAAACATGCCGAAGCCGTTTGAAAGTGTCCGTTTCCTGACTACTGCCGTTTCCAGCGGCATGGGTTACGCGGACGGGCTATACCGGGAGGCACTGTTCTCCATCGCACTGGTGCTGTTCCTGTTTATCATGCTGATCAATGCCACCTTGAACTTCTTCCTGAAGGGAGAAAAGAAATGAGAACTGTTGGAAAGAAAAGAAAGTTCCGCTGGACCCTTCGGGGAAAGCCTTATTATCTGCTGGCTGCGGGAAGCCTTTTGATCCTGATGGCCATCATTAGAGTTATGCTATGAAGAAAAGAAACGTATATATCTGGGCCATGCGAGTTCTCATGTGGCTTGCTGCCGGGATCACCGCTGCGCTGACACTGTTCCTGCTTGGTTATGTACTGGTCAAGGGTGTGCCCAATATCACTTGGGAGCTGCTGTCAACCAAACCCAGTTATCTGCGGGGCACAGTCGGTATCCTGCCGGATATTCTCAACACCCTCTACATCATTCTGACCACGCTGCTGTTTGTGCTGCCCCTGGGTGTGGGCGCGGCCATCTACCTGACGGAATATGCCGCCAACAAGCGGCTGGTGGGTATGATCGAGTATGCGGCGGAAACCCTGTCCGGCATTCCATCCATTATCTTCGGCTTGTTTGGTTCTCTGTTTTTCTGCCTGTTTTTGGATCTGGACAAGAGCCTGCTGGCAGGCGCTTTGACGCTGGTGATCATGAATCTGCCAACCATTATGCGCACCACCCAGGAAAGCTTGAAAACCGTACCCCAATCCTACCGGGAGGGTGCGTTCGGTTTGGGTGCGGGCAAATGGCGCGTGATCCGCACGGTGGTGCTGCCCAACTGCGTGGAAGGCGTCATCACCGGCTGCATTCTGTCTGTGGGCCGGATCGTGGGCGAATCCGCCGCACTGCTGTTCACTGCCGGATTTGCCCATGCTTTGAATGGGTTCTTTGAGGGGTTATTCTCCTCCGGTGCGACACTGACTGTGGCGCTTTATGTTTACGCAACGGAAGAAGGCAACTTTGAAGTCGCCTTTGCCATCGCAGCCATTTTGATGATTCTGACCCTGCTGGTCAATCTGAGTGCTACTCTGATTGGCAAATACTTCGAGAGGAAAAACAAAGCATGAGTATTATTTCTGCAAAAGATTTGTGCCTGTGGTACGGCAATTTCCAGGCACTGAAAAATATCAATATTGAGATTCCGGAACACAGCATCACCGCGCTGATCGGACCTTCCGGCTGCGGTAAGTCCACCTTTTTGAAAACCCTGAACCGGATGAACGACCTGATTCCCTCCGTAAAGATCACCGGAGAGGTCATGTATAACAGTCAGAATATCTTTGAAACGGATGTCAACAACCTCCGCAAAGAAGTGGGCATGGTGTTCCAAAAGCCCAATCCCTTCCCCATGAGCATTTACGATAATATCGCCTATGGTCCGCGTACCCACGGCATTACCAACAAGGCGCAGCTGGATGACATTGTCGAAAAGGCGCTCCGTGGCGCAGCTATTTGGGACGAAGTAAAGGATCGGCTGAAGAAGAATGCACTGGGCATGTCCGGTGGTCAGCAGCAGCGGCTTTGCATTGCCCGGGCGCTGGCGGTGGAACCGAAAGTGCTGCTGATGGACGAGCCGACCTCTGCTCTTGACCCCATTTCCACCTCCCGAATCGAGGACCTGGCTATGGAACTGAAGAAGGACTACACCATCGTTATCGTCACCCACAATATGCAGCAGGCTGTCCGTATCTCCGATCAGACCGCTTTCTTCCTGCTGGGCGATCTGGTGGAGTACGGCGAAACTGAAGCCATGTTCTCCCAGCCCAGGGATCAGCGTACCGAAGATTATATTACAGGAAGGTTTGGTTAATATGAGAGACTTGTTTCAGGAACAACTGAATGAATTAAACCGGGAACTGACCGTTATGGGCGCTTCCTGCGAGGAGATCATCGCCCTGGCTTCCCATGCGCTCACGGAATGGAATGAAGAACTGGTTCATAAGGTGAACACCATTGGCGCACAGATCGACGAAAGTGAACGCACCATCGAGACCATCTGCATGAAGCTGCTCCTGCGGCAGCAGCCGGTAGCCCGGGACCTGCGGCAGATCAGCGCCGCCATGAAAATGATCACCGATATGGAGCGGATCGGCGATCAGGCAGAGGATATTGTGGAAATTGTTCCCTACATGAATGCCCATCCCGACGAAAAGTATCCCAAGATCCGGGAAATGGCGAAAGCAGCCCAGGCTATGGTCACGGAAGCGGTGGATGCCTATGTGAAGCAGGATCCGGAGCTGGCAAGAAAGGTTATGGCCCACGACGACGTGGTGGACGATTATTTCGCTCAGGTCAGGAAGGGCATCATTGCTATTATTGCTGCAGATTCTTCTCAGGGTGAGTATGCGCTGGATCTATTAATGATCGCCAAGTATTTTGAGCGGATCGGCGACCACTGCACAAACATTGCCGAATGGGTGGAATTTTCCGTCACCGGAGTCCATAAGGACTGTCAGTAAGTAAAATATATGTAAAGTCCCTCTGAAATCTTGAATTTTGCCGCTGAAATCGCTATTATTTAGAAAAAAGCAAGGAGGGATCGGGATGATCTGGTGTGTAGAGGATGATTCCAGTATCCGGGATATTGAAGTGTACGCGCTCACTTCTACCGGATTTGAAGCCAGAGGCTTTGAAGACGGTGACAGCTTTTGGAATGCGCTGCAGTCCGAAAAACCGGAACTGGTGGTTCTGGATGTGATGCTCCCGGGCAAGGACGGCGTCACGCTGCTGAAGATGATGAAGCAGACCGAGGAATTCCAGGACATTCCTGTGATCATGGCCACCGCCAAGGGTACGGAATACGATAAAATTCAGAGCCTGGACCTGGGGGCGGACGATTACCTCGTCAAGCCTTTTGGCATCATGGAGATGGTCAGCCGGGTGAAGGCTGTGCTTCGCCGGTGCAGGCCAAAAGAATCCTCCACGCTGCTGAAGCTGGACGGCCTGGTGCTGAATCCCGACGAGCATACCGTCACCATCGACGGGGAACGGGTGATATTGACTTATAAGGAATATGCGCTTCTGCATCTGTTCCTCTCTCAGCCGGGTATTGCGTTTACACGAGAGCAGCTGCTCTCTTCCGTGTGGAACACAGAGTATGCGGGAGAAACCCGGACTGTGGATATGCACATCCGAACCCTGCGGCAGAAGCTGGGCAGCTACGGCCATATCATTGAAACCGTCAGAAATGTTGGCTACCGACTGGAGAGTGGCTATGACAAGTAAAATCTTCCGCTCCACGGTATTTGTCGCGGTAGTGGTTCTGCTGTGTTCTCTGGGCATCGTGATGGGCGTCCTGTACAACCACTTCACCGGGGTGCAGGTACAGCAGCTGAAGGATGAACTGAGCCTTGCGGTCACCGGTACGGAGCAGTACGGCAATGCCTTCCTGGAAAATGTGGAAGCCGACCGCTTCCGTGTGACCTGGATCGATATCGATGGCACTGTGCTGTTCGACAGCCGGGTGGATGAGAGTACCATGGAAAACCATGCTGACCGGGAAGAAATCCGGGAAGCCTTCGCCGCCGGCTCCGGCAGTGCGGTGCGAAACTCTTCTACGCTGACCGAGCAGACCTATTATGAAGCACGGCGCTTAACGAACGGAACGGTGCTGCGTATTTCTGCCAATCAGGCATCCGCCTGGGCGCTGATGATGGATCTGCTTTGGCCCATTATTCTCGTTGCTGTGCTTGCCATCGGACTCTCCCTGATTCTTGCCCGCAGAATGGCAAAGAATATTGTGGAACCAATGAACCAGCTGGATTTGGAGCATCCGCTGTCCAACAATACTTACGAAGAACTTTCCCCCCTGCTGCGCCGGATCAACCAGCAGCATCTGCAGATCAATGCCCAGATGCGCAAACTCCAGCATAAGACCGATGAATTCATTCAGATCACCTCCCATATGCAGGAGGGGCTGGTGGTGCTGGATAAGGAGACCCATATCCGCTCCATCAACACCGCGGCTTTACGAATCTTCCGGGCAGAAGAAACCTGCGTGGGCAGCAGCTTCTTCCAGATAAACCGCAGTAATGCACTGCGGCAGGCACTGAACGACGCTTTGGATCATGGCCACGGAAGCACGGTACAGGAACTGGATGGCAGAGCCTACCGCTTTGACATGAGCAGCATCCAGTCTGAGGGGAGGCTCCTTGGCGCGGTGATTCTGGCGGTGGACGTAACGGAATCCCAGAACGCAGAGCAGATGCGCCGGGAATTTTCCGCCAATGTGTCCCATGAGCTGAAAACCCCTTTGCAGGGCATTATCGGCAGTGCGGAGCTCTTGGAAAGCGGTATGGTGAAAGAGGCGGATCAGCCCCGATTTATTGGGCATATCCGCAAGGAAGCTTCCCGTCTGGTCAATCTGATCGAGGATATCATCCGCCTTTCTCAGCTGGATGAAGGTGTGGAGCTTCCCACCGAACAGGTGGATATGCTTGCACTGGCGGAAGATGTAAAAGAGATCCTGACCCCCAGCGCGGCGGAGAAGAATGTGAAAATCGATGTGACCGGTAATGGACTTATGATCAGAGGTGTCCGCAGAATGCTCCAGGAGATCATTTACAATCTCTGCGACAACGCCATCAAGTACAATGTTCCCGGCGGCAGCGTGACGATCCACGCAGAAAATAATCGCCTGGTTGTCAGCGACACCGGTATCGGCATACCGGCAGAACATAAGGATCGGATCTTTGAACGCTTCTACCGGGTGGATAAGAGCCACTCCAAAGCTTCCGGCGGTACTGGCTTGGGCCTTTCCATTGTCAAGCATGCCGTTGCCTACCACAATGCAAAAATCAGCCTGGAAAGTACTCCCGGAAAGGGAACTACAATTACCATTCGATTTTGATGTTGACCGCATCCATTTGGGTGCGGTCTTTCATTTTACATAGATTTTACTTAAGTTTTGCAAACCCTCTATGGTTTTTACAAATGGCAAAATTTATAATGTAGGCTGTCGAAATGAGCATACTATCTCAAAGGAGAATATTTATGACAGCCTATATTTTCAAAATCATCTCCCTGCTGGGCGGTCTGTCCCTGTTCCTGTTCGGTATGGATGTAATGGGAAAGGCGCTGGAGCGGCAGGCAGGCGGTAAGCTGCAGACCATTCTGGCGAAGATGAGTTCCAATGTGTTCAAGGGATTCCTGCTGGGCTTGGGTGTCACCGCCGTGATCCAGTCCTCGTCTGCAACTACGGTCATGGTAGTCGGCTTCGTCAACTCCGGCATTATGACCCTGAAGCAGGCCGTAGGTGTGATCATGGGTTCCAATATCGGTACCACCGTTACCGCCTGGATCCTGTCCCTGTCCGGTCTGGAAGGCGACAGCTTCCTGATCAAGTTCTTCAAGCCTTCCACGCTGGCACCGCTGATCGGTATTTTCGGCATCATCCTCTATATGGGTAAGTCCGAAAAGAAAAAGGGTATTGGCACCATCATGCTGGGTTTCATGGCACTGATGACCGGTATGGATCTTATGAGCAGTTCCATGGCATTCCTGAAAAGCGAAGCCTGGTTTGCAGACCTGATGATCTCCTTCACCAATCCCCTTGTCGGCATTCTGTTTGGCGCTGTTCTGACTGCCATCATTCAGTCTTCTTCTGCCTCTGTGGGTATTCTGCAGGGTCTGTGCGTCACCGGTGCTGTGACCTACGGCGCGGCAATTCCCATCATCCTGGGCCAGAATATCGGTACCTGTGTCACCGCAATGATGGGCGCCATCGGTGCCAACCGAAACGCCCGGAGAACCGCTATGGTTCACCTGCTGTTCAATGTGGTTGGCGCAGTTATGTTTGCTGTGGTTTTCTACGGCCTGGGTATGTTTATCGAGTGGAACTTCCTTGGTGATTCTGTGCAGGCATGGGATATTTCCGTAATCCATACCGGCTTCAACCTGGTTGCTACCGCTGTGCTGATGCCCTTGAATGGGCTGCTGGTAAAGCTGGCTTATGCCATCGTTCCCGAAGTCAAGGGGCCGGAAAAGACCGAACTGCTGGACTCCCGTTTGCTGGCAACTCCTGCCGTTGCGGTCCAGCGCGCTCATGAAATCGCAGGTGAGATGGCGGAGGACGCTGCCAAGGCCATGCACCTGGCCATGGGCCTGACCAAGAAGTTTGAGTCCGGCATTATGGAGCAGGTCATCGAGCTGGAAGATAAGACAGACCGGTATGAGGATGCGCTGAACACCTATCTGGTGAAGCTGTCCGCCATGAACCTTTCTCTGGAGGACAACCGCACTCTGAATACCCTGCTTTACACCGTTTCCGACATCGAGCGGATGGCCGACCATGCTATGGCCGTTGCCAAAACTGCTTTGGAAATGGAAGAAAAGAAAATTGAGTTCTCCAAGCAGGCGAAGGGTGAGCTGGCTGTTTTGGAGCAGGCTGTGCTGGATATCGTGGATCGCACGGTGGCAGCTTACGGCAGCTTCGACCTTGATGGTGCCATTAAGATCGAACCCCAGGAGCAGGTGGTTGACGCGCTGGTTCGTGAGGTCAAGTCCCGCCATGTGCGCCGTCTGAGAGATGGTCTTTGCACCGTGGAATACGGCTTCGTGCTGGAGGACCTGCTGACCGCCTGCGAGCGCACCGCAGACCATTGCTCCAACATCGCCGTGGAAATGCTCCAGGTCGCCGAGGGCAAGCTGGAAGCCCATGAATACCTGAATGCCCTGAAGGCCGGTGAGCTCCACGAATCTGCCGCCTTCGCCGAGCGCTTTGCCCGGTATAAGGCCCAGTACGCCTTCCCGGAAGAGCAGTAACAAACACTTTTCGAAACCGGCAAGAATGCCATTGTGGGTACAAAAGTAAAACCACCCATTTCCGCTACGGCGGAAATGGGTGGCTTTGTTTTGGCTGAGGGAATCCCCAACCCCGTCAATACAGCAGAAACTGAATCATATTAAGATCGACGTTCTGGAAACGAATGGACAGAGTTGACCGAATTCGAAACCCATATCCTCTGCCGAGTTATCATTTGTCTGAGCATATCCCTGCCTTACAGCAGAGGATGGTCAGTGATCCTCTCCTGTAGGGTGCGTGTGTTTCCGGAGCCGGGTGAACATTTATGTTTTCTGATTTTGGGAGTGGCATGTGCATCTTCTGCTGATAATTTTATATAATTGGCTCTAAAAAATAGATGATATCGAAGAGTAAAAAATATAATAGGCAAAATAGATAAATCAAAAACGTTTCCAACTCAGCATTTGTACAAATTAACGAAACTCGCTTTACAAAAATTCCACGAAATGGTATAGTATGCATAGCTTTGTATAGGTGAAAATGCTGTACAAGGTAAAAATGGCTAAATCGGCTTAAAACCGTTAGCACAAACGAAAATTAGGAGGAAACACAAATGAAAAAGATCATTGCAATGCTGCTGGTCCTGGTCATGGCTCTGAGCCTGGTCGCCTGCGGCGGCGGCAACGAGGGCGGCAACGCCAACGGCGAAGTCGCTGTCTTCTGGTACACCTTCGGTGACACCTACCTGTCCAGCGTCCGCGCTGCCATGAACGCTGCCTTCGAGGCTGCCGGTGTCAAGTACCTGGACTACGACGCCAACAACAACCAGACCACCCAGACCGAGCAGATCCAGACCGCTATCACCAAGGGCGCTTCCGCTCTGGTCGTCAACATCGTTGACGCTTCTTCCGACGACGCCACCCAGGCTATCCTGGACATGGCTAAGAACGCCGGCCTGCCCATCGTGTTCTTCAACCGTTCCGTCTCCGAAGCCATCGTCTCTTCCTACGACAAGGCTGCTTACGTCGGCACTGACTACACCATGGCCGGCCACATGCAGGGCAAGATGATCGGTGACTACGTCCTGGCTAACTACGACGAGCTGGACATCAACGCCGACGGCACCATCTCCTACGTTATGTTCAAGGGCCAGGAAGGCAACCTGGAGGCCGACGCCCGTACCCAGTTCGGCGTTGAGGACGCTGACGCTGTCCTGACCGCCGCTGGCAAGCCCGCTCTGAAGTTCTACGACGACGCCAACACTTCCAAGTACCTGCTGGACCAGAACGGCGCTTGGTCCGCCGCACAGGGCCAGGAGCACATGCAGACCCTGCTGTCCAAGTACAATGAGGACAACGGCAACATGGTCGAGCTGGTCATCGCCAACAACGACGACATGGCTCTGGGCGCTATCTCCGCTCTGCAGGCTGCCGGCTACAACGTCGAAGGCGCTCGCTACATCCCCGTCTTCGGTGTCGACGCTACCGACGCTGCCAAGGAGAAGATCGCTGACAAGTCCATGACCGGTACCATCAAGCAGGATGCCGAAGGCATGGCCAACGCCGTCGTTCTGATCGCTCAGAACCTGGTGGCCGGCAAGAACGCTTTCGAGGGCGTCAACGGCGACCTGGAGGGCACCTGGAGAATCAACATCCCCTACGCTCCCTACACCGGCGAATAATTTTTTCATAGCTTAACCCCCGGCAGCCGCGCCTCTGGCGCGGCTGCCTTGATGAACTTTTCAGCCGTTCGCAGGCTGAGGCCATGGCCATGGGTTTCCGTGAGCATGGCCTTGGCCTGTAATGGCAGTTTCCGTAACCTAAGTATCAGGAGGCGAATATAGTTGAGCAACAATGCAAATGTCCTGCTGCGCATGGAGGGTATCACCAAGGAGTTCCCCGGCGTCAAGGCCCTGGACGGCGTTAACCTGACGGTGAAGGCCGGTACGGTCCATGCCCTGATGGGCGAAAACGGCGCCGGTAAGTCCACCCTGATGAAGTGTCTCTTCGGCGTCTACCAGAAGAACGCGGGCCATATCTACCTGGAGGGCAAGGAAGTCAACTTTAAGAATTCCAAGGAAGCTCTGGAAAACGGCGTGGCCATGGTGCACCAGGAGCTGAACCAGGCCATGTCCCGGAACGTTATGGACAATATGTGGCTGGGCCGCTTCCCCAAGACCGGTCCCTTCACTTCCGAAAAGAAGATGTACGACGCCACCATGGAGGTTTTCGAGGAGCTGGGCGTCAAGGTCAACCCCAAGACCATCATGTCCTCCATGCCCGTTTCCCAGCGCCAGATGGTGGAAATCGCCAAAGCAGTCTCCTATAAGAGTAAGATCATCGTCTTTGACGAGCCCACCTCTTCTCTGACCGAGACCGAGGTCGATCACCTGTTTACCATCATCAACATGCTCCGGGACCGGGGCTGCGGCATCATCTACATCTCCCACAAGATGGCCGAGATCAAGCGGATTTCCGACGAGATCACCATCATGCGTGACGGCAAGTGGATCGCCACCGAGAAGGCTGCCGATCTGGAGATGAACGATATCATCCGTCTGATGGTTGGCCGTGAGCTGACCAACCAGTTCCCCCCCAAGACCAACACCCCCGGCGAGACCTACCTGAAGGTGGAAGGCCTCACCGGTATGTACAACCAGCTGAAGGACGTGTCCTTTGAGGCCAAGCGGGGCGAGATCCTGGGCCTGGCCGGTCTGGATGCCTCCGGCCGTACCGAGGTGCTGGAGAGCATCTTCGGCATCCGTACCCGGAAATCCGGTACCATCACCCTGGGTGGCAAGCCCTGCCGGAACCGCAACTCCACCGAGTCCATCAAGAACGGCTTTGCCATGCTGACGGAGGAGCGCCGTGCCACCGGTATCTTCGGCATCCGCTCCATCCGGGACAATACCGTCATTTCCTCCCTGCACCGCCACAAGAAATGGGGCCCCCTGCTGAGCGAGAAGTCCCAGCGGGAGGATACCCAGCGCTATATCGATGCCATGCGCACCAAGACTCCTTCCCAGGAGACCCAGATCCGCAGCCTCTCCGGCGGTAACCAGCAGAAGGTCATCATCGGCCGCTGGCTGCTGACCGAGCCCGAGGTGCTGCTGCTGGACGAGCCCACCCGCGGCATCGACGTGGGCGCCAAGTACGAGATCTACCAGCTCATCGGCAATCTGGCAAACGAAGGCAAGACTGTTCTGATGGTCTCCTCCGAAATGCCCGAGCTTCTGGGCGTCTGTGACCGGATCCTGGTCATGTCCGGCGGCCGTCTGGCCGGCGAGGTGGACGCCAAGACCACTACCCAGGAAGAAATCATGACCCTTGCCGCCAAGTTTGCATAAGGAGGAAATAAAAAGTGTCTGAACTGAAAGTCAAAAAGCCTTCCAAGATCGATCAGCTGAAGGCTATGAGCCCCAAGGACCGGAACCGTGCCATCGGCGACCTGCTGATGAACAACGCCATGTTCATCATCATCGCCATCGCCATTGTGGGTATCGCCATCGCCGAGCCCAGCTTCGTCTCCGTGCCCTCCATCGTCAACATCATCTCCCTGACTGCTGCCAAGCTGCCCATCGCCCTGGGTGTCGGCGGCTGTATCATCCTGGCCGGTACCGATATCTCCGCCGGCCGTCAGGTGGGTCTGGCTGCCTGTATCGCCGCAGGTCTGCAGCTGACTACCAATAAGCTGTTCCCCGGCCTGGGCGTTATGCCCTGGTACGTTGCTCTGCTGGCTGTCTGCGCTGTGGGCGCTGTCATCGGCTTTGTCAACGGCTTCTGCATGGCTAAGTTCAAGCTGCATCCCTTCATCGTCACCCTGTCCACCCAGCTGATCGTCTACGGCTGCATCCTGCTGTTCCTGAAGCTGGGCACCAACTCCGGCCAGACCCTGTCCGGCATGAGCCAGACCTACCAGGACCTGATCAAGGGCACCCTGTTCCGGGTGGGCAACACCGCCGTTCCCAACTACGTTCTGTACTCCGCCATCATCACCGCCATTGTTTGGGTGATCTGGAACAAGACCACCTTCGGCAAGAATATGTACGCTGTGGGCTCCAACGAGGAAGCCGCCAACGTCTCCGGTGTCAACGTGGTCAAGACCATCATCCTGGTCTTTATGATGGCCGGCGTTCTGTACGCCATCACCGGCTTCATGGATGCATCCCGTATTTCCTCCGTCAACGCCACCACCGGCCTGAACTACGAAGCTGACGCCATCGCAGCCTGCGTCATCGGCGGCATCTCCTTCGTCGGCGGCATCGGTAAGGTCTCCGGCGCCATCATCGGCGTTCTGCTGCTGCAGATCATCTTCACCGGTCTGACCTACCTGTCCGTTGACCAGAACCTGCTGTTCATCGTCAAGGGTGTTATCATCCTGGTGGCCTGCGCCATCGACATGAGAAAGTACCTGGTCCGCAAGTAATATGGACGAGCGTACCCCCGAAAAGCAGCCGGAAAATGACTTCAAGGGGATCTACAAAAATGTGAAGATCTCCGTGAAGACGCTGGACATCGTGATCGTGGGAGGCATTCTCCTGATGATCGCCCTGGTCCTCTTCGGTATCGCCAATAATGGCTACACCGTTTCCTTCGATTCCAGGGGCGGCACAGATGTGGCGGCCCAGACGGATCTGATGTACGGCGACCATGTGGCGGAGCCCGAGCCCCCCACCCGGGAGGGCTACACCTTCGCGGGCTGGTACCACGACGAAAATTGTCAGTATCCCTTCGATTTTGACAATACTATTGTGGATGCCAGCGCCACCCTCTACGCCGACTGGGAGAAAATTCAAGATTGAACGGAAGCGCGCACCCCCCGGGTGCGCGCTTCTTTTTCGGGTCCGAAAAATGTTGGAACCGATACAAAAAGTACCGGTTTGCACCTTGCCAATTGATTTTGCCTGTGGTAGACTATGGGTTGGAAATCAATGGAAGGAGGAAATCCGCCATGGAATTCAATGATATTTATGATGAGAACCGGAATCCCACCGGCAAAGTGCATAAGCGGGGCACTCCCTGGCAGCCCGGTGAATACGGACTGGTGGTCTGCGTCTGGGTGTATGACGGCCGGGGCAAGATCCTCCTGACCCGCCGGGCCAGAGGAAAGAGCTTTGCAGGCACCTGGGAAAACTCTGGCGGCGCCGCCAAAGCAGGGGAGACCAGCCGTCAGGCCATTGCCCGGGAGCTGTTTGAGGAAACCGGTATCCGGGCTCCAGAGGAGGAATTCGAACTTCTGGATTCGACCCAGGACCGGAACACCTTTTACGATTTCTACTGTCTGAAGCGCCAGGTGCCCATCCGGGATATTGTTCTGCTGCCCAGTGAAACCGACGCGGTCCAGTGGGCCAGCTACGGTAAGATCCACTGGATGATCCGCACCGGAAAGATCTGCAAAATTATTGCAGGCCAGTTCCTGCGGCAGGAAAAAATGCTGAAACTGCGCAACTCCAACAAATTCACCCGGTAAATTTTGGCATTGGTTAGCCGGGAATTAACTTGCAAATCCTGCTCCTCCGGGATATAATCAAAAAAAGCGTTTTTCAGGTGTCCGGCGAAAACGCTTCTGCCGGGCCTCGAAAAACGCTTTGTTTTTTGATTACAGAGGAGGTAAGTATCATGATCGACATCCAGCATTTCCCTGTCCGCTATGGCACCACGCCCCTGCGTGTGGCCCGGGGCCATTTTGCCACCAACCACTCTCACATCAATTACTACATCGACATTACCTACCAGAAGAGCCGCCTGAGCGAGGCCAAGGATACGGCCTATCAGCTGGTTTCTCATTTTGTTCAGGATACGGTGGTGGATACCATTCTGTGCCTGGATGGTACTGCTGTTCTGGGTACCTGCGTTGCCGAGGAACTGACCAAGTCCGGCTTCCGCACCATCAACCAGCATCAGACCATCTATATTGCCGAGCCTGAATACAACTCCAATTCTCAGATCATCTTCCGGGACAATATCAAGCCCATGATCCAGGGCAAGACCGTTCTGATTCTGATGGCCTCCGTGTCCACCGGCTATACCGCCCTGAAGGCTATGGAAGCGATTAAGTACTACGGCGGCCGTGTGGCAGGTGTCGCAGCCATCTACCGGGCCGTAGATGAGATCTCCGGCTATCCTGTTCACTCCATCTACTCCATCAACGACATTCCCGACTACGAAAGCTACGACTACCGGGAGTGCCCCTACTGCAAGAAGGGTGTCAAGATCGATGCTCTGGTCAACAGCTTCGGCTACAGCGCACTGTAATTTGAAATAACGCAGACCGCTCCCCGAAAGGGGAGCGGTTTTTGCGGTCAGAGGGGTAGCACGAAAAAGTCACATGCTGTTTATACAAAAAATCCCATTCCGTTTGGGAATGGGGAAGGAGAGAATTATGCATTGCGCCGAAAAGGGGAAAATATGCGAAAAATTGGCAGGTATAAATGAAAAAATCCATTGACAAACAGTTGTCAATGGTGTACAATAAACTTCCATATGTGGTAATATGCCCATTCGAGGCCATCATCCTTGTTGAGCCTATAGTACCACATGAGAGAGCCTGTGTCAAGTAGTTAATCAGAAAAAAGTTAAAAACTGACAACGGCTCCCGGCGTATTGTAAGTTACACACAATTCGTTAGAAAGGCTGTGATGAACCATATGGTCAAGGACGTAATGTTCGGCAAGACCATGCGTAAGTCCTACGCAAAGTATGAAGAGATCCTTGAGATCCCCAACATGCTGAAGATCCAGAAAGATTCCTATCAGTGGTTTCTGGAGACCGGCCTGCGTGAGGTCTTCAAGGATGTAGGCACCATTACCGACTTCTCCGGTAAGCTGGAACTTTCCTTCCTGGATTACACCATGGACGAGAAGGCCAAGTACACCATCGAGGAGTGCCGCGAGCGGGATGCTACCTACGCCAAGCCCATCAAGGTCCGTGTGCGCCTGCGCAACACCGAGACCGATGAGATCAAGGAGCAGGAGATCTTCATGGGTGATTTCCCCGTGATGACCAACGGCGGTACCTTTGTGATCAACGGCGCTGAGCGTGTTATCATCTCCCAGATCGTCCGTTCTCCCGGCATGTATTACGGCCACGAGGTGGACAAGGCTGACCAGCACACCTACACCGCCACTGTCATTCCCTACCGCGGCGCCTGGCTGGAGTACGAAACCGACAACTCCAACGTGTTCTGGGTCCGCATCGACAAGAACCGCAAGCTGCCCGTCACCTCCCTGATCCGCGCCCTGGGCGTCCGGACCGATGAGGAGATCAAGGCCATGTTCGGCGAGGATGAGCGCATCCTGGCCACCCTGGACAAGGATCCCAGCAAGACCCGCGAGGAAGCTCTGCTGGAGATCTACCGCCGCCTGCGTCCCGGTGAGCCTCCCACGGTGGAGACTGCCACCGCACATCTGGAGGGCCTGCTGTTTGATGCCCACCGCTACGATGTGTCCAAGGTCGGCCGCTACAAGTTCAACAAGAAGATGGACATCTGGTCCCGTCTGTCCGGTCAGGAAGTGGCTGAGCCCATCGCCGATCCCATGACCGGTGAGATCCTGGCCATGCCCGGCGACATCATCACCCGCACCAAGGCCCACATGCTGTCCGACAAGGGCGTCAACGAGGCTGTGGTGAAGGTTGGCGACGTCAATGTGAAGGTCTTCTCCAACGACATGGTCCGCATGGAGAACTTCGTTGACTTCGATCCCGCTGAGTACGGCATCCGTGAGAAGGTCCGCTTCTCCGTGCTGAAGGAAATGCTGGAGACTCCCGACATCAACTGGAAGGAAGCCATTGCCGAGCGCATGGACGACCTGATCCCCAAGCACATCATTGTGGACGATATCATGGCCTCCATCAACTACCTGAACTGCGTGGCTATGGGCATCGGCACCCCCGATGACATCGACCACCTGGGCAACCGCCGCCTGCGCTGTGTCGGCGAGCTGCTGCAGAACCAGTTCCGCATCGGCTTCAGCCGTCTGGACCGTGTCATCCGTGAGCGCATGACCGTCCAGGATCTGGACGCTGTGACTCCCCAGAGCCTGATCAATATCCGGCCTGTCACCGCCGTCATCAAGGAGTTTTTCGGCTCCTCCCCCCTGAGCCAGTTCATGGACCAGAACAACCCCCTGTCCGAGCTGACCCACAAGCGCCGTCTGTCCGCTCTGGGCCCCGGCGGTCTGAGCCGTGACCGTGCATCCTTCGATGTGCGAGATATCCACTACACCCACTACGGCCGTATGTGCCCCATCGAGACCCCCGAAGGTCCCAACATCGGCCTGATCAACTACCTGGCAACCTTCGCCAAGATCAACGAGTACGGCTTCGTGGAAGCTCCCTACCGGAAGATCGACAAGACCACAGGCGTGGTCACTCAGGAAGTTGAGTATATGACCGCTGACGTGGAGGACGATTACTATGTGGGCCAGGCCAACGAGCCCCTGGATGAGATGGGCCGCCTGGCAAACAAGCGTATCACCTGCCGTCACCGGAACGAGATCATCGAAGTGGACAGCGAAATGATCGACTACATCGACGTGTCCCCCAGAATGATGATCTCCATCGCAACCTCTTTCATTCCCTTCCTGCAGAACGACGACGCAAACCGTGCTCTGATGGGCGCCAACATGCAGCGTCAGGCTGTGCCTCTGCTGACCACCGAGCCCCCTGTGGTTGCCACCGGTATCGAGCACAAGGCCGCTGTGGACTCCGAGGTCTGTGTCAAGGCCATCAAGCCCGGCACCGTTACCGCTGTTTCCGCTAACTGCATCACCGTCCGCTATGACGACGGCGAGACCGTTGACCACAAGCTGACCAAGTTCGCCCGCTCCAACGCCGGCACCTGCGTCAACCAGCGTCCCATCGTGGTGGTGGGCGAGCGGGTTGACACCGAGCAGATCATTGCCGACGGCCCCTCCTGCTCCGGCGGTGAGGTTGCCCTGGGTAAGAACGTGCTGATCGGCTTCGTCACCTGGGAAGGCTACAACTACGAGGACGCCATTCTGCTGAACGAGCGTCTGGTCCGTGAGGACGTGTTCACCTCCATCCACATCGAGGAGTACGAGACCGAGGCCCGGGACACCAAGCTGGGACCCGAGGAAATCACCCGTGACATCCCCAACGTGGGCGAGGATACCCTGAAGGATCTGGACGAGGACGGCATCATCCGCGTGGGCGCTGAGGTCCATGCCGGTGATTACCTGGTCGGTAAGGTCACCCCCAAGGGCGAGACCGAGCTGACCCCCGAGGAGCGTCTGCTCCGGGCCATCTTCGGCGAGAAGGCAAGAGAAGTCCGCGACACCTCCCTGAAGGTGCCCCATGGTACCTCCGGTATCGTGGTGGACGTGAAGATCTTCACCAAGGAAAATTCCGATGAGCTGGCTCCCGGCGTCACCAAGTCCGTCCGTGTCTACCTGGCTCAGAAGCGTAAGATCGGCGTCGGCGATAAGATGGCAGGCCGCCATGGTAACAAGGGCGTCGTTTCCCGCGTTCTGCCCGAGGAGGATATGCCCTTCCTGCCCGACGGCACCCCCCTGGATGTGGTTCTGAACCCCCTGGGCGTGCCTTCCCGTATGAACATCGGTCAGGTGCTGGAGGTCCACCTGGGCTATGCTGCCCGGGCCCTGGGCTGGCACGTTGCCACCCCCGTCTTTGATGGCGCCAACGAGAAGGACATCCGCGAGACCCTGAAGCTGGCTGGTCTGCGGGAAGACGGCAAGACCATCCTGTACGACGGCCGTACCGGCGAGCCCTTCGACAACCTGGTCACCGTCGGCTACCCCTACTACCTGAAGCTGCACCACCTGGTCGATGATAAGATCCACGCCCGTTCCACCGGTCCCTACGCACTGGTTACCCAGCAGCCTCTGGGCGGCAAGGCCCAGTTCGGCGGCCAGCGTTTCGGCGAAATGGAAGTCTGGGCCCTGGAGGCTTACGGCGCTGCCTACACCC
>SVMD01000022.1 GCA_015067615.1 Oscillospiraceae bacterium
AGGCGTGTGCTCTATCCAACTGAGCTATTGCGACATGGCTAAATTTATGATTAAGCCCGAAGAAACTCGAACTTGAATCCTATATGAAGTTTTTAGTAGGCGACCGTTGTAACGTAACCTTAGGAGGCGGACGCTCTATCCTGCTGAGCTACTGGGGCATATACACTTACAAAAAATCGGACACATACCGAATTGTCGCTAACGCGACAGACGCTCAGCAAATGGCCAAGAGCCTCGCTGCGCTCGGTTGCCATTTGCACGCCGCCTGCGGGCGGTGTATCCTGCTGAGCTACTGGGGCATATACACTTGGGGCATGTGGCATATATTGTACCCAAATAATCCGCCGCTGTCAAGAAACCGGGTGCAATTATTTTCTCCCGGTACAGATGAAACAGGGACAGCCTCTAAGGTCTGTCCCTGCAATTCTTATTTCACCTTTTTGCCGTCTCTTGCGATGAGGGCGGCGCCCAGGGCACCGGCGTAGCGGCCCAGGGGCTCGGCGTAGATCTCCCGGCCCACCCGTTCGGACAGGCGGCGGATCAGATAGGGGCACTCACTCAGGCCGCCGGTGAGAACCAGCCTGCCCTTGACAGCATGCCGGGACACCAGGCCCGCCACACGCTTGACCACGCTGTCCACCACGCCTGCGGCGATGTCCTCCCGGCGCTCGCCGGAGCCGATGTGGCTGATGACCTCGCTTTCGGCAAAGACGGTACACATGGCGCTGATAGCCAGAGGGGTTCCCTGCTCCGCCAGCTCGTACAATTCCTTCAGGTCCACATTCAGCCGGTTGGCCATGATTTCCAGAAACTTGCCGGTGCCGGCGGCGCACTTGTCATTCATCAGGAAATTGGTGGAAACACCCTTCTCCACGGTGATGACCTTGGTATCCTGACCGCCGATGTCGATGATGGTGCAGTCCTCCCCCACGATGGCGTAGCCGCCCCGGCCGTGGCAGGTAATCTCGGTGACCACCTTCTGGGCATACTCCACGGAGATTCTTCCGTAGCCGGTGGCCAGGACTTTGTTGTTCTCATCAATGGGATAGCCCATTTCCCCTAAGCGCCGGGCGATCTCCCGGGAGGTGTCCTTGCTGTTCCAGCCGGTGGGGATAACAAAATTCGCCACCATTTTTTCGCTGTCCAGCACCACCACCTTGGAGGCAGTGGAGCCGATATCGATTCCGGTGTAGTACATCATCTGTCAATGGTCTCCAGGAAGGCAGCCAGACGGGTGCTCAGCTGGCCCTTGTCAGACTGGGAGTAGTCGGTCTCGATGTTCAGGTAAGCCTTGTCCAGCTCCTCCACCACCAGCTTCTTGACGTAGTAGGCCTCCACGTCATAGGTGTGGCAGGACTGCAGCACGATCTCAATAACGCCGTCGATGTTGTATTCCTCCACCATCTGGCGGATGTAATCCATACGGCTCTGGTTGGGGCTCATGACGGAGCAGTTGATGTTCAGGTACTTGATCGCCAGGGCCTCGTAGACATCGGGATTGTTCTCGTCCACCAGCTCCACCTTTTCCCGGATGCCGTTGCAGGTGTCAAAGGCCACGATATCGGCGCCCATTTCCTCCACGGCACGGATGATCTTCTCACGGACGCCTGCGTTGGGGCAGCCGGTGACCAGCAGACGGGGACGGGTGGAGGGGGTGCCCTTCTTGGTGGCTTCCCACTCAGCCTTGACCTCAGCGGTGCGCTTCTCAATGATATCGCAGCGCTCATCCAGGTCGAAGGAGAACATACCGGCGTCAATGCGGGTGCCCATTTCGTAGCCGCTCAGGGGTGCGGGATCCAGTTTGCCCAGCTCCAGGAAGTCCTTCATGACCCGGCGCTCCCGGTTCTTCTGCTTGATGGCCTTGCGGATGTCCTCCTCGGTGATGGTAACGCTGAACTTCTGTTCCAGCTTTTCCTTAAAGGCAATGACCTGGCCCTTCCAGAATTCCAGAGCGGCGCCGTCACGGCTGTGGGGCAGCTGCATGACGTGGGTCTCCTTGATCTCGTTGAGCAGCTCGAACATCTTCTTCTTGCCGTCGCAGGTGGTCTCACCAACCACCAGGTCGGAGAAGTAGAAGTAGGGGCAGGTATCGGTCAGGGCGAAGCCATAGCTGGCCTTGATCAGGGGACACAGGTTCCGGGGCAGGTTGGCCTCGGCAGCGGGAATGGGCTCGTCGGTGAAGGCACACAGACCCACAGGCAGTGCCCCGGCAGCATAGATCAGCTCATAGGGAACGAAGGAGCAGAACATGCCAACCACCTTGGCGCCGCTGTCCTTCAGGGCCTTCATCCGCAGGAAGCCGGCCTTCCGGGCCTCGGGATAGGTTTCAAAATCGGCAGGCAGTTTCAGAGCGTTATCCATATGTATTTTCCTCCCAGTATGGTATTTCTTTTCATACAAGGTCAGCATACAATACCCCCGGCCGGAAAGCAAATCGCCATTTTCCTGCTTTTTCTGTTTTTATCGATTTCATCAATATTGCTGTTCCAACAGGGATTTCAGAAAATAAGCAGGCCCATCAACGTGACGGGCCTGCTTAAGTGTTATTTTACCGCTTCCCTTCCGGTGTGCTTGCGATAGATCCGGAAGAACGCGAACATCTGGATCAGGAAGGTCAGGGTCCAGGAGATGATATAGGAAAAATAGAGGCTATAGGGGGTATGGAACTGGGGGATCTGGAAAACGGTCATGATCCAGCCGATACGGATACCGCAGACACCCAGGACGGAGATGATCATGGGAGAAATGGAGGCACCCATGCCCCGCAGGGCGCCGGTGGACACATCCATCAGACCGCAGAGGAAATAGAACTGGCAGATGACACTCAGCCGCACCATGCCCCAGGAAATAGCCTCGGCAGAGTCGGTGATGTAGATGGACAGCAGGCTCTCGCCGAATCGGTACATCAGGGTACCCATGGTCAGACCCACCACCAGCACACAGCCCAGGCAGATCCATACGATCTTCTTCACCCGGTCATACTGCTTGGCGCCCACGTTCTGGCCGATGAAGTTCACGGCAGTCTGGTGGAAAGAATTCAGGGAGACATACAGGAAGCCCTCGATATTCTGGGCCGCCGCATTGCCGGACATGAGGATATCGCCGAAGGAATTGACGGAGGACTGGATCAGCACATTGGAGATGGAGAACAGAGAGCTCTGGACACCGGCAGGCAGACCGATGCGCAGCATCTTCATCATCTGGATTTTGTAGATCTTCATCTGGCGAAGGTGCAGCTTGGCAGCGTCGGTGCGCTTCATCAGCACCACCACCATGGCTACAGCGGAAAAGGCCTGGGAAATGGTGGTCGCCAGGGCAACGCCCGCCACATTCATATGCAGCACCGTCACAAAGATCAGATTCATCACCACATTGATCACGCCGGCGATGGTCAGGAACACCAGGGGGCTCTTGGTATCGCCCACAGCCCGGAGGATGGATGCGGAGAAATTATACACCATGTTGAAGGTGATGCCCGCAAAATAGATCTTCATGTACACGGAGGACAGGGCCAGCACATTGGCAGGGGTACCCATCAGGGTCAGCAGCTTTTCCGACAGAGCGATGCCAAGCACCGTCAGCACCACGCCGCTGATCAGGGCCAGGGGCAGCGCCGTGTGGACGGTGCGGTGGACCACCTCGTCCTCCCGGCTGCCGATACCGTGAGCCACAGTAACGCCGGCACCTACGGACAAACCGATAAACAGATTCACGATCAGCGCTGTGATGGAGCCGGTGGCACCCACAGCCGCCACGGAGATACTGCCGCAGAAACGGCCCACCACCACCAGATCCGCAGCATTGAACAGCAGCTGCAGCACACTGGTCAGGATAATGGGAACCGTATAGGAAATGATGCTGCCAAGGAGCGGACCCTGGAGCATATTCTGATTCTGTTTTTTCAAAGCAACACACTCCTTTTTGTTTCTCAGACCTATTATACCGCCTTTTCAGAAAAGTGCAACGGCTTATTTTTTCTATTGATTCACGGGCGCTCCTGTAATAAAATAAAAGAAAAACGCGGAGGTGTCCTTATGCGCTACGGTGTTCAGCTTTTTGGTCCCAATCCCCTGTTCCTTAAGGATCCGGAAATCTTTCTTTCCCGGCTGCGGGATGCAGGTTACCGGTATCTGGAGCCCTGTCTGGCCCTTTGTCCGTGCCCCGGAATCACGGACCGGGTCTGGTCACCGGAGGACCTGGACCGGTTCCTGCCGCTGCTGCAAAAGTACGGCTTCCGGGTGGAATCCGCCCATGTATTTACCGGGGACCTGGAGCAAGATCTTCCCCGGCTGATCGCACTTGCAATCCGGCACGGAATTCACCAGTTTGTCCTCCCCTGCCCCCTTTACAGCAATGATACGGTATTCCGGGACATGGCGCTGACCGTCTCCCGGTGCGCCGCAGCTCTGAAGGCAGAGGGCATTTCCCTGCTGGTTCACAACGACGGCGCAGCCTCCCGGCAGCTTCCGGACGGGCTGAGCCTTTACGAGCAGTTTCTGAACCTCTGCACAGCTGATGTGGGTGCCCAGCCGGATGTAGGCTGGCTCCTCCATGGGGGTGTGGATCCGGAGGCATTTTTGTGGAGAAACAAAGACCGGGTCCGGTCCCTGCACTACAAGGACATGGACGTATCCAAAAAAGAGGTGCCCATCGGCACCGGAGCTGTGGATATGGCCGCCTGCTTCCAGTTTGCCCGGGCAGCTGAGCTCATTCAGTACGCAGACCAGGATGAAAGCGCTGACTTTTTTTCCGATCTGGAACGGACTGCTTCCCGCTTCCGGGAGCTGGCTCAGAGCCGGGCAAATACCCGGAGCATCCTGTGTGTCCTGGATATTGAAACCCAAGAGGTTCAGAAAATTGCAGCTTTTAACCATGTCATTGAGGCGCCCAACTGGATGCGCACGGACCCGGACTCTCTGATTTATAACGCGGACGGCCACATTTTCCGCTACCGGATCTCCACTGGAGAGGAAAGGCCCATCGATACCGGCCACTGCTGTAACTGCAACAACGACCATGTACTTTCCCCGGATGAAACCCAGATCGCCGTGAGCCATTCCGAGCACAGCTGGATGTCCCAGATCTATATCCTGCCCATTCAGGGCGGTGAGCCCCGGCTTATCACCCCCAATGCCCCCAGCTATCTCCACGGCTGGTCCCCGGACGGCAGGGAGCTTTCCTACTGTGCCTTCCGGGACCGTGGGAACGGCTATGAGGTGGATATCTGGGCCATTTCCGCCGATGGCGGTGAGGAATGGCAGCTGACAAAGAACGCGGGCTTCAACGACGGACCCGAGTATTCCCCTGACGGGAAGCACATCTGGTTCATCAGCACCCGGTCCGGGCTGATGCAGTGCTGGCGCATGAACCGGGACGGCAGCGAACAGACCCAGATGACCTTCCACGACAGGAACAACTGGTTCCCCCATGTGTCCCCGGACGGACAAAAGGTAGTCTATCTGTCCTACAGCCGGGATGGCCTGGACCCCAATGAGCATCTGCCCAATATGCAGGTGCAGCTGCGGATAATGAACGCCGACGGCAGTGATGACCGGATGCTTCTGGAATTTTTCGGCGGCCAGGGCTCCATCAATGTCAATTCCTGGCACCCGGACAGCCGCAGATTCGCGTTTGTTATGTACGAACTGGACCACAAATAAAAATCAGGAGGATAGGCGTTCGCCTATCCTCCTTACTTTGTTTATTCGGATGCTTCTTCCTCTGCTCCGTAGAGGAAATCCCGCAGGATCTGGGAATTCACTTCATAGTCCACAGCAAAGCCTTTGATTCCGCTTTTGTAGCCATAGGTTCCCTGTTTGGGAATGGTCATCTGGTCAAACTCGGAGGTCAGGAAGTTGGGTGCGTACAGCATCATCTCCGCAATATCCAGCATGGACATGTCGGTCTGGATCAGGGGCAGCGTCTGATCCAGCAGATTGTTCAGCTCTTTCAGGCTGGCACCTTTCAGGGCATTCACCGCCGCCAGAATCACCTTCCGCTGGCGTTCCACACGCTGCCAGTCGCTGTCAATAGACCGCAGCCGGGCAAACCGCAGCGCCGCATCACCGTTCAGATGATTCATGCCGGCCTTCAGTCCGGGAACAAACTCACCCAGTACATTGGCTTCCGCTTCCGTCAGCTCCATATCAATGCCGCCGATGGCATCCACTACCGTTCGCACTGTGGTAAAATTCACCCGGACATAGTGATCCACTTCCACCCGCAGGTTCGTCTCTACGCAGTCACATACCAGGTTCGCGCCGCCCCAGCGGAAGGCATGGGTCAGCAGGTCATATTCTCCTGCCATCATGCCGGTTTCCATATACACACCCATGCCCCGCTCCAGGCTGACCAGCTTCACGGTTTTGTTGGTTTTATCAATGGAAACCAGGATCATGCTGTCGCTTCTGGCGTTTTCAGAGAGATCGGTGGTGCGTTCATCGGTGCCAAGCACCAGAATATTGACCACATCATCCTTTTCCTGAATCTCCGCCTCCGGAATCACGGGGAAGGTCTCCATTTCCTCCAGACCGGAAATGTCCACACCGGGCCCCGCCTCCTCAGCAGGCTCTGTTTCCTCCGGCACGGTACTCTGGCCTTCGGAATACACTTCCTTCAGCGTGCCGTCATCATACTGGATCAGGCGCAGCTTGGACCAGATGAAGCCCACCACTGTGCCGATCAGAAGCAGCAGGATCAGCAGAAATGCAGTAAAGATTTTATGCTTTCGGAACCATTTCATGGCAATACCCTCTTTCAGCGATTTGCTTTATTATAACGCGGGGCGAGGCAGTTCGCAACCATTTTATGGCATTTTGATAAAATTTTTCTTTTGATTTTTAACAAATCCTACAATTCTTTTTCCAGGCAATTTTTTCATTAGAGAACCGGCTGTCCGTTCTGCTACAATAAAGAAAACAGGATAGAGGTATTCTCATGGACCAGAACAAGCTTTTCATGTATGTCAGCCAATGGAATTTAAAGGTGGGCGCCCCGGGCCTGAGCCTGTACACCTTTGACCGGGAAACCGGCGCCATCGACTTTGTGGAGCAGCTTTCCGATTCCCTCTCCTTCGGCCATTCCATGGTGGATCAGGCGCGGAATCTTCTCTACCTGTGCAACGAGTGTGACATATTCCCGGAGGTCCCCTATAATTCCGGCCGGGTGTACTGCTACCGCATTGACCGGGATACCGGCAAACTTACCCTGGTGAACAGGAAAGAAACCTGCTGCTCCTTCACCTCCTATTTAAACACCGATCCGGATAAGAAATATCTCATCGTATCCAACCACTCCATGCCCAATTTCTCCACCCGGCTTGAGAAAGCCGCGGATGGCAGCATCCGTCCCGTGCTGCAGCACCAGGACGCGGTGGTGAACCTGTTCCGGCTGAATGAAGACGGCAGCATCGGAGAAATGTTGGACTATGTGAAGCATGAGGGGCTCTACACCTCCCTGCTGGGCAAGCTGACAATTGCCCATCCCCACAGCGCCATGCGCTCCCCCTCCGGCAAGATTTTCGCCTGCTGCGACAAGGGGGACAGCCATATGCACCTGTATGCCATTGAAAAGGGCAGGCTGAAGCGGCTGAGCCGGACTCTGACGGATCTGCCCGGTTCCGAGCCCCGGCACTGCGCCTTCCACCCGGAAAAGCCATGGCTGTTCATCAATCACGAGCATACCCCAGAGGATCAGATCACCCTGACCGTATTCCGGTACGGCGAGAACGGAGAAATGGAAAAGCTGCATACCTTCCACGGGGATCTGACCGGCTGCAAGCCTGTGGAAGAGCCCCGGCAGCAGCAGGGCATGGCCATCTCCCCGGACGGTAAATTCCTCTACACTCAGGCCCATGGCTATAACCGGCTCATCGCCATGGCCATTGACCAGGAAACCGGCGCTCTGACCCAGATTCAGGCAGCTCCCATCGAGGGCACCTGGCCCAGGAGCCTGAACATGAGCCCCGACGGTAAATTCCTGATCTGCTGCTGTCTGGCAGGCCAGATCACTGTCTACCGGGTCAATTCCGACGGAACGCTCACGGATACCGGCCACCGGGGCTTCTCCCGGGGCAGCGGCGGCGTCAGCTTCTTTGACCCTAACAAGTAAGCATTATCCGGGATGGTTCGCCATCCCGGATTTTTGATATTCCCTGGTCAGCTTTACCACTTCACCGGAAAGAACCGTCAGCGCAATCGAATTTGGGATTGCCATAAGCCCGTTGACCGTTTCCGCCAATTGCCAGATCACCCCGGTTTCCAGCACCGCACCCAAAACCGCCGCACCCATCTGCACCACAACGAATCCCCTTTCGCTGCTCTTTCCCAGCAAATACCGGGCACACCGGATACCATAGAGTCCCCAGCCCAGCACTGTGGCAAAGGCGAAGCAGCCTATGGCGACTGCCAGGAATATCTGCACCCAGTCACCGCAAACCGCACCGAAGGCATCGGAGGTCAGCACACCTCCGGCATCTGTGCCGTAGGGGATATGCACACCGCTGCACAGGATCACCAGAGCCGTCAGCGTGCAGATCACAATGGTATCCAGAAACACCTCCATGATGCCCATCATACCCTGCCGGGCCGGATGCTCTACCTCCGCAGCTGCGTGGGCCATGGCAGCGGTGCCCATCCCCGCTTCGTTGGTAAAGACGCCCCGAGCGCAGCCCACCCGCAGCGCGGCAAAGGCCGACCCCAGCATCCCGCCGGTCACCGCTTTCGGGTCAAAGGACCCCCGGAAGATGGATCCGAAGGCCGGGCCGATCCGGTCAAACCGCAGGATCAGAACCGCCCCGCAAAGCAGGATATACCCAGCCGCCGCGAAGGGTACCAGTCTTTCCGCCGCCCCGCCGATGCGCTTTGCGCCGCCGGACAAAATCAGTCCCACCAGCGCAGCCAGTCCCAATCCCATCAGCAGATTTCCTGCGGTGGTTCCCCCGCCGGTGACGGCGTTGATACTGCTGACCAGGGCGTTGATCTGGGTGGCATTGCCCACACCAAATGCAGCGATTACGCCAAAAATGCAATACAGTGAAGCAAGCCAGCGCCACCGGTTCCCCATTCCCCGGGAAATATAGTACATGGGACCGCCCAGGGTCTCCCCATCCTCCCGAACCCGGAAGCGTACCGCCAGTACTGCTTCGGCATACTTGGTGGCCATACCCAGGATACCGCAGACCCACATCCAGAAAATGCTCCCCGGCCCGCCCAGGGCGATGGCACCGGCCACTCCCACCAGATTCCCGGTGCCCACCGTTGCGCCCAGAGCGGTGCACAGGCTGCGGAAGGAGCTTCTGTCCCGGCCCAGGAACATTCTGAGAAACCGCCCCAGGGCCTCCGGGAAAAAGCGAAACTGGACAAATCCGGTGCGTACAGTCAAATAGATGCCCACACCCAATATCCCCATCAGCGCCGGGAGCCCCCAGACAAAGTCGTTGATCATTTCAAAAATTGCTTCCATGCCGCCTCCAATCTTTTTTGCAGCAGATAAATTATCGTTTACAAGAGCTTCCCCCTGGGGGGAAGCTGGCACCGCGTAAGCGGTGACTGATGAGGGGACTACCCTGCGATGACTGAAAATGCAACGGTTTCCTGGCTGCTGTCCCCTCATCCGCCCCCTTCGGGGGCACCTTCCCCCCAGAGGGAAGGTATTACGCTAAACGATAATTTATCTCCCTTTCACAAAACAAAAGCAGCCCCATAAGGGACTGCTTTTGTTCGTATTTCCTTATTCCCAGGTGGCCCAGATCTCCGGGCAGAAGCCCACGGTGGCCTGTTTGCCGTTGCGGACGATGGGGGTTTTCATCAGGGACGGATCATCAAAGACCTTGTCCTCTTTCGCAAGCTTATCGTCCATATACTTCATATTGGTGATTTCCTGAGACTTTCCGTTCCAGTCGATGAGATTGTCGATGCCGCCCACCGCCCGGAGAACGCTGTCGAACTCCTTGCCGGACATGCCGTACTTGATCAGGTCAATGGACTGGTACTTGATCCGACGCTCCTTGAACCAGCGCTCGGCCTTTTTGGTGTCAAAGCATTTGCTTTTTCCGAAAATCTGAATGTTCAATAGGTTACCTCCTGTAGGCACAGGCCCTGCGCCGGGGCCAGGAAGCCTGCTTCCGCCCGTTTGCCGCCGAATAATTCAGGGATACTGTCAGCGCTTCGTTCTCCCCGGCCCACTTCCATCAGAGTGCCCACCATAATGCGCACCTGATTGTGGATAAAGCCGTTGCCGGTGAAGAAAATCCGCAGCTCTTCCCCTACCCGTTCCAGTTTCACGGAGCGGATATAGCGGACGGTGCTTTTCTTGAATTTGGGATTGCCGCAGAAGGCGGAGAAATCATGCTCCCCCTCCAGATACTTTGCGGCTGTCTCCATGGCTCCCAGATCCAGCTTCTCCGGCATCACCGCCACATACTTTCTTTCAAAGACGCAGGGCGCATCGCTGTTCCAGATGCGGTATACATAGGTCTTTTCCTTGGCGTTGAGCCTGGCGTGGAACCGGTCGGAGCAGTCCTTACAGGAATATATGCCGATGTCCTCCGGCAGATACCGCCGCAGATTTTCCAAAATCTCCGGAGCCGTCATGGTGCTTTCGCAGTGGAAATTTGCCACCTGGCCCCTGGCGTGGACCCCCGCATCGGTACGGCCGCTGCCGGAAATCTCAATGGGCTCGCCCAGAATTCTGGACAAGCACTGCTCGATCTTACCCTGAATGGTGGCATCCGCCCCGGGCAGGCGCTGCCAGCCCTTGTAGCGGCTGCCGTCATAGCAGATATCAAGCCGCAGATTCCTCATATTCCATCAGTTCCTCTCTGGCTTCCCGCTCGTTGTCGGCGCTGAACAGGAAATTGCCCCGGTTGTCGTAAACCTGAATGTGTCCTCTCACGTTTCGGATCTGATACATAGTCATCAACCTTTCTTTCTGGTTTGTGACTATATGGTAAAACACATTCAGTCCAATAAATCGTACTTTTTATTCTCCCATCACATAGGGCTTCAGCCAATTGACCACATCCTCATAGACCTCCTGCTTGTTCAGCTCGTTGAGGATCTCGTGCCGGCAGTCAGGATAGATCTTGCAGGCCACGTTGATCATGCCAGCCTTCTTAAATTCCTTTACAGCCTGCTCCACGCCCTTGCCGTAGGGACCCACCGGATCCTCGCTACCTGCGATGAAGAATACCGGCAGGTGCTTCTTCATGTTCTTCAGGTTTTTCTCCTGCTCGATATAGTAGATGCCCTTCATCATATCCCGCAGCAGACCGCAGGCGGGAATAAAGCCGCATAAGGGGTCTGCAACATAGGCATCCACGATCTCCTCGTCCCGGGTCAGCCAGTCGCAGGGGGTTCTGGGATTCTCAATTTTCTTATTGTAACCGCCAAAGACCATGCCCTGCAGCTTCTCGCTGGGATTCTTTTCACCGGTCTTTTTGCAGATACCCTCCACCACCTTGATCAGCAGGGGCAGGGCTACCTTGGGCTGCCAGCCGGTGCCGCAGATGATGGCAGCGGTGATACCGCTGTCCGGATATTTCGCCAGAATGGTCCGGGCCATAAAAGAACCCATGGAGTGGCCGAACAGGACGTAGGGAATGCCGGGGAATTCTGCCATGGTGTCCTTCATCAGCTTCATGGTGTCGTTGACCGCAGCGAACCAGCCGCCCTGGAAATAGCCCTGGACGCCATCCTCGCCGATGGACTGGCCGTGGCCCATATGGTCCTCCGCCACCACCAGATAGCCCTGGGAATTCAGGAAATTGGCAAAATCATCATACCGCTCCACGAACTCGGCAATGCCGTGGACGATCTGGACGATGCCCCGGATCTCCCCCTCAGGGGTCCATTTGCAATAGTGGATCTGTCCCGCTCCGCAGGAATCAAAATAGTGGTCGGTTCTCATAGTTTATCCCTCCAGAATTTCGTAATCAGCCTCGCGAATTGCTTTTTTAAGTTCTTCCACATCGGCATCGCCGATGACAGTTACGTTTTTAGCTTCCAGGCTGGCCACGGCGCTTTCCACCCCGGGAACGCCCTTGCAGACCCGCTCCACGGCGGCGGTGCAGTGGCTGCACATCATACCGCCCACGCCGATGACGATAGTCTGGGCAGCTTTGGGCTCCAGAATCTCATAATCCGCATCCCGGATGGCTTTTTTCAGGGCCTCCACATCGGCATTGCCGATAACAGTCACGTTCTTTTCTTCCAGGTTGGCAATGGCGCTTTCCACACCGGGAACACCCTTGCAGGCCCGCTCCACGGCAGCGGTGCAGTGGCTGCACATCATACCCCCTACGCCGATGACGATGGTGGGCTTCTCTTCCGCAACCTCTTCTTCAACTGCAACAGGGCAGCTGACTTCACAGGCAGTTGCCTCCACCTTGTGTTTAGGCTTGAAGAAGCGCAGCCGTAGGGCGTTGGATACCACAAAGACGGAGCTCATGCTCATGGCTGCCGCGCCCAGCATTGGGCTAAGCTGAATGCCGAAGGGGATCACCAGGGCACCGGCCGCCACCGGAATGCCCAGTGTATTGTAGAAGAAGGCCCAGAACAGGTTCTCCCGGATGTTCTTGATGGTGGCCTTGCTCAGCTCGATGGCAGAGCTGACGGAGGCCAGGGAGCTGTTCATCAGCACGATATCGGCGCTCTCCATGGCAATATCGGTACCTGCGCCGATGGCCATGCCCACGTCGGCGGTGACCAGGGCGGGGGCATCGTTGATGCCGTCGCCCACCATCAGCACCCTGTGCCCATCCTTTTGCAGACCGGACACGGCACCGGCCTTGTCGGTGGGCAGCACGTCGGAGATCACATGGGTGATGCCAGCCTTGGCGGCAATGGCCTTTGCTGTCTTTTCATTATCGCCTGTCAGCATCACCACGTCAAGCCCCAATTCCTGCATGGCCTTCACAGCGGCCACGGAATCGGATTTCAGCACGTCCGCAGCGGCGATGGTGCCCAGGTATTCCCCCTTTTCGGAGGCAAAATGCAGGGGGGTCTTGCCCTCAGCGGCCAGACCGGGCATCTGGGGAATGGTCACGCCCAGCTCCTGCATCAGTCGGCCGTTGCCGCCAAAGTACCGGGTTCCGCCCAAGGTTCCGGCCACGCCCCGGCCGGGCAGGGTCTCAAAATCGGCTGCTTCAAAGGCGGGCTTTCCGGCCTTTTCCAGAATGGCTTTGGCAAAGGGATGCTCGGATTTGGCTTCCAGAGCGGTAGCGAGATTCAAGAGTTTCTTTTCGTCCAGCTTGCCGGGCAGAATGTCGGTAACGGCGGGCTTGCCGGTGGTCAGGGTGCCGGTCTTGTCCAGCACCACGGTGTCAATGTGATGGAGGTTTTCCAGCGCCTCCGCGTTCTTGAACAGCACGCCCATCTGGGCGCCCCGGCCGGTACCCACCATAATAGCAACGGGTGTAGCCAGACCCAGTGCGCAGGGGCAGGAGATCACCAGCACGGAAATGGCGCAGTTCAGGGCAAATTCCATATCATATCCGGCGATCATCCACACGGCAAAGGTCACCGCAGCGATGCCCATGACCACAGGCACGAACACACCTGCAATCTTGTCAGCCAGTCTGGCGATGGGCGCCTTGGAGCCGCCGGCATCCTCCACCATCCGAATCACCTGCGCCAGGGTGGTATCCTGTCCCACCTTGTCGGCCCGGAATTCCAGATAGCCCTCGGTGTTGATGGTGGCTGCGGCCACCGTATCCCCGGGCAGCTTCTCCACGGGGACGCTTTCGCCGGTAAGGGCGCTCTGATCCACGCTGCCCCGGCCCTCGGTGACGGTGCCGTCCACCGGGATGGCGCCGCCGGAACGGACGATGACGATATCGCCCACAACCACTTCCTCCACAGGAATCTCGACGATTTCACCGTTTCTGCGGACCGCAGCGGTCTTGGGGCTTAAGTCCATCAGGGCCCGGATGGCATCGCCGGTGCGGCCCTTGGCCCTGGTCTCCAGGAACTTGCCCAGGGTGATCAGGGTCAGGATCATGGCAGCGGACTCAAAATACAGGTTATGCCGGTAGAATTCCACAGTCTCCCAGTCTCCGTGGCCCATGGAGTAGGCCATCCGGAACAGGGCGGCAATGCCGTAGACCAAAGAGGCCAGGGAGCCCACAGCGATGAGGGAATCCATATTGGGGCTCCGGTGCCACAGGGCCTTCAGGCCACGGGAATAGTACACCCGGTTCAGGTATACCACAGGCAGCGTCAGCATCAGCTGCAAGAGTGCCGCCACCACGGCGTTTTCCAGACCATGATACCAGTGGGGCTCAGGCAGGCCCACCATGTGGCCCATGGTAAAATACATCAGCACCGCCAGCAATGCAAAGGAGCCGATGATGCGTTTTTTCATTTCCTTCAGGGCATTGTCCGCGGGAACTTCCTGCTTTTTTTCCTTTGCCCCGGCCACGGAAGCGCCGTAGCCCGCATGGACGATGGCCTGAATGATGGGCTCAACCACCGCTTCGTCCGCAGCGGTGACCATCATGGAGCCGCCCAGCAGATTCACTTCCGCCTTTTCCACGCCGGGAACCGCCTTTGTGACCTTTTCCACACGGGCGGAGCAGGCGGCGCAGGTCATACCGGTGACAGTAAACTTCAGTTTCATAGAATCACTTCCCTTTCAAGTATTATCCTACAGGGTGCGCCGAAACGCAACAACATTTCCGAAACATTTTACAAACTGTTCAGCAACATTTGTATTGACCCTACAGTATCTTTATGATACTATTGTAGCATCCAATTTAAAAAACGCAAGTATGCACTAAAAAGTGCCATACTACCCTTTTGGATACCATGGAGGTAATACTATGAAGCCTGAAAATACCTGCCCCGTGGAAGCGACTCTGGACCTCATCGGCGGAAAGTATAAAGCCCTGATCCTCTGGCACCTGTCGGAGAATAAGCTGCGTTTTTCCCAGCTGAAGCAGGTCATCAGCGCCACCCCCAAAATGCTCACCCAACAGCTTCGGGAGCTGGAAGCCCAGAAGCTGATCCATCGGGAGGTTTTCCCGGTGGTCCCCCCCAAGGTGGAGTATTCCCTGACGGAGCTGGGCAAGAGCCTGATGCCCATTCTGGTTGCCATGCGGGACTGGGGCGCAAACTATATGCGCACCAACAAGTCCCAGGAACCCTGCTGCTTTATGATGGACACCGACCCCATCCCCCAGATTCATTTTTAATAAGGAGTAACCTATGAATATCAAAATCATCTCCGACAGCACCTGTGACCTGCCCAAGGACCTGCTGGAAAACTACAATATCACTCTGTTCCCCCTGACCGTTGTGAAGAACGACACCGCCTTCAAGGACGGTGTGGACATTTTCCCCGCTGACATCTTTGCCCATGTGGCTGCCGGCGGCGCCCTGTGCTCCACCAGCGCAGGCAGCGTGGGTGACTATGCCGATCTCTTCGAAAAGTACGCAGCCGGGTATGACGCCGTGATCCACATTTCTCTGGGCTCCGGCTTTTCCTCCTCCTTCCAGAACGCCTGTGTGGCCGCTTCCGATTTTGACAATGTGTACTGCGTGGACTCCATGAACCTCTCCACCGGTCAGGGCTTCATCGTCCTGAAGGCTTACGAGCTGGCCCAATCCGGCATGGACGCAAAGCAGATCGTGGAGGAACTGAATGCACTGACCCATAAGGTGGAAGCCAGCTTCCTGGTCGACAAGCTGGATTATCTGGTGAAGGGCGGCCGCTGCTCCTCCGCCGCAGCCCTGGGTGCAAACCTGCTGAATCTGAAGCCCTGCATCGAGGTTCGTGACGGCAAAATGACCGTGGTGAAGAAGTACCGGGGCAACTACGCCAAGTGTCTGGCCAACTATGTTAAGGAGCGGCTGGCAGACCGGGAGGACATCGACCGGGATACCCTGTTCGTCACAAAAACCAGCGTCTCCGACGAGTGCTACAGCGCCGTCATGAATGCTGTGGAAACTCACGGCCATTTCTCCACCGTGCATGAGACCACCGCAGGCTGCACCATCTCCTGCCACTGCGGCCCCGGCACCTTAGGCGTGCTTTTTATGAAGAAATAAGGTTATCATCGAAAAATCGCCGGCAAAACCGGCGATTTTTTCATTGCTTTTTTATGAAACGGTGCTATACTGTATGCAATTAAGAACTTTTCAGGGAGAAATCTATGGATTACTATGCCCTTTTGGATATGGCCGTGTCCCTTGGCTACGAGCTGGCCATGGCCGGTGCCGAAACCTACCGGGTGGAGGAGAGCATCCACCGGGTCCTGCTGGCCTACGGCCTGGAGTCGGAGATCTTCGCCATCCCCAACTGTATCATTGTCAGCATCGAAGGTCCCAACGGCAAGCCCATGACCCGGATGCGCCGGGTAGGCCAGCACGGCAATGACCTGGACTCTGTGGAGCAGTTCTCCGACCTGAGCCGGGCCATCTGCAACCGGACCCCGGACCCCCAGGTGGCCCAGGAGTGGCTGGAGCTGACCAGACAAAGCCGCAAGACCTATTCCCTGTCCGCCTCCCTGCTGGGCCATTTTCTGGCGGCAGCCGGCTTCGGACTGTTTTTCGGCGGCACCGCCGCGGATACCATCTGGGCAGGCATCGTCGGCGTTCTGGTGGGCATCATCCAGCACATTCTTGGCATCATCAAAACCAACCCCTTCTTCACCACCATCACCGCCTCCTTCCTCATGGCCCTCAGCGCCTACGCCCTGGGTGCCATGGGCCTGACTCCCAATCCGGACGCCGCCATCATGGGCACCGTCATGCTGCTGGTGCCGGGACTGCTGTTCACCAACGCCATGCGCGACATCATCTACGGCGATACCAATTCCGGCGTGAACCGGATCATGCAGGTGTTCCTGGTGGCCGCAGGCATTGCCCTGGGTACCGCGGTGGCTTTCCAGTCCGCCGCAATCGTCTTCGGCACCCCCGATGACCACTACATTCTGAGTTATTCTCCCACCGTGCAGATTCTGGCATCCTGTGTCGGCTGCATCGGATTCACCTTTGTGTTCAATGTCCACGGTCATGGCGCGCCCCTGTGCTGTCTCGGCGGCGGCCTCACCTGGGCAGTGTACCTGCTGGTGGTTTCCCTGGGAGGCGGCGATTTCATCGCCAATTTCTGGGCAGCTCTCTTTGCAGGCTTCTTTGCCGAGTTCATGGCCCGGATCCGGAAGCACCCGGCCATTTCCTACCTGGTCATCTCCCTTCTGCCCCTGATCCCCGGCGGCGGCATCTACCGGGCAGTGAATTACGCGGTCCGGGGCAATATGGGCATGTTCGCCGATACGGCCATCCACACCGCCGCGGTGGCAGGCATTCTGGCGGTGGGCATTCTGATGGCCTCCACCACGGTACGTTTGCGAAACATCCTGAAATCCCAGAAAAAAGCATAAAACCAGCCGGAAAGCAATGCTTTCCGGCTTCATTTTTACAGCTGTGAAAAAATAACGCCCAGGGATTCGTGGAACACCAGATCCGCATAGCGGTCGTAGGGGGTTGCGTCCCGGTTGATCAGCACCAGCCGGTTGCCCCGGTAGTAGTTAATCAGTCCCGCCGCCGGGTACACCGTCAGGCTGGTGCCCGCCACGATGAGAAGATCCGCACGGCGGATGGCCATGACGCTTTTTTCGATGGTGTCCTGGTCCAGCCCCTCCTCGTAAAGCACCACATCGGGCTTTACGATGCCGCCGCAGGCACACCGGGGCACCCCCGCCGCATCCCGGACAAATTCCGCGCTGTGGAATTTCCGGCAGCGGGTGCAGTAGTTGCGCAGAACACTGCCGTGCAGCTCGTAGACCTTTTGGGAGCCCGCCTTCTGGTGCAGGCCGTCGATGTTCTGGGTAACCACGGCGCTGAGCTTCCCCTCCTGCTCCCACCGGGCCAAAACCCTGTGGGTGACATTGGGCTCAAAGCCCAGGGGCAGCATCTTCTCCCGGTAGAACCGGAAGAAATATTCCGGTCGCCGCTCATAAAAGCTGTGGGAAATGATGGTCTCGGGAGGATATTCAAATTTCTGGCTGTACAATCCATCCACGCTGCGGAAATCTAATATACCGCTTTCGGTACTTACACCCGCGCCGCCGAAAAAGACGATGCTGCTGCTTTCCGCGATCCACTGTTTCAGCTTCTCCATCTGTGTCATATGGCCTTCCTCCCGGTTTTTCTTTCATTGTAACCCCATCCGGTAAAAATTGCAACTTCAGAAAACGAGGCTTTTTGTAACGAAGAGCCATCTCAATTGTATAATATACAGAAATACACAGAGGAGGCGGTGCAATGGATATCGAACAATTCTATAAAGCCAACTACCGCATTGTCTATTGCTACCTGTTTTCCCTGTGTCAGGATATCCACACGGCAGAGGACCTGACCTCCGAGACCTTTCTCCGGGCCATTCAGAAAATCGACAGCTACGACGACCGCATCCGGGCATCCACCTGGCTGTGTACCATCGGTAGAAATCTCTACCGGAACCAGCTGAAGCGGGAAAGCCGCCGGACGGACCTGGAAAAGGTGATTCTGTCCGACCCGGATTCCCCGGAGGATGCCCTGCTCCGAAAGGAAAAACTCCGGCTGCTTGTGCAGGCTGTGGAGGAACTGGAAGAACCAAAGCGCCAGGTTTTCCTGCTGCGGTGCCAGGGCATGAGCTTCCGGGAGATCGGTGATGCCCTGGGAAAGACGGAAAACTGGGCCCGGGTCAGCTACTTCCGGATCAAGGAAGCCATTTTACAGAGATTGGAGGAACCAAGATGAACGAATGCAATATCGTAAAGGACCTAATGCCCCTGTATGCCGACGACCTGCTGAGCAAAGACAGTCTGGAATTTATCGAAGGCCATGCATCCCGGTGCCCGGAATGCCGGAAGCTCTGGAACCATCGTGACCGGGAATTTCCCAATATCCGGGCCCAGGACCCGGTTTCCGAAAAGGCCATCATCAAAAAGTCTCTGCGCCGGGACCGGCTGAAAACCGCGGCAAAAACCTTTATCACAACACTTTTACTCCTGGCGATTCCCTTCTGCTACATTTTGCAGAACCTGTATTCCTACGGCTTCATGTATGATATTGAAGCATCCTACCCCTCCCCGGACGGCAACTGTGTTCTGGAGCTTGTAGACCGGGATACTCGTAACACCAGAAGTGATGGCTACCTGATCCGGTTTAAGCTGGACCGGGGTGTCTCGGGCATCAACCGCTACTGGACGGACTGGGACATCATCGAGCCCCACTGGGCACCGGACAGCATCCATCTGCTGCTGATGCTCATAGATAGCGAGGGGAACCCAGAAATCCGGGTTCTGGATACCGTTGTGCAGGAGACCCAGGGCGGCACCTGGGACATTCCCGGCCTGTCTGATAACCTGATTCCCATGCTCACGGAGCTGTGTGACACCACAGAGGAAGTAACCTTCACCTTCAGTCACTGGTCAGACAGCAGTGACACGCTTTACTTCCACTACGAAACCGCTTCCGGTCAAACCAGGCAGATTACCCTTCCCCGCCCCGCCGAATTTCTGACCGATAGCCCCTAAGACGCAGAACACCCGCCGAAAATCGGCGGGTGTAAACTTTATTATTCGGAATCTTCCTTTTCCATCTCCGCAAGCAGCTTCTTGTCCTGTTTACTGGACAGGTCCAGCTTTTCGTACATATCCGGTCTGCGTTCCCGGGTACGGCGGAGGGACTGCTTTCTGCGCCACTGGCGGACCTTTTCGTGGTTGCCGGAGGTGAGGATTTCGGGAATGGCCCGGCCGTGCCAGACAGCGGGGCGGGTGTACTGTGGGTATTCCAGCAGGCCATTGAAGTGGCTCTCATCCTCAAAACACTCGGGATCTGCCAGGACGCCGGGAACCATCCGGCAGACGGCGTCGGTGACAGCCATGGCGGCGATCTCGCCGCCGGTGAGAACAAAGTCACCCAGGGAGATCTCCTCGTCCACGCACTCGTCGATGAACCGCTGGTCGATGCCCTCGTAGTGACCGCAGACCAGGATGATATTGTCCATCTTGCTCAGGCGAATGGCATCCGCCTGCTTGAAGGTATGGCCGCAGGGGGACATATAGATGGTATGCACCGGGCCCCCGGCCTCATCGCAGATGGCCTCCCAGCAGCGGTACAGGGGGTCCGCGGTCATCACCGCGCCCCGGCCGCCGCCGTAGGGGTAGTCATCGGTCTGGTTCTGCTTGTTGGCGGTGTAGTCCCGGATCTGGTGGGCTTCGATGCGGATAAAGCCCCGCTCCTGGGCCCGGCCCAGGATGGACTCGCTGAGCACGTCCGCCAGAGTCTCCGGGAAGAGGGTCATGATATCAATTCTCATCGCTGCGCATACCCTCGAGGAGCCGGACCTCCATCCGGTTGGCTTCCATGTCGGTATTCAGAACAAAAGCCTTCACGGCGGGGATCATATACTCGTACTTGCCCTTCACCACATACACGGAGTTGCCGGGATAGTCCAGGACCTCCACGATCTTACCGATATTTTCGCCCTCTGCGTAGACCTCCACGCCGATCAGCTCCGCGGCGAAGATCACCTCGTCGTCGATATCCTCCCGGTACAGCTCAACTACCTTGCCCCGCATGGCCTGGGCAGCCTCCATGGTGTCGATGCCCCGCACTTTAAGCAGGTTGCAGGTCTTCTGAATCCGGCAGTTTTCGATCTCATATTCCACGCCGCCGATCCGGCAGCGGTCAAATTCGCACAGAATGTCCGGGCTGTCCACCCAGGGCAGAACCTTCATCTCGCCTTTCACACCATGGGTGGTGACGATTTCGCCTGCTTCCACAAATTCAAGTTTCATAGTAAAACCTCCCAAAATGGCTCCCCTTCCAGGGGAGGCTTAAAAAGGAAAATGCGTGGCTGATCGCCACGCACATCCATTAATCCACGATTTCGACCGTGACCTTTTCGCCAGTGCGCTGGGCTACAGTCTTGATAATGGTACGGATCTCTTTCGCGATCCGTCCCTGGCGGCCGATCACCTTGCCCATGTCGCCCTCGGCAACATGCAGCTCCAGAACCTTGCCGTCCTCGTCAGAGGTTTCGGTGACGGTAACTGCCTCAGGATCATCCACCAGATTTTTTGCCATATACAGCAAAAGCTCTTTCATTGTGATGATTCTCCTTAAGGGGTCTCTTACAGCACGCCAGCCTTCTTCAGCAGGCCGCGAACGGTGTCAGTGGGCTGTGCGCCGTTCTTGATCCAAGCCTGAGCCTTCTCAGCGTCGATGGTGACGTTGTTGGTCTCCTGCAGGGGGTTGTAAGTGCCGATCTCCTCGATGCAGCGGCCATCGCGGGGGGAGCGGGCGTCAGCAACAACGATACGGTAGAAAGGAGCCTTCTTTGCACCCATTCTTCTCAGTCTGATCTTAACCATGAGTTTCACCTCCAAAAATAATCAAAAATAATCTATATCGCAAAGCGAATTGCTTTCAGCGAACACCTTTTAAGTCTCCCCTTTCAGGGGAGGTACCCGTAAGGGCGGAGGGGTGTCACCCCTCAGTCACAGCTTACGCTGTGCCAGCTCCCCTCAAGGGGAGCCAGGATTTAGAAACCGGGGAAGCCGCCCTTGAAGCCGCCCATGCGGCCCATACGCTTCATCTTCTTGGCCATGCCGGGAGAAGAGAACTGCTTGATCATCTTTTGCATCTGCTCGAAGGACTTCAGCAGCTTGTTCACTTCCTCCACCCGGACGCCGGCACCGGCAGCGATGCGCTTTTTCCGGGAGGCGCCGATGATGCCGGGGTTTTCCCGCTCCTTGGGCGTCATGGACAGGATGATGGCCTCGGTGCGGCCCATGGCCTTCTCGTCCATCTTCACGCCCTTCAGCTGATTGCCGCCGGGCATCTGGGCAAGCAGCTCTTCCATGGAACCCATATTCTTCAGCTGCTGCATCTGGTCGTAGAAGTCCTGCATGGTGAAGCGGTTGGATCTCAGCTTCTCCTCCATCTCCTGGGCCTTCTTGGCGTCGAATGCCTTTTCGGCCTTCTCGATGAGGGTCAGCATATCGCCCATGCCCAGAATTCTGGATGCCATCCGGTCCGGATGGAAGGGCTCGATATCCTCCAGCTTTTCGCCGATACCGGCGAACTTGATGGGCTTGCCGGTGATGGCCTTGACAGACAGGGCAGCGCCGCCTCTGGCGTCGCCGTCCAGCTTACTAAGCATCACGGAGTCGATGTCCAGCCACTCGTTGAAGCTCTGGGCTGCGTTGACCGCGTCCTGACCGGTCATGGCGTCCACAACCAGCATGATCTCCTGGGGCTTCACGGTCTCCTTGATGTTCTTCAGCTCGTTCATCAGAGCCTCGTCCACATGCAGGCGGCCGGCGGTATCCAGGAACACCATGTCATGGCCGTGCTGCCGGGCGTAGAGAACAGCCTCTTTGGCGGTTTCCACAGGGTTCTGGGTGCCCCGGTCAAAGACAGGGATGCCCAGCTTCTCGCCGCAGACCTTCAGCTGCGTGATAGCGGCGGGACGATAGATATCACAGGCCACCAGCAGGGGGTTCCGGCCCTGGCGCTTCATGAGACCGGCCAGCTTGGAACCGTTGGTGGTCTTACCGGCGCCCTGAAGGCCAACCAGCATGACCACGGTGGGGCCATTGGGATTAATGGTAATGTGTTTGGTATCGGAGCCCATGAGCTTGGTGAGCTCCTCGTTGACGATCTTGATGATCATCTGGGCAGGAGTCAGAGATTCCAGAACCTCGGTATCCACACACCGGGCGGTAACCAGCTTGGTGAAGTCCTTGCAGACCTTGTAGCTGACGTCAGCCTCCAGCAGGGCCAGGCGGATCTCTCTCATGGCCTCCTTAACATCTTCTTCCTTCAGACGGCCCTTGCCTCTGAGTTTCTTGAAGGTGTTATTGATTTTTTCAGTTAAGCCTTCAAATGCCATAGTTTACTCCTCAAGTGATTGTGCCGCGGCAATGATACGCTTTGCCTGAGTGGTTACAATCGGATCGGAAGAGGCGTCAAGTACGGTGGCCGCATCCAGAATCTCTTCCAGAGCCTTACGCAGTAACATATCCCGTTTGACACTTCCGATATTCTCTTCCATCCGACGAAGGAGGGCTTCGGTGCGGCTTAAGTTGTCGTTCACCGCCTGGCGGCTGACACCCAGGATTTCCGCGATCTCTCCCAGGGAGAGGTCCTGATTGTGACGCATGTCAAAGCAGTCCCGCTGCTTGTCAGTGAGCATGCCGCCGTAAGTATCGAACAGCAGCACCAGTTCAAATGCGTCCATGAAAGCCTCCTCGTGTCAAGGTATTTTCCTTGAACCTCAGGGATTATAGCATAGCCCCGCGCCAGTGTCAAGTATTTTTTCTTTACATTACAAATTATTTTCTTCTCTTTTGTACAAACCGCACGATGCCATAGACCATCCAGGCCAGAGCGGCTCCGCTGAGGGGAATCATCAGCAAAATGGCAAAGATTGCAGCGCCAAAAGGCGCGCTGGGCATCCCCAGGGCGTTACCGATCCAGGTAAAGGCAGTCAGGGCCAGAATGCAGCCGCCCAGAATTCCCATAGGTAGCAGCCGTTTTCTGCCCTTCCGGGAAAAGCAGACCTGCAGCTGCCAGACAAAGGCAGCTATGGTCACCGCGATGATAACGTGTATGTACATAGCGCTTCCTCCCTGCATCAAACTTTATGGATTGGCCTTGTCCAGGATACGCCCGACCAGCCGTCCCGCCGCCATGCCCACCAGCAGGAACAGCAAAACAGCCGACGCAAAGAACCAGACCAGGAAGGACATGGTGCCATCCCCCGTATTGTATCGCAGCATCAGGCTGCCGGTCACAAGCAGGCACAGGGCAGTCAGGAGCATGGGCATCCAGCCCCAAAGCTTTCCCTGACCAGCCCCCTGGGCCTTTCTCTGGATCATAAAGCCCAGCAGCAGGAAGCCCACCGCAGCGGCAACCAAGCTCACAGGTGACATAGGCAATTCCTCCTTACACAATCCGGTACCACCGGCTGACCTCTTTGGTTTTGATGAAGCCCAGCTTTTCGTACAAACGGATGGCCCGTTCGTTGGTAGAAGCCACTTCCAGGGTCATCTGGGCCCCCTCCACCAAAGACATGAGGGTGTTCATGACGGTCCTGCCCGCCCCGGGCTTTACCGACGCCACCGCCAGAAGCTGGGTATCATCCAGCCAGCCGATGCCAAGCAGTTCTCCGTTTTCGTGTACAAAATACGCGCCGCCGGACTGCACGATGCGGTTTTCATCAAAGGCGGTCATGGTGGCCGCGTTGTCGATGGGACGCATTTTCTCATTATATATATGGCGCCACCGGGTCACCGTGGCATCCGTCACCGGGAACAGGCTTTTTAAGTCCGGTTTCTCCACCACTGCCTCGCCGCGCATCTCATAGACGGTGGTATAGTGGGGGTACGCTTCCAGACTGTCATGTCCTGCCGCGCAGATGATATCCGCCCCGGCCATCCGGCAGAAGGACACGCACTCGGCAAGGAGCTTTTCCGTATCCCACACCTCCCGGAGGATGATGTAGGCAATCCCCTTGTAGGGTATTTCCTTCAGCACCAGACTGGCAATGCCATAGGCTGTATCAAACATGGGAAAATCCTTCACCGCATATCACCTCATGATAATCATAGCACACAAAAGTAAGCGGCGCAAGGTATTTTCCCGAACAAACGGACGTTGTTCATGTCCTGTTCACATTCTATTTGTGCAATTTCACAACAAAAACTGTTTTTTCGGACTCCGAAAATTTATTTATCATCCAATCTTTTCAAATATGTTTGGTTTTTTCCGTTTTTGCACTTGATTTCCTGACGTAAATGTGTATAATAAGCCCATATGCAAAACTGCTTCACGAAAGGAGGTTTGTGACTCATGCAGAAGATCATTTGCAAGAAGGTTTACGACACCGAGACCGCTACTCTGATCAAGGCTTACTCTTTCGGCAACCTGGGCGATGCTACCGGCTATGAGGAGGATCTGTACCAGACTCCCGAGGGCCTGTACTTCCTGCACGTCGGCGGCGGTGCTGAATCCATCTACCCCACCGAGGACATCCAGCGCCTGGCCAAGACCAAGGTCAAGGAGTGGCTGAAGGCTCACGAGTAATTTATACATAGAAACGCCTGCGAAGCTTTCGCAGGCGTTTTTCATATTACAAATGATGCCCGGCTTCCACTTCCTTGACAGCCATGATATTCTGAATATAGAAAGTGAGGGATCCCCATGGATGTGAATATTCAGGTCATCGCCCGGATGCACTCGGATTTTGCCACCAAATTCGGCATCCCGCGGCAGAGCGGCCTTGTGGAAGAATTGAAGAGCACCATTGTCTTTGAGCCGGAGTTCCGCAACCCGGACGCCCTCCGGGGCATTGAGGATTTTTCCCATCTGTGGATCATCTGGCAGTTTTCCGAAGCTGTCCGTACCGGCTGGTCCCCCACGGTGCGACCGCCCCGCTTAGGCGGCAATACCCGGATGGGCGTTTTTGCCACCCGGTCCCCTTTCCGGCCCAATAACCTGGGGCTGTCCAGCGTAAAGCTTCTGGGTGTGGAGCATACCGCCGAATTCGGCACGGTTCTCCATGTGGGCGGCGCGGACCTGATGGACGGAACCCCCATTTTTGACATCAAACCCTACATCCCCTACGGCGACAGCCACCCGGAGGCCACCGGCGGCTTTACGGATACCGCAGGCGAGTTTCTGCTGAATGTGGACTTCCCTGCCCCGCTTCTGAATATCCTCCCCGAGGACAAGCGGGAGGCCGCCATCGGCGTCCTGTCCCACGACCCCCGGCCCAGCTACCAGCGCAAGCCCGACCGGGTCTACGGCCTTACTTTCGCAGGTTTTGATATCCGCTTCAAAGTCCAGGAGGATATCCTGACCGTCCTGGAAGTGAATCCTGTATAAATGAGAGGCACAGCAGTTCAACCTGCTGTGCCTTTTCTTGTATATTAGGGCAAGTTGTGATAAAGTAATAATAGGTAGGCAAACTTGAATTTGTCGGCATGGGCCGACAGCCAATGCGTCACGGACTGCGCCGGTCGAATAACACTTTTGGGGGTCACTCGATTGGTCGCTAGCTTCCGCTCGGCGTATGGAATTCGGCAAAACTTGAATTTTAGGAGGACTTATGTATTCTGGGCTAATTATTAAAGAAAGCATTTTGAATGAACAGATATTAGACAAGTTAGATGTGGTAGGTGTTGAGCTTTGGAAAACTGATAATAAGCCAAAGTATTGGACAGCAATTTCATTTACTAGCAATATCAAGGATTTCCCAGAACTTCTTTCAAATGCATTGTACTTGTCCTCTGAATCTGGAATGGTTTGGTATGTGGATATTAAAGATACTATCTACAAGTATATAGTGCTTAAAGATATTGTTTTGAAATATCATCTGGGAAATGAGGAAGAAAAGAAATTAGTATGCGAAAAATGCATAGATTTCGGGGTAAAAAGAGAGCAACTCGATTGGTTGGAATAATATATGACAGAGCGAAAATTTACAGTTTGTCATAGCGACAAATTCCAATTTGACGAACCGATCAGCGTCACTTTCTTGCAGCCATGCAAGAAAGTAACCAAAGAAGATGGCATAGGGGAGGCGCTGACCGCGAAGCCTATCAAAGATTCTGTTGAATACTAAGCACATTTCCCCGGCTTCGAGCCGCCCTCCCCTATGTACCCCTTCCGGCGCTGGTCGGTAGATTTCTATAGTCTATTATCCTAAGACTGACAACCGCACCATCAGACAGACGCAGGCAGTCCCGAAAAAAACGACTACATCCCAGCCCCCGACTTACGGCCGGGTGGGGGTCTGGGGGGAGGGCGGCTCAAAGCCGGGCCACCCGCTGTGGACTTACTGATGGTGCCGAAATGCTTTGCGGTCAGCGCCTCCCCCAGCCGCTTTCTTTGGTTCGTTTCTTGTGCGGACACAAGAAATGAACACCCACACCCCTCTGAGCAGAACATACAAAAAAGAAAGGAGCCCCGCCCATGACCCGTGAAGAAATTTTCGCCCGGCTCTATTCCACCCCGGAGATCTATCCCCCTCCCCTGGAGCAGCACAGCGCCTTTCTGGAGGTGACCAGCGGCTGCAGCTACCGTAAATGCCGGTTCTGCGACTTCCCCCGGGATAATTTCAAAATCTTCTCCCTGTCGGACATCGCAGAAAAAATCGAGCTGCTGCGGCTGGTCATCGACGGCAATCCCAAGCTCCATCTGTTGGGCTGCAACCCCTTCTGCCTGCACTTTAAACAGCTGATGGCCATTCTGGAAATGGTCAAATCCCGTCTGCCCTGTGTGGAGCAGGTTTCCATGTACGCCCGGGCGGATGACGTGCTGAGAAAGAGCGACGATGAGCTGAAAGCTCTTGCCCAGGCCGGACTTTTCGCCCTGCACATTGGCCTGGAAAGTGGCAGCAATGCGGTGCTGGAGCTGCACCAGAAGGGTGAGACCACGGAGGATATCGAGCAGGCGCTGAAGGCCCTGGACCGCTGCGGCATCCACTACCACCTGACCGCCATACCGGGTCTCGGCGGCAGGGAATTCCGCCGGGAGCATGCCATCAAGACAGCTTCCCTGATTTCCCGACATACACCCTTAAGCGTATGGTGTATCGGGCTGAAGGTCTGGCCCAATACGCCCCTGGCGCAGATGGTGCAGGAGGGAACCTTTGAGCCCCTGAGCTGGGAGGAGATCCTCCGGGACGAGCGGGAGACCATCGCCCGGATCGACACGAAGCTTCCCTGCCTGTATGTGGATTCCACCGTCCTGGGCAAATATACCATCGCCGCCATGCTGCCGGATCAGAAAGAGGCGGTGCTTCAGCAGATCGATCAGCTGCTGGAAGGAACATAATCAAAAACCGCTTCATGCCTGTTTGGAGGCATGAAGCGGCATTTTTTATTCCAGATCCCGGATCACATCTTTGGCTACCCGGTAGATATCCTCCATGGTGGTTAAGGATGTGATCTCCTTTTTATAGTAGCTGGCATTGCGGACACCCTTTAAGTACCAGGCGAAGTGCTTCCGGGCTTCCAGGCAGGCGATTTTCTCGCCATGGTCCTGCTCCGCCATTTTGAACTGCTCCACCGCAACTTCGATCCGCTCCTTCAGGGCGGGCCGTCCGGGATATTCCTCCCCCCGGAGGGCGTACTGGACCTCCTCAAAGATCCAGGGATCGCCGAACACCGCCCGGCCAATCATGATGCCGTCAGCCCCGGTCCATTTCAGACACCGCAGGGCAGAGGCGCCGTCCACAATATCGCCGTTGGCAATGACAGGGATGGACAGCTGCTCCTTGACCTTCCGAATGGTGTCCCAGTCCGCCTTGCCGGAATAGAGCATGGCCCGGGTGCGGCCATGGACGGTCACCAGGTCCGCGCCGTTATCCTCCATCCGTTTGGTGAAATCCAGCACATTGATACTGCCCTTGTCCCAGCCCAGGCGGCACTTGATGGTCACCGGCACGTTAACCGCCTTTTTTACGGCAGCCACGATATCTCCTGCCAGTTCCGGGGTGCGCATCAGGCCGCAGCCGTCGCCGGACTGGGCGATTTTGGGCATGGGGCAGCCCATATTGATGTCGATGAAATCGCAGCCGGAATGTTCCAGGGCCAGCACCGCGGCCTGGGCCATGATCTGCGGGTCGTTGCCGAAAATCTGGGCGCCGCAGATGCTGCCCTCATTTTTCCGCAGCAGCTTGACGCTCTTCTTGTCCTGGTACACCAGTGCCCGGGAGGAGACCATCTCCGTCACCGTCACCCCGGCACCCAGGCGGGCACAGGTGGTGCGGTAAGCCCAGTCCGTGACCCCGGCCATGGGGCCCAGGAACACCGGGTTACTTACTTCTATATTGCCAATTTTCATGGAAGTTCTCTCTTTCTGTGATAAATTATCGTTTAGCTTAATACCTTCCCCCTGGGGGGAAGGTGCCCCGAAGGGGCGGATGAGGGGACAGTAGTCAGAAAACCTTTGCATTTCCAGTCATCGTAGGGTAGTCCCCTCATCAGTCACCGCTTACGCGGTGCCAGCTTCCCCCCAGGGGGAAGCTCTTGTAAACGATAATTTATCTGATTATACACCAAGTTAATCCGTTATGCAAGTCAAAGCAGCGCTGTGATCAGCCACAGCAGGGCCGTGGCTGCCGCGCCGCCGCAAGCCCAGATGGGACCGGAGGACAGCAGCCGCCGGGCGCCGTCGCCACGGATGGCCAGCTTCGCCTCCTGCATCAGCTTTTCGTCGGTGATGCCCTCCCCCACCGCTTTGTCCTTCAGAATAAAGATGGCCTGATCGAAGATCTCCTCACCGGGGGAATGGACCACGATCACCTGCCGGGTAATGCCTTTTACCATGTTTTACCGCCTCCTTGTGGAAAAAGTTTTCCCACAGAAAGGATGCTTCATACAAAAAAGGGCGGAATTTCCGCCCTTTTCTTTACTTCATGTAACGGAATTTGCTGCCGGATACATCCCGGGCAGTCTGCCGAAGCAGGAAAAATACACCCAGACCGGCGAACAGCATGCCCATTGCCAGATTATAAACCACCGCAGCCCGGTACTCCCCGTTGTCCACCAGCAGCGCCAGAATGAACATGGGAATGTCCGCGATGCCAAAGCCCGGCAGCGCACCCTCGTCCATCAGCTGAAACAGTTCAATGGCGTCGGAGCCGAAGGTACCCAGAGCCACAGCCAGGATGGTCACCAGGATCAGGATCAGTACCTTTGCCCTTCCCTGCCTGCCTCGGCACAGGTTGTAGCCCTTCTCCGCCAGCCAGCTGATCAGCAGGCCCACCAGAGAAGCCACATATCCGGCGTTCAGTACCAGCGCCCAGACCACAGAACCGATCAGAGCACCGGCCAAAGCACCCAGGGTACCGGTAAGATAATTTCCCGCGTCCTCCTCGCTGCGGCGGACATTGTCCGCGTCCACCTCCGCCTGGAGATGCCGGGCGCAGGCCTCATGGAGCGGGTAGCAGATGCCGTTGATCTGTGCCCAGCAGCCGCCGCTCAGGGGCATGCCGCACTCGGCGCAAATATCCGCCCGGGTGGCGCCGTACCGTTCCAGCAGCGGCAGGAACCAGTCCACAAATTTGCGGATGACCTTCATGGTGCCCGCGGTGTCGTGGAAGGTGACCTGAATGACCTTGGCATTGATGATCAGATTCAGGACCCGGTATTCCTTGCGCAGATTGCTGCTGTTGAGCAGATCCGTCAGGGCCACCCGGCCGGCGGGATCCGGGAAGGTGACGGCAAAATCGATGCGTTTCCAGCCGCCGCCCTCGCAGAGCGTCACCGCATAGCCCCCCAGAGAGCCGTAAGCCACGCCGCCGGAGACCTTCAGCCCCTTTTCCTTTGCAAACTTTTTATATGCTGAACCAATCATAGATTTCCCCTCTCTTTCTGCGCTTAATCTTCCAGCTGGTCTCCCGTGGGCCGCTTGTACCGTCCATGGGGCTCCCATTCCGGCAGCGGATAGCGCTGCATGGCACCAAAGATCCGCTCCTTCAGGTCCGGATAGGTGCTGCTCAAGTTGAACACCAGCTGCTTGACCTCCTCCCGCTTGGTGGTCTTGTCCACCGGACAGCGGTTTTCGATGATGGGCAGATTCTGCCTGACGGCGAAATTGTCCACCGTCCGCTCATGGATGTAGAGCATGGGCCGGATCTGGATGATGCCGGTCCGGTCCAGATTGGTCACCGGCTGGAAGCAGCCGATGCGGCCCTCGAAGATCAGGTTCATCATGAAGGTCTCCACCGCGTCGTCGTAATGGTGACCCAGGGCCAGCTTGTTGAAGCCCTTGTCCAGAATCGCCTGGTTCAGGGCGCCCCGGCGCATCTTGGCGCACATGGAGCAGGGATTCTTCTCCTTCCGGTGATCAAAGATGATGGGCGCGATCTCCGTCCTGACGATGGTATAGGGGACAGCCAGTTCATTACAGAGCGTTTGGATGGGACCGTAGTCCATCCCCAGGCCCATGTCAATGGTAATGGCCTCCAGTTCAAAGGGCTTGTTGAAATATTTCCGCAGCCCGGCAAGCAAAACCAGCAGCACCAGACTGTCCTTTCCGCCGGAGACACCCACCGCGATTCTGTCTCCCGCTGAGATCATATCATAGTCGTCCACACACCGGCGGACAAGACCCATAAGTTTCTGCATAAATGATAAATTCCTCCGAAAATTTTTAAAAATGAGATGTGAGGAAACAAGAGTATTTAAGAGTATTTGAGAGCTTTTAAGAGCATACCTCGCATCGTACAATTTTTTTGAATTTTGTGCTTGACATCTGGATTTGAATGTGCAATAATACCCAAGCGTCTTGAAGATATTGTACTTCAAGCACCTGAGAATGTCAAAATATTTTAATCCAATTGGAGGAACACATAATGTCCACTACTCTGCTGAAGAAGGAGACCCTGGAGCGCAAGTGGTATGTGATCGACGCCGCCGGTAAGCCCCTGGGCCGCACCGCTGTCATCGCTGCCAACATCCTGCGCGGCAAGCACAAGGCTGACTTCACCCCCAACGTTGACTGCGGCGATTTCGTCATCATCATCAACACCGACAAGGCTGTTCTGACCGGCAAGAAGCTGGATCAGAAGAAGTACTACCGCGTTTCCGGCTGGATCGGCGGTCTGAAGGAGACCAAGGCCCGTGACATGATGGATGCCCGCTCCGACTATGCTGTTGAGCTGGCTGTCAAGGGCATGCTGCCCAAGAACACCCTGGGCAAGCACGCTATGACCCGTCTGCACGTGTTCAAGGGTGCTGAGCACCCCCACGCCGCCCAGAAGCCCGAAGTCTGGACCCTGGACTAATTTGGAGGTAACTTAACATGTACGAGAGCAAGAAGAAGTATTTTTACGGCACCGGCCGTCGTAAGTCCTCCGTTGCACGCGTCCGCGTCTACGAGAACGGCACCGGCTCCATCATCATCAACGGCCGCGACATCGACGATTACTTTGGTCTGGAGACCCTGAAGCTGGTCGTCCGTCAGCCCCTGGTCACCACCGACCTGCTGGGCAAGGTTGACATCGTTGTCACCGTCGCAGGCGGCGGCGTTTCCGGCCAGGCCGGCGCTATCCGTCACGGCATTTCCCGCGCTCTGGTGGTCCTGAACCCCGAGAACCGTCCCGCTCTGAAGGCCGCCGGCTTCATGACCCGCGACCCCAGAATGAAGGAGAGAAAGAAGTACGGTCTGAAGGCCGCACGTCGTGCACCTCAGTTCAGCAAGCGCTGATTTTACCCGTATTTCAAACCTATTTGGCTACAAAACACCGGAAATCCGAGGATTTCCGGTGTTTTTGCGTATATCTCAGTTTGATGCACTTTGGCCCAATTTGACCGGATTTGACCATTTTTGAACCGGAATTTTTGTGCTAATAAGTGGACAAGTGGCCTTTTTGAGACCCATTTGTGATAAAAAATAGGACAAGTTTCGTCCTCTCCGATGCCCATTTTTCGCTCCCCACCACCTTATTTTCAGCCCTCAAAAGCTCCCAAAAAACGCAGCGGTCTTTTTGAACAGGTTTGACCAACTTTGATCTTTTTTAATGTAGTTTATACTTTACACCGTTGCACTCCCCCTCTGTTTCATGTACCATAGATGCAAGGAGGTGGATACCATGTTTCAGAAAAAGCGGTATCTGTATTTGAGTGAAGCTGAATACAGCATTCTTGTGAAAAGCCTAGTCCAGTTAAAAAACAAGCTGATCCAGCAGAATCGCTTTACTGACTGCGTGGATGAATTACTGCTGAAGATCGCATCCTCCCCAACCGTAAAATTCTAATACATACCAAGCCGCCTATTCTGCTTTTCTGCGTGAATAGGCGGCTTTTTTTATTTCCCGTACATAGCCGTCTGCTTCACCGTAGGCGGCTAAATCTATTTAAGGAGGAAACCCCATTGGCAAAAACAAAAGTGATTGCCGTTGCAAACCAAAAGGGTGGTGTCGGAAAAAGTACCACTGTGTTCAATCTGGGCGCTGGTCTGGCGGCAAACGGCAAAAAGGTTCTGCTTGTGGACGTAGATCCCCAGGGAGACCTTACGAAAATGCTGGGGCTGAGAAAACCGAATGATTTGCCGCTGACACTGGGCAATGTTATGAGCAATATCGTAGCAGGTGTCAGCGGCAGCGATCATCCAGAGATCATGCAGCATCATGAGGGATTCGACTTTGTTCCCGGAAACCGAAGTCTGTCGGCGGTGGAAGTCAGTCTGGTCA
>SVMD01000005.1 GCA_015067615.1 Oscillospiraceae bacterium
GCAGAAAAGGAGGGACAGCCATGTACAAACTCTGCAAGAATGACAAGTCCCAGCAGCGTCAGCGGGAGCTGGAACAGGGCCTTCTCCGGGCCATGCTCCATCGGCAGTATGAGGATATCTCCGTCAGTGACCTGTGCAGGGAGCTTCAGGTGCCCCGGAAGTCCTTCTACCGCTACTTTACCGGCAAGGACGGGTGCCTCCATGCGCTGATTGACCATGCCATGATGGATATGGAGCTGCTGATCACCCGGGATGTGCCGGAATCCACGGAGGATCCCCTGGGCTATATGCGCTTCGTGTTCGCCTACTGGAAGGGACAGAAGCAGCTGCTGGATGCGCTGCGGTACAGCAGCATCAGCGGCCTGCTGGTCCAGCGGGCCATGGAATACGCCAAGGAGACGGAGCTGTGGCCCATCTTCATGCGCACCCCCGCGGAGCAGCAGCGCAGGAACTTCACCATGCTCTTCACCGTCTGCGGCCTTATGACCATCATCACCCAGTGGCACCAGGACGGGTTTGCGGAAAGCGTGGAGGAAATGGCGGAAATTGCCCTGCGGCTGGTCAGCGAGCCCCTGTATATCAATGTAAAACCCTGAAAAATGCTCCGGTTTTGTGCGATTGTGCAAAACCGGAGTTTTATTTTTGGAATCAGGGTGTCACAAATGTGGCATTCTGGTACTTCCGAAAGAAACAGAAAATGCGGTATAATTGCCATGTATGAGTAAAAGACTCAAATTCCGATGAACAGGAGACTGATTCGAAATGGCTGAATTTGTAAAGCTTCAGACTGCCGGTCTGGAGAAGATCCGTGAGCAGAACCCCATGCTGACCTCCTACAACGTGGAAATGACCGAGGTCACCGGCGGCACTTTCTGGAAGGCCTACACCGACGCCCAGGTGGACGGCACCGAGGAAGTTCCCGTTCCCGATTTCTCCAAGGGCATGGCTGCAATGCACCAGTGGTATGATCCCATCGACACCACCAATCCCCGCCTGATCAAGCTGGCCAAGGCTCTGGGCCCCAAGTGGATCCGGGTTTCCGGCACCTGGGCCACCCGTACCTACTACGATTTCGACGAGACCGGTCTGCCCGAGGGCTATTTCAATCACCTGCACAAGGATCAGTGGATCAATCTGCTGAACTTCGTGAAGGCTGTGGACGGCAAGCTGAAGATCTCCGTTGCCAACTGCGACGGCCTCCATGCCCATGACGAGCCCTGGCATCCTGAGCAGGCAGAGAAGATCTTTGCCCTGTCCCGGGAGATGGGCGTTCCCATCGAGGCTGTGGAATTCGTCAACGAGCCCAATATGCTGAAGAATACCGGCTTCCCCAAGGACTACACCCCCGCTGACTTCCGCCGGGATCAGGATATCTTCCACAAGTGGGTCCGGGAGAACTATCCCGAGTGCCTGATCGTCGGCCCCTCCGACACCGACCCCGGCGCCATGACCAGGGATGCCTGGGGCAATCCCCATCCCTGGATGGGCGAGGGTGCTGCCGATACCGCCGGTATCGCCGCCGCACTGGCTTACTGCTCCACCGCCGATCTGATGGACGGCTGCACCGAGAAGCTGGATGTGTTCAGCTACCACTACTATAACGGCGTTTCCGAGCGTATGAAGGCCATGATGCCCTCCGCCTTTACCCCCGCCGAGGGCGCGCTGAGCGAGGAATATCTGGGCGCTGCTGCTCACACCGGCCGCTGCTTCCTGTCCTATCGTGATAAGTACTGCCCCGGCGGTGAGATGTGGGTCACCGAGTCCGGCGACGCCGGTGCCGGCGGCCACACCTGGGCCTCCACCTATCTGGAGGTGCCCCGTCTGCTGAACGAGTTCGGCGATTTCTCCACCGTCACCCGGGGTGTCATCTTCCACAATACCCTGGCTTCCTCCGACTACGGCTGGCTGAAGCACGGCACCTTCGTGCCCCGTCCCAGCTACTTCGCCACCCTGCTGTGGAATCAGGTCATGGGCGACACCGTCTACGCCTCCGGCGAAGCCATCCGTCCCGGCGCCCACGTCTATGCCCACTCCCGCAAGGACGGCAAGGAAGGCTATGCCTACCTGGTGATCAACACCTCCTGGACCGATAAGACCGCCGTGGAGCTGCCCGGCGAAGCGGAAGCCTATATCCTCACCGGCAACGGCAAGATGCGCTCCCGCACCATGCTCTTAAACGGCAAGGAACTGGTTCTGGGTGAGAATGACGAGATCCCTGCCCTGGAGGGCGTGAAGGTATCCGGCACCGTGGAGCTGGAGCCCGGCGCCTGCGCATTCTTCCTGGTGTAAGATTCCAAACAGAAATCCCCTGCATATGCAGGGGATTTTTTCTGTGATTGGTAAGTTATCGTTTAGTGCATCAAAGCCTTCCCCTCTGGGGAAGGTGGCACGGCGAAGCCGTGACGGAAGAGGGCAGTACAATGTTCCAAAATCTACCGTATTTCGGCGCGTTTTTACCTCTCCCGCCCCCTATGGGGGCACCCTCCCCAAAGGGGAGGGCATTGCGGTTTACGCCGCTAAACGATAATTTAGCTTCCCAAAGAAAAAGCCGCCGGGTTCATTTGAACCCGGCGGTGAATGTTTTCTTAGCTGCCGCGCTGGTCGTTCAGCACGTCCTTCACGGTGAAGTAGCTGGCAAAGTTCTGAGGGTAGGTGGTCATCTGCTGTCCGGTGACCATGATGCGGCTCTGGCGGACATAGTTCACATTGACCTGGGTGTAGGGGCTGTTGCCGGAGCTGATGAAGTAGCGGAAGCCCGCATCCTTCAGCACATTGTACTTGCCGTTGCCGCTGTCGTAGTTGACACCGATATCGCTGGCCTTGGCAAAAACCATAACCGGCACATCGCCCAGAACAGGCTTGACTTCCTTCTTCCAGTTATCCAGATCCACGTCGATCTTGGTGGCAGAAATGGAGCCGTAGCCGATGTTGGAGTAGGTGTAGGATGCAATGGTGTAGCCGCGGTCCCGGAGGGCCTGGGCAATGGCCTTGGCGCCTTCCACCTGCTCGTTGTAGTAATCCTCACCCTTCTTTTCCTTTACGGAGTGCATGGTGCGGTAGCCGAAGACGCCGTCCTCACCGGAGACAGCCAGGGTGGCTCTTGCGCCCCGGTAGCAGAAGTCGGGATGGGCATCAATGAAATCTTCCAGAATGGGCACGAAGTCATAGGCACCGTAGAGAACATTGCCGTCAGCGTCCACATACTCGTTGACAATCTTGCCGTCCTTGACAATCAGCTTGCTTGCGAAGCCGTCGCCGCCCTTGTCAGCTTCCATATCGCCGTCAGAGTCGATGGTGAACAGCTCGTAGTTCACCAGAGTCTCGGTGAGCATAATGGGCTTCTTGCCCTCGGGCAGGTAGATGGGCTGGGTGGAGTAAGTGACCTTGCCGTCCTCGCCCACAGTCTCCACAATGAAGCTGTTGAAGTCCACCAGAACATAACCGTTGGCATAGAGCTGATCCAGGATCTTGGAGAACTCGTCGATGGTGACGTAATTGGTGTTGTAGGATTTTCCCCAGTCCTTGTCGGAGAAGGCCCGGGCGGGATCCGCGATCAGACAGTGGAAGGACAGGTTGGGGATGGTGTTGGGATCATCGATGGGCTTGACCTTAGCCTTTGCCTGGGTGTAGGCATTGTAGGCATCCAGCATGCCGGGGTACTGGGACTTATCCTCGGAGAAGGAATCCAGCAGGGTCAGCGCGGCATCGTAGTCGTAGCCCTTGGCCAGAACGTCAGCCCGGGCAATCAAATCGGCGGCCTCCTGTGCCAGTGCGGAGGATGCCTGCTGCTGGGACTCCTTAAGTGCCTCCTGCTGCTCCTTGTTGGTCTTGATGGCCCGACCGATGGCGGAGCCGATGAAGGTGATCAGCAGGATCAGGGTCAGACCCAGAATGACGGGGGGCAGGTAGACTTCCTTGATGATCCGCTCCCGGCTCATCTTTTTGCGGCGGCGGACAGGTGCTTCCCGCTTGGGCTCTTCCACAGGCATATCCACCACGGGAACTTCCCCCTGCTGAGCGGGGACTTCCTCCTCCTCAGGGGGGAATACCTCCTCGAAGGTCTTGATGAATTCCTCATCCAGTTCCGGCTCCACATCGAAAGCAGGAACAGGCTTTACTTCATACTCTTTCACGTCATCATCCTCGTAGGCAACAGGCTCTGCGACCAATTCCTCGGGAATATCCTCTGCAATTTCTTCATCGGCTTCCTCAACAGGAACAGCGTCGAAAAGCTCCTCAGAAGCAGGCTCGGCAGCTTCTTCCAGGGCGGCAGGTTCGATTCCCAGCATGGACAGGAACTCATCACTGAGCAGATCGTCCAGGTCATCATTGATTTCGGTGTTATTATCTTCGGGCAGATCGCCCAGAACATCAAATTCTTCTTCGGCAGTGCCGGTCTCTTCGTCCAGAATCTCGTCGGGATCGAAGTCATATTTTTCATCGCGATCGAATTCTCCGCGTTTAGCCATAGCATATCCCTGCTTTCATGGTATAGTCGATATTATTCTACCATCGGCAAGCGGAAATTGCAAGGGCAATCTGGACAAAATACCACAAAAAGCGCCCCAGCCCCCCGATTGGATATGGCTGGTTCTTGCATTCGGATTGGGTCTGTGGTAGGATAGCATTATTACAAACACAGGAGGATTTATGGAAAAGATTACCAGCTTTACCATCGACCATATCAAGCTCCAGCCGGGCCTCTACGTTTCCCGGAAGGACAAGGTGGGCAGCGAGACCATTACCACCTTCGATCTGCGGCTGACCAAGCCCAACGGCGAGCCGGTTATGAATACTGCCGAGATGCACACCATGGAGCATCTGGCTGCCACCTATCTGCGAAACGAGCCCAGCTGGAAGGAAAGGGTCATCTATTTCGGACCCATGGGCTGCCGGACGGGCTTCTATCTGCTGCTGGCAGGTGACCTGGAATCCCGGGATGTGCTGGACCTGGTGACGGACTGCTTCCGCTTCATCCGGGACTTCCGGGGCGAGGTGCCCGGAGCCTCTGCCAAGGACTGCGGCAACTACCTGGACATGAACCTGCCCATGGCCAATTACTGGGGCGCGAAGTACACCGCCCTGCTGGAAACCATCACCCCGGATCGGCTGGTGTACCCGGAATAAGGAGAGTATCATGAAAAAATTAGGTATTATCGGTGCAATGAGCGTGGAAGTGGCGCTTCTGAAGGAAAATATGGAAGCTATGCAGGTTTCCACCCATGCGGGTATGGAATTCTGCGAGGGTAAGCTCCGGGGGCTGGATGCTGTGGTGGTCCAGTGCGGCGTGGGTAAGGTCAACGCCGCCATGTGCGCCCAGATCCTGTGCAGTGTCTTTGGGGTCACCCATCTGGTGAACACCGGCATCGCCGGTTCCCTGAACGCCGAGCTGGATATCGGCGACCTGGTGGTAAGCCGGGACGCCATGTACCACGATTTTGACTGCGTCCACTTCGGCTATGAGATGGGCAAGGTGCCCGGCATGGACGTGGTGGCTTTCCCTGCGGATAAAGCCATGATGGACCTGGCCTTCGCCGCCGCCGAGACCGTGAACCCCGGCCACACCAGGGTGGGCAGAGTTGCCAGCGGCGACCTGTTCGTGGCCCGGAAGGAGGCCAAGGAGGCCATCATCGCCAAGACCCAGGCCTACTGCACCGAGATGGAAGGCGCGGCCATCGCCCAGACTGCCTACCGCAACCGGGTGCCCTTCGTGATCCTCCGGGCCATCTCCGACAAGGCAGATAATTCCGCTGAGATGGACTACCCCACCTTTGAGGCCATCGCCGCCCGGCGCTGCGCCAATGTTGCCATGAATCTGGCAAAGGAACTGGCATAAACACCGACACCCCGGAACCCAATGCGGCTCCGGGGTGTTCTCACGTTAGTACTTAAATCATCGTTTGGCTTCCCTAAGGCTCCCCTTGAGGGGAGCTGGCACGGCGTAGCCGTGACTGAGGGGTGAAAGGTTGGAGTTAGCAAGGATTTTTGAATTTCACCCCTCCGGCCCTACGGGCCACCTCCCCTCAAGGGGAGGCAAGGCGGTTGCGCCGTTAAGCGATAATTTATTATCCACCTGTGAAACAGAAGGGAAATCCCCGGAACCGCTTGCGGTTCCGGGGATTGTTTGTGTTTAACCAGCGTAGCTGACAAGCTCCACGGTGTAGCCTGCGTCCCGGAGGGTATCCACCAGGCCGTTGACATTGTTTAGCAGGTGGGCAAGGCCCACGGCGTAGAACACTACATCGCCGCTTTCCAGGTACTCGATGGCCTTTTGCAGCATGCCGTCGTTGCGGTCATAGCTCATGGCCTTGTTGTATTCCTCGATTAGGTGCTTTTCTGCCTCATATTCGGCAATTTCTTCCTCGGTCCAGTCGGTCATATCCACCTCGTCGGACAGTTCCTCCCGGAGGGCAGCCTCGTCACCGGCACACCACAGTTCGTACAGCTCCCACACGCCTTCCCAGGATTCCCGGGCGGTGGTTTCCATGGATTCCTCCAGCATCAGCAGCTGCAGGTCGTTGGAGAAGCCGGTGAGCATCTCAATCTGGAACATGTTGGATTCGACCTCACGAATCTCCTTGTCCAGCTCCTCCGCCCAGTCATGGAGCCGCTCCTCCACACCCTGATCGCCGTGGAGCTGATAGCCCTGACGCAGATAGAACTGGTCGATGGCATTGCTCCACAGGTAGGGCTTGGCGTAGGGCATGTTCATATTGTAGCTACCCACGGCCTTCATAAGCTGAACGGCCTGGGCATAGCTTTCCTCGTCCATCAGGCTCTCCAGGGTGGTGCCGTCGGAGTAGAAGTAGTAGTTGGAAACCTCCTCGGAGAGCTCGTCGTCCTCCTCCACCAGCTCGTCGAAGGCTTCGGTGTCACATTCCAGGGCCAGTGCGTCGGAGGCGGCGAAGGCGTTGTAGATTTCCTGGGGCAGGTAGCCGGTGCGCTCGTCACCCACATGGATGGTGCCCAGCAGCCACATTTCCTGGCCGTTTTCGCCGGTCACATGATAGAACAGGGGAGTGGGCTTGGATTCAGGCTCTTCTTCCTGGGGCATTCTATCGGTGATTTCCTGATAGGCACCCTTGGCGGGACCTTCAAAGGACTGGTCGAACTGGAAAGTCAGGACATAATCGCCGCCCTCAATGGTGTGAACACCCTCGTAGTAATAACCGGCGGCTACGGGCAGGCCGGAATACTTATCCACAGACAGGTAACCGTTGAGATCGGTATTTTCGTATTTGGTTGCCAGGTTATTCAGGAAGCCGGGATCGTTCCACAGCATCTGGCAGATGCTGTCCTGGATGGTGTTGCCGAAGTCCTCATTCAGCGCGTATTCCAGCAGCAGAACACTGCCCATGTCGCGCATGGTCACATCCTGCCAATAATCCACATCTATCATGCCGGTCATCATCAGCCCGGCGATACTGCTGCGGACATCCTCCCAGGAAACACCGCTCTGGGAAAGGGGAGGACCGTCATCGGTGGTAGTGGTCAGTTTTCCGTTGCGGTAGACCTGCTCCTGCTCCAGCTCCTGACTCTCACCGGAAGAGTAGTCCATGAAGAAAATGCTGACCTCTATTTTGGCCAGGGTATCTTCTTTGCGGCCGTGCTGATTAATGATATTGGATTGGTTGCGCATGACGCCTGCGGCCTGGCACATCAGGCTCTCCAGACTGGAAACGGTCGCGCTGTCTGCCTGGAACAGCATGATGGGTACAGTTACGCTCATGCGAAGGGCGTCCACGTAGGAAATGGGTGCGTAGTCGTCAGGGTTTTCGGGAATGGAGACTGTTTTTGGGGCATCCAGGGGCTTGGATACGATCTCCTCCCGGATCTGGGAATTGCCGTAGGTATAGATGACGGTGTAGGCCATCTCAAGGATAACACCCTCGGGGCTGACCAGCGCGGTGCCGGAGGCCTCCACCAGCTCTGCCTCGGCGGGAACTGCCCAGCTTTCGGCTGCGGAGGGCTCGGCGAAGGTGAGAAGGGTACCGTCGGCGGTGGTCTCGGAGGTTACCGCGCCGTAAAGGTCGGCGTTCAGCAGCACCACAGGGACATAGCGGGTCCCGATGGCTTCGGCGTCCACGCTGCCCTGGTAGCGGTAGGTATCTTCCAGCTCCGCATAGACATTGCCCTGATACCAAACTTCCTTGTAGGCGATGGCGGAATCCTCATCGTTCTCTTCCTGGGTGTGGACACTGAAATCCAGGGTTTCGTCCAGGACGATGACGGCCTCATCGGTGCCCATATCCTTGTAGGTCAGGGCCTGGGCGGACTGCTCGGAGAATTCATCACCGTCCACGGTGATATAGGTGGTGCGCAGCAGCTCCAGCGTCACATGGCTGAGGCTTTCCAGAACTGCCCGGGCCTGGGCGTAGACCTCCGCAGCCGGGGGCTCTGTGGGGACAGTGGTGGGAGGCTCCGTGGGCGGAGCGGTGGTTTCAGCCGGACTTCCGCCGCAGGCTGCAAGAGACAGCAGCAGGGCAGCGCTGAGGACCAGCGCAATCAGTCGGTTCCATTTTCTCATATTTCTTCCCTCCTTTTCAGGTTGATTTCAATATATCAGACCATGGGGTGAAAGTCAACGAAAGGGAAGCGGCAACAGCCCCGGAAACTGTGAACAATATATAAATATTGCATAATTTCAGGAAAACTGCCCATGCTGTTTCGGGAGGGATTTTCATGACGGACAAACAATATAACGCGCTGGTAAAGCAGATGAGTCCAAAATCACCCCTGGGCAGGGATTGCCTCAACGCCTTCTGGATCGGCGGGCTGATCTGCGTGCTGGGGCAGTTTTTTATCAATACCTATTCGGCCTGGGGACTTGGGAAGGAGGACGCGGGTACCGCCGCCTCCATGACGCTGGTTGTCCTGTCCGCGCTGCTCACGGGCCTGAGCCTTTACGACAACATTGCCAAACACGCCGGGGCCGGAACCCTGGTGCCTATCACCGGCTTTGCCAACTCCATCACCGCCCCGGCAGTGGAATTCAAGACCGAGGGGTTTATTCTGGGCGTCGGTGCGAAGATGTTTACGATAGCAGGGCCTGTTATCGTATATGGGGTTTCTGCAAGTGTAGTATATGGATTCATCTATTGGATTTGGACAATGATATAAGAACAGCCACGGTGAACATATGATTCACCGTGGCTGTTTATCAATCAAGGATTGCCATTAGAATGTCCGTATCTGTATTTCCGCCAGTATGATTAATGCCAAGAAACAAACTGTCGTTTATATCCGGTCTGTCCTCAGGAATATCTTCAGTATTCTTTCCAATTACAGAATACTTTCGTTTTTTGAAGTAAAACATACTGCTCTCACACCAAAAAAGACCATTTATAGGAACAGAATGGTTAAACCAGGGACTGCTGCGGCGTTTTTTGGCAGGATCTGCCCAAGGAACATTTTTCAGGTCTTTTGCTGTGGGAAGATGGTCAAATATCTTTCCATAAAGCTGAAAAACGGCCCAATGATCCTTTACGCGAGGTTCAACTCTGGAAGTATAGGATATCGTATCTGATACTTTCCTAAATACTACATATTTTCCGTTGCATTCTCGGAAGAATTGTTCCGTAAAATTGCTTCGTTCTATGTAATGCTTATCTGCGGTTTGCAGTTGAATTGCAACCAAATCGCCGGTCTCGAAAATAGGATTTAGATATAACTTAATTGAAATTTTCTTTTTTGTCGGCTGAGGGGACAGAAGCTTTTTCCGAAATTCTGCCAAGACTTTCTTCCTTTTTTCCAATGTTTTGGCACCGGCTTCTTCCCAAAGCTCCAGACCAAACCCAGAATCGATCATCTCAACAGCACGGTTCCTCACCTCATCCGTCAGAATACCATACTTCCACATAAAGTCTGCCAGAGAATAGTAGTAATCGCACCATTCTGCTTCGTCGGATTCATCGTAGCCGTCTTGACGGATATAGGCGTCAATTTTGGCGAGTGCTGTTTCCACATCATTGTAGAAAAAGGCGGCCTGGTATTCCTTCCTTAAGTCCTGTGCGGTATCATTTCCATTGATGCTTGCATTCCATGCGCCCATGAAATTCACACTCCTTTTGTTTTATGCTATCACACAGCTGCTTTAATGTAAATGTTTTTTCAGAATTGGGTCCTAACGGAACACGAATATGCGGGTCCTAACTGGACACACGCAGAGGGTTTTGTTTTAGGTGTAGGAGCAAATATGTTTAAAATCGCAGGACCTGTGATTATGTACGGCACGGTGGCGAGTGTGATTTATGGAATAATTTATTGGATAACTACTTTATTTTAACACAAAAGGCTTGCCGATTGGCAAGCCTTTTCTTATAGCAAATCATAAGTTTTGAGTTTGATATTTTTGCTTTTTAGGTAGTCTATAAATAAAGTTTTCTTTTGGCGTTGTTCTTTAATAAAGCAATGCATTGAATATTTATTATTTGCGGTTTTAACGAGAATATCAAATGATCCGTCCGCATTATGAACATCAATTCTTTGAATATCTTTAACCGGAATAGAAACAATCTCTTTCTTATGTAGAATTAAAATATCGTCAATAATTTCAACAGCAACACCGGTTTCTCTTTTGGTTTTTACGAACATAAGAAAGAAAACAATTGCACAGATTGATGACACGATAATAAAAGTCAGCGAAATCGTTTCTAACCACCAGACAGAAAAAACAGCAATATTAACACAAAAAACAATAGATAGAGAGAACCAAAACCAAGCCCAGTATTCAGAATAATAAGCTTCAAATTGTTTTTTCATATATTCCACCTCATTTAATTTCATTATACCACACCGACGATTTACTGTAAATATTTTTGCAAATGACTGTGTCCTATATTGACAGCAGCAGAGGTGGTTATTCTGGGCGTCGGCGCGAAGATGTTTACCATCGCCGGCCCGGTGATTGTGTATGGCGTGAGCGCCAGTGTGGTCTACGGACTGATCTATTGGATCACCACATTGCTTTAAGGAACGGACTTTGCGCCGTTCCTTTTTTATTTTCAGCAAAACCGGAAATGCTTTTTCTCCATAACTGTGGTATGATCTGGGTGTAGCTACGAATCAGGAAGAAAGGAGGGGGAAATTGGATAACCGGGCAATTATTCAGAAAAGCCTCGACTACATCGAGGAGAACCTGAAAACAGAATTGACCGCCGCGGAGCTGGCCCGGATGGCCCACATCTCGCTGTATCATTATTACCGGCTTTTTCAGCAGGCTACCGGATTTCCGGTGATGCAGTACATTCTGCGCCGCAGACTCCTTCACGGCATCTATGCCATGAAGCAGGGCAGCACCAAAACCGATGCGGCACTTGCCTTTGGCTTCGATACCTACGCCGGATTTTACAGGGCATTCTGCCGGGAGTTCGGGGCGACACCCTCCGCGTTTTTGCAGTCCTGCCGGGCCAGGCGGCCTTACAGGATCGACCTTATGAAGGAGGAGCATATGCATGTATCCCATAAAACCGCTGCCCGGATTCTGAAGCACTGGAATCTGGAGGGCGAAACCATTACCGATATTTACTACGAGGGCACCGGAAACCAAAACCACAACGCCTGCTATGTGGGCAATGACTATGTTTTAAAGTATACCACGAATTTGGGAAAGCTTCGGAAAAACGGGGAACTGGCCAAAGCATTGGAAGACGTGGGTCTGCTGTCCGCTACTCCGGTTCCAACTGCCGATGGGGAAAGTTATGTCCAGGATGGAGAGCTTTCCTTCTGCCTGACCCGCCGCCTGCCGGGAACACAGTTGATTTCCCGGCAATTGGGCAGGGGGGACGGCCGCTTTGTGGGAGAGATCATTGGCCAGCTGCACCTGGCGCTGAGGGAGATCGACGGCTGCGTCAGTGAAGCGGACCTGCTGGGTACCGTCCGGGACTGGGCACTGCCGAAAGCAAAGCAGGCCCTGGGACTGTCGGAGGGGTTCTGCAAAGCCTATCTGGACACCTTCACCGACCTGTATCCCCGGCTGCCCCGGCAGATCATCCACCGGGACCCAAATCCCGGAAATATCATCCGTTCGGAGGATCGGTGGGGATTCATCGATTTTGACCTGGCGGAGCGGAATGTGCGGATCTACGATCCCTGCTATGGGGCCACTGCGGTACTGTCCGAGACATTTGGGCAGAATGACGCGCTTTGGCTGGAGCTTTACCGGGATATATTCCGGGGCTATGACAGCGTGGCCAAGCTGACGGAGGAAGAGCGGAAGGCTGTGCCCTATGTGATCCTGGCCAACCAGTTTGTATGTGTGGCCTGGTTCGCGGAGCAGGAGAAATACGCGGAGATTTTGGAGACAAATAAGCGGATGACCCTGTGGCTGATCCATAATTTTGAAGAGTTGAAGAATATCTGACAAAAAGCGCGCCGGGAGAAATCCCGGCGCGCTTTTCCAATATGCAGGCGTGGTGTTACAGTGAATTATCGTTTAGCGTAGGAATTCCATACGCTTTTGTAGGGCGGGCTCATGAGCCCGCCGACGCACCAATTGGATTGAGCACTGAGTTTTTTGCGGAAATCCTACGTTTTACACCAAGCCAACCTGGGCAAAAATCGTCACCTGGTCGGCGGGGTCATGACCCCGCCCTACGAAATGGTGCTGCTATAAACGATAATTTACCGATTCAGGTCAATGATCTCTTTGGCATAGCCAATCATAGCATCGGGCGTTTCATAATAGCCGTCCATAGAGAATACAACGCCGTTGTCCCAGTCCACCCAGGTCACGGACCACCGGGGCAGATCCTGGAGGGTGATGCCGATCTGTGCTGTGTAAATGGTTAGTCCCTCGTATTCCTGGGAGGTGATCTCCACCACCGGGTGGTTTGCCAGGGTGTAATCTCCGGCGGTGTAGACATCCTTTTCATCGAAGCCGAACTGCCGCCGCCAGACCTCATTATCAGTGGGACCGTAGGTCAGATCTGCGCCCAGTTCTACATTGCACAGCTCTTCTGCACCGTCGGGCATGACAAGAGGGACTTTTGCCGTATAGCCGTACAGGCTGGAAAAGTACAGATAATCGGGCCAGATCCAGGCGTACCACAGGGGAACCTCCCGGGTGGTCAGATTGTTCCGGTCAAAATCGATGATGGGATGCCCTCCCAGCGTCTCCGGCAGGGTGATATCCAGGCTTTTCGCGGCCTTCATGGTCTGGTTGTCGTGGAGGCCAAATTCATCCGTGGGATCAAAGTGCAGTCCGGGGATAAAACTCCACCAGTTGCCGTTATACAGGTGGTACTCCGGCACCGTGACGGACATACAGCCTGCCAGCAGTACCACCAGCATCATGGCGATGGCCAGCCGCTTCCTGCGGAGGGGCCGGGGGCGGCGGGACTTTTCCTGAATGCGGATTTCCACAGCGGAAAAATCACTGTGATTTTCCGGCAGGGCGCCGGCAGCGTTCTGCAATTTCTTTTCGATCATAGCGTTACCTCCATTTCTTCACGCAGTTTCCGGATGGCCCGTTCATAGCGCTTCTTGGCGGCGTGAACGGTGGTGCCGGTGATTTTGGCGATCTCGGCGTGGGTGAAGCCGCCGATGAATTTTAAGGACACGATCATCTGCTCGTCCCGGGACAGGGGAGAGATCAATTCTAAAAACTCCCAGTTTTCTCCCGGCGGGGCGGCGATCACCGGGGGCAGCTCCAGCTCCCGGGTGCGCCAGCGCAGAATGTCCATGCACAGGTTTTTTGCAACTTTGAACAGCCAGGCCTTTTCCTTGCCCGGGGTGGGGCAGGAAAATTTGCCCGTGAGAAGCTTTACAAAGGTCTCCTGCAGCACATCCTCCGCCTGTTCCGGGCTGCGCAGCAGGGACAGGGCGAAGCGGTAGATGCCGGTGCGGTACAGTTCATACCATTGCCGGACCAGCTGTGGGTTCATGGCCATCACTCCTTTCATCCAATAAACGTTTACCCAAACCAAAAGGCGACAGCTATGGACAAAAAATATTTTATATAGTATAATGCACGAAATGAAAGGAGGGAAGAGGTATGAAAAAAGCAAGCCTGCTGTGGCAGGTGTTTCTTACCTTTTTTAAAATCGGCGCCTTTACCTTCGGCGGCGGTTATGCCATGGTTCCCCTGATCCAGCGGGAAGCATCGGAAAAGCACGGCTGGGTCAGTGACGAGGATATTCTGGACATCGTGGCCATTGCCGAGTCCACCCCCGGCCCCATCGCCATCAATTCGGCTACCTTCGTGGGCTACCGGGCCTGCGGCATCCCGGGTTCCGTCTGCGCTACCCTGGGTGTAGTGCTGCCCAGCTTCCTCATCATTCTGACTATTTCCGGCATCCTCCGGGAATTTCAGGAGAATGTGTATGTCCAGTATGCCTTCCGGGGCATCCGCTGCGGCGTCCTGGCCCTGATTCTGAAGGCCATGTGGGGCATGTACAAAAAGTGCAAAAAGAATATCCCCGCCTATATCGTCATGGTGGCGGCCTTTGTTCTGGTGGCCTTTGTGAAGGTCCCGGTGTTCTGGGTCATTGCCGGCTGTGCCGTGTTTGGCATTGTGACGTTCTACGCCATGGAGAAGGAGGGTAAGAAATGATCTATCTGGAACTGTTCTGGACCTTCTTCACCATCGGTGCCTTTACCTTCGGCGGCGGCTACGCCATGCTGCCCCTGATCCAGATCGAGGTGGTGAACAAGGGATGGCTTGCCAATGAGGCTGTGGTCAACTTTATCGCCGTCTCCGAGTCCACCCCCGGCCCCTTCGCCATCAACATGGCTACCTATGTGGGCAGCGAGATGGGCGGCGTCCTGGGTGCTGCCTGCGCTACTCTGGGCGTGGTGATGCCGTCCTTTATCATCATTCTGATCGTTGCCAAGTGCTACGACCGGTTCAAAAAGAGCAAGCTGGTGAAGGGTGCCATGTCCGGACTGAAGCCTGCGGTCATCGGCATGATCGGCACCGCGGTGCTTTCCATCGGCAAGACCGTATTTGTCCAGCCGGGACTGCTGTTCTCTGCCGTGCTGTTCGGCGTGATGGCTGTGCTGGCTTTCCGGAAGGTACACCCCATTATCATCATCTGCATCTCCGCCGCTGCCGGTATTCTGGCCGGAATTCTGGGAATTTGATCAAAAAACCGCTGTTGCGCCCTGCAGCAGCGGTTTTTCCGTCTTGAAAACCGGATGAAACCTGATATAATAGTACAAATTGTATGATGGCGCAGTGTTATCATTCTGCCCATCGGAGAAAGGCAGGTATCAAAATGGCAAAAGGGAATGCATTATTCGACTTTTTTGCGGCCAAGCGCAGAAAATCCCTGAGCCCCACCCGGATCATCGCCCTGACCTTCGCGGCGATCATCCTGCTGGGTGCCCTGCTGCTTACCCTGCCTGCCGCCTCCCGCAGCGGCGTTTCCTGTGGCTTCCGTCCGGCTTTGTTCACCGCCACTTCGGCCACCTGCGTCACGGGCCTGGTGCTCTATGACACCTGGAGCCAGTGGAGCGGCTTCGGTCAGATCGTCATTCTGTCCCTGATCGAGATCGGCGGCCTGGGCTTCATGTCCGCCGCGTCGGTATTCGTGTTCTTCCTGCGCAAAAAGGTGGGCCTGAAGCAGAGGCTGATCATGGCCCAAGCTCTGAGCCTGAACGATATGGACGGCGTCGTGCGGCTGCAGAAGCTGGTGCTCACCGGAAGCCTGGCTGTGGAAGCCATCGGTGCCCTGATCCTGACCCTGCGGTTCTGGCCGGAGTTTGGATTCCGAAGAGCCCTGCGCTGGGGCGTTTTCCATTCCGTGTCCGCCTTCTGCAACGCGGGCTTCGATATCCTGGGCTGCCTGAATCCCGGCGCCAGCCTCATCGAATTCAATTCTGACCCAATCGTGCTGCTGACCCTTGGTGCGCTGGTGGTCATCGGCGGTCTGGGCTTCTTCGTCTGGGAGGAGATCGCCAGCCGGCGGCATTTCAAGGCTTTCAGTGTGTATACCAAGCTGGTCCTGATCTCCACCGGAGTGCTGCTCCTGGGCGGAACGGTGATATTGTGCATCCTGGAGTGGAACAATCCGGCCACCCTGGGTCCCATGAATCTGTTCGACAAGCTGCTCAACGGCCTGTTCCAGTCCATCACCCTGCGTACCGCGGGTTTTGCCGCCATCGACCAGGCGGCGCTGACCGAGGGCAGCAAGGGCTTCTCCATGCTGCTGATGCTCATCGGCGGCTCCTCCGGCTCCACAGCCGGCGGTCTGAAAACCGTATCCATGGTGGTGCTGGTGCTGTTCGTCATGACCCGGGCCCGGGGCAGGGAGACGGTGAGTGTGTTCAAGCGATCCATCCCCAACGACAAGGTCATGGACGCCATGACCATTGCCACCATCATGATCGGCCTGGCTCTCTTCGGCGGCGTGTTCATCAGCGCCACTTCTCCCATCGGCTTTACGGATGCGCTGTTTGAGGCCATCTCGGCTCTGGCCACCGTGGGCATCACCGCCGGAGCCACCGGAAGCCTGAGCATCCCGGCGCAGATTTTGATCATTATCTATATGTATTTTGGCAGAGTGGGCGTGCTGACCATCAGCCTGGGGTTCCTCATGGGGAACAAGGCGGAGGACCGGTACCACTATGCCCAGACCAATCTTCTCATCGGTTAGGAGGAACTACCATGAAAACCTATCTGGTAATCGGCCTGGGCCTGTTTGGCTCGGAAGTTGCCCGGCAGCTGTGTGTTCAGGGCTGCGAAGTGCTGGCTATGGACATCCGCACCGACCTGGTCCAGCAGGTGGCGGAGGATGTGACCCACGCGGTGGTGGGTGACGGTCAGGACAAGGATGTGCTGAAGGCTCTGGGCGCGGGGAACTTCGACTGCGCCATCATCGCCATCGGAGACGACCTGGCTGCCTCCGTGCTGACCATTATGAATCTGAAGGAACTGAATGTGCCCTATATCGTCTGCAAGGCCCACGACGAGACCCACCGCCGGGTGCTGGAAAAGCTGGGGGCCGACCGGGTGGTGATCCCGGAGTGTGAATTCGCCGGACGGCTGGCCCGGTCCCTGTCGTCTCACAATGTGCTGGATTATATCGAGCTGTCTCCCGATTACGGCATTCTGGAAGTGCCTGCCCCCAAGAGCTGGATCGGAAAGAGCCTGAAGGATCTGAATGTCCGGGCAAAGCTGGGCGTGAATATCATCGCCGTGGAGAGCGGCGAGGAGACCAATGTGTCCCCCAGCGCCGATTATGTGGTGAAATCCGGGGATATCATGGTGGTCCTGGGTGAGAATAAAGCCCTGGAGGCGGTGCAGAAGCTATGATGGAGCAGAAAATCACTTCAAGAAAAAATCCCCTCCTGCAGCAGGTAAAAAAGCTGCTGTCTTCCCGGAAAGCCAGGGAGGAGGCAGGGCTCTTCGTGTCCGACGGCACGAAGCTGCTGATCGAAGCGGTAAAATATTTTGACGGACTGGATACCGTGATCCTGTCCGAGAGCGTGGAGGCCCAGGTTCCCGAACATGTAAAGGTCATTCGGGTGCCCGGGGATGTGATGGAATCCATCTCCCCCATGCAGAGCCCCCAGGGAGCCTTGTTCCTGTGCCGTCTGCCGGAAAGAAACGCCTTTGTGCCGGAAAAGGGTATGCTGATCCTGGACGGCATTCAGGATCCCGGCAATTTGGGCACGATGCTGCGCACTGCCGATGCCCTGGATATCCCGGTGTGCCTGCTGGAGGGCTGTGCCGACCCCTACAGCCATAAGGTGGTCCGCTCCTCCATGGGCGCGGTGTTCCGCACACCCGTGGTTCAGTCCACCTGGGAGGAGGTCCAGGCTGCCTGCAGGGCGGCGGGTGTTCCCGTGGCGGTTACCGCACTGTCCCCCCGGGCAGTGGACCTGCGCACAGCCGATGTGGCCCAAATGGCTGTGGTCATCGGCAGCGAGGGCCAGGGGGTCCGGAAGGAAATTCTGGATGCCGCCGACGCGGAGCTGATCATTCCCATGAATCCCCACTGCGAGTCACTGAATGCCGCCGTGGCGGCCACCATCGTCATGTGGCAGATGAAGAAATGATAATCCATGTGCCCTTGTGAGGCGGGACGAAGTGCCGTCTATGGGGTTACGCCGGAGATTGCCACGCCAGTGTGCGCACTGGCTCGCAATGACAGAGAAAAGAGAGAAAGGGTGAGAAACATGCTGGTGCACTGGATATGGCTGGCCCATCGTCCCGGCGTCCATGACTGTATGAAGGCGGAGCTGCTGCGGCATTTTTCTGACCCGGAGGATATCTACTTTGCGGATATCGATGCCTTTTCCCATATTGAGGGCTTGACCAAAGAGGCTGTGATGGGCCTGCGGGACAAGGACCTGACTTCTTCCGAGAAGATCCTGGCGGATGTGATGAAGTATAAGCTCCATGTCCTGACCTACCGGGACGTGGCCTATCCCCGGCGATTGCAGCATATTCCCGACCCACCCCTGGTACTCTATTATAAAGGTACCCTGCCGGACTTTGACAGCAATCCGGTGATCGGCGTGGTGGGTACCCGGCAGTGTACGCCCTACGGTCTCTCCGCCGCCAAGAAGCTGGGCTATGAGATCACAAAGTGCGGCGGCATTGTCGTGTCCGGCCTGGCCGACGGCATCGACGCCATGGCCATGAAAAGCGCCCTCTCAGCCGGGGGCACCGTGGTGGGCATCCTGGGCTGCGGCGCGGAACAGGTCTACCCCAAGAAGAACCGCTGGCTCTTCGCGGATACGGAGCGCTACGGCTGCATCCTTTCGGAATTCCCACCGGAAACAGAACCCTTCAAATGGAATTTCCCAAAGCGGAACCGGATTATCAGCGGCCTTTCATGCGGCGTGCTGGTGGTGGAAGCGCCTCTGGGCAGCGGTTCCTTGCACACCGCCCGCCATGCTCTGGACCAGGGCAGGGATGTATTCGTGGTTCCCGGCAACTTAGACCAGCCCACCTTCGAAGGCAGCATCAAGCTTTTGAAGGAGGGAGCCACCCTGGTTTCCTCCGGCTGGGACATTTTGAGCGAATACGAAGCCCTGTTTCCGGGAAAAGTCCGGAAGGAAACGGCCGGTTCCCGGCAGCGGGCCTATGCCGACGAGCTGCCGACCCAATCCGACAAACAATTGCCAAAAGTGGCCCAAAAGCCCGCCTTACCCCGGCTGAAACCGCCTAAAAAAGAAAAAAGTAACAAATTAGGCGTTGACAAGTTGGATTCACCGAATTATAGTGACGTAAATAAAGACCTTTCTGCCCTCAGCCCGGAGCAGCGCGCCATCATGGCTGCGCTGGAAACCGGTGAGCGGCTGGTGGACGAGGTCATCGCGGAAACGGGCCTGCCTGCGGGCAGGGTCTCCTCGGCGCTGACCATGCTGGCGATCAAGGGATATGTGAAGAAGCTTCCCGGAAATCGCGTCCGCCGAAATTAAGTATTGGAAACGGAGAAATCCCCTCATGTCGAAAGCAACCAATCTTGTGATCGTGGAGTCCCCCTCCAAGGCAAAGACCATCGGAAAATATCTGGGCTCAGATTATATCGTCAAGGCCAGTATGGGCCACCTGCGGGACCTGCCCAAGAGCAAAATGGGCGTGGACCTGGAACACAACTTTGAGCCCCAGTACATTCCCGTCCGGGGCAAGGAGGACCTGATCAAGGAACTGAAGAAGGCCTCCGCGGATGTGGATACCGTGTATCTGGCAACGGACCCTGACCGGGAGGGCGAAGCCATCTCCTGGCACCTGAAAGAACTGCTGGGGCTGTCCGACGAGAAAGCCCGCCGGGTCACCTTCAACGAGATCACCCAGAAGGTGGTTCGGGAGTCCATTGCCCAGCCCCGGGAAATCGATTACGACCTGGTGGATGCCCAGCAGGCCAGAAGAATCCTGGACCGGATCGTGGGCTATGAGCTGTCCCCCCTGCTGTGGAAGAAAGTCCGCCGCGGGCTCTCCGCCGGCCGGGTCCAGAGCGTTGCCACCCGTCTGGTGGTGGACCGGGAGAACGAAATCCGGGCCTTTACACCTAAGGAATACTGGTCCCTGGATGTGAATTTAAGCCGCATTGCCAAGCCCGGCTCCTTTGTGGCCCACTATCACGGCGAGGACAAGAAGCGGGAACTGGAAAATGAAATCCAGGTCCAGAAAATTATTGATGATATCACCGGTAAGGAATTTACCGTTACCAACGTAAAGAAGGCGGAGAAGAAGCGCTCCGCCGCCCCTCCCTTCACCACCTCCACCTTGCAGCAGGAGGCCTCCCGGAAGCTGGGCTTCACCCCCAAGCGGACCATGGCCCTGGCCCAGCAGCTGTATGAAGGCGTGGATATCGCAGGGGAGGGTACCACGGGTCTGATCACCTATATGCGTACCGACTCTCTGCGGCTTTCCGACGAAGCCATGGCCGCCGCCGCCAGCTTCATTCAGAACCGCTACGGCAAGCCCTATTATTACGGCAAATTCCATGTGTTCAAGACCAAGTCTGGTGCACAGGATGCCCACGAGGCCATCCGTCCCACCCATGTGGAATACGACCCGGAATACGTCAGATCCTCTCTGACCGCGGAGCAGTACAAACTGTATAAGCTGATCTGGAGCCGGTTCCTGGCTTCCCAGATGGCCAACGCCGTCTATGACACCGTGTCCATCGACACCGAGTGCGCCGGCCACATCTTCCGTTCCTCCCACCAGTCCATGCGATTCCCCGGCTTCATTGCCGTCTACGAGGAAGGCCGGGACGACGAGGGCGAGGCTATGGGCTCCCCGCTGCCGGATCTGGAAGTGGGCGAGAAGGCCAATTGCACGAATATTAAGAAGGAACAGCACTTCACCCAGCCCCCGGCCCGGTATACCGAGGCCACCCTGGTCAAGGCCATGGAGGAAAAAGGTGTGGGCCGTCCCTCCACCTATGCTGCCACGGTTTCCACCATCCAGGACCGGGAGTACGTGGTGAAGGAGGACAAGCGCCTGGCTCCCACCGCACTGGGAGAAGTGGTCACCGGTCTCATGATCGACCGGTTCAACGACATCATCGACGTGGAATTCACCGCCCACATGGAAAACCGTCTGGACGCGGTGGAGGAGGGCAAGCAGCACTGGAAGGAGCTGCTGTCCGATTTCTACGGCGGCTTCAGCAAGGAGCTGCATGAGGCGGAAGCCGCCCTGGAGGGCGTGCGCCTGAAGGTGCCGGAGGAGGAGACCGACGAGGTCTGCGAGCTCTGCGGCCGGAATATGGTTATCAAAATGGGCCGCTTCGGCAAATTCCTGGCCTGCCCCGGCTTCCCGGACTGCAAAAATGCCAAGCCCCTGGTGGAGCGGATGCCCGGCCGGTGCCCCAAGTGCGGCAGCGGTATGCTCAAGCGGAAGTCCAAGAAGGGCTATGCCTACTACGCCTGCGAAAAGGGCGCCGACTGCGGCTTCATGAGCTGGGATGTGCCCACCGCCGAGGACTGCCCCAAGTGCGGAATGACCATGTTCAAGAAGTCCGGCAAGGGCCGCAACAAGCCCTTCTGCATCAACGAAACCTGCGAGAATTTCCTGCCCGAGGACAAGCGGGGCTACTATAAGAAGAAAGCTGCCGAGGGCGAAGCTGAAGCAGCTGCCGGGGAAAAGCCCGCAAAGAAAACTGCGAAAAAGCCTGCTGCGAAGAAAACCCCGGCAAAGAAGACCACTAAGAAGACTACCACGAAAAAGTCCACAGCAAAGAAGAAGGAGGCCGCTGAATGAAGGTAAAAGTGATTGGCGCGGGTCTGGCCGGATCCGAAGCCGCCTGGCAGCTGGCCCAGCGGGGCATGGAAGTGGCGCTCTATGAAATGAAGCCCCATAAAAAGACCCCTGCCCACCATTCTGACGACTTTGCGGAGCTGGTCTGCTCCAATTCCCTCCGGGCCGACCGGCTGGAAAATGCCGTGGGCCTGCTGAAAGAGGAGCTGCGCCGCTGCGGCAGCCTGATCATGCAGTGCGCCGACGCCACCCGGGTGGAGGCCGGCGGCGCCCTGGCCGTGGACCGGCAGGGCTTTGCCAAACTGGTTACGGAGAAGATCAAAAATCATCCCAATATCACCGTCATTTCTGAGGAAGTGACCGAGGTTCCTGAGGGCCCTGTGATCATCGCCACCGGCCCCCTGACCTCCGATGCCCTGAGCGAAGCCATCGGAAAGTATTTCGGCGAGACCGGGTATCTGCACTTTTTCGATGCGGCTGCCCCTCTGGTCACCGCCGAGTCCATCGATATGAATCTGGCCTGGTGGCAGTCCCGGTACGACAAGGGTACCCCGGACTACATCAACTGCGCCATGAATAAACAGCAGTACGATGCCTTCCTGGAGGCCCTGACCACCGCCGAGGAGGCGGAGGTCCATGGCTTCGAGGATAAGAATGTCTTTGAAGGCTGCATGCCTGTGGAGGTCATGGGCCGCCGGGGCTATGACACCCTGCGTTACGGTCCCCTGAAGCCTGTGGGCCTTACCGACCCCAACACGGATAAGGAGCCCTATGCCGTGGTGCAGCTGCGGCAGGATAACGCCGCCAAGACGGTGTTTAACCTGGTGGGCTTCCAGACCCACCTGAAATTCGGTGAGCAGAAGCGGGTATTTTCCATGATCCCCGCCCTGAAAAACGCGGAATTTGTCCGCTACGGTGTTATGCACCAGAATACATTCCTGCAGAGCCCCAAGCTGCTGGATAAGTACTACGCTGACCGCCGGGACCCCAATGTGGCCTTTGCCGGCCAGATGACCGGCGTGGAGGGCTATGTGGAGTCCACCGCTTCCGGCTATCTGGCTGCCGTTGCCATGGCTGCAAGATTACAGGGCAGGGAAGTGCCCGACTTCCCCAAGGAGACGGCCATCGGCGCTCTGGGTCTGTACATCAGCGACGAGAGCGTGGAAAACTTCCAGCCCATGAACATCAATTTCAGCATTGTGGCTCCCCTGGAAAAGCGAGTCAAGAAGAAAGCGGAAAAGAACCAGGCAATCTCCCGGCGGTCTCTGGAAATCATTGACAGCCTGGTTGCCAAAGGTATCTAACAGAAAGAGGTGCGTTCTATGAAGATCATTCTCGATGCTATGGGCGGCGATTTTGCCCCCGAAGCACCGGTTCTCGGTGCCATTGACGCGGCCAAAGCCTACGGTGCCCAGATCACCCTGGTGGGCCGGGGTGAGGAGATCCTGGAGGTCCTGAAAAAGAACAATATCGACAATCTGCCCGAGGGCATGGAAATCGCCCACGCCGACGAAGTGGTGGACATGCATGACGATCCCGCCAACGTGATCCGCAAGAAGAAAAATTCCTCCATGGTGGTGGGCCTGCGGATGCTCTCCGAGGGCCAGGGCGACGCTTTTGTGTCTGCCGGCTCCACCGGCGCCCTGCTCAGCGGCGCCACCCTCATTGTCAAGCGGGTCAAGGGTATCCGCCGGGCGGCTATGGCACCCTCCATGCCCACCAAGACAGGGGGCAAGGTGATCATCTGCGACTGCGGAGCCAACGCCGAGTGTACCCCAGAATTCCTGCTCCAGTTCGGTCTGGTGGGCTCTCTGTATGCAAAAAAGACCTTTGGCGTGGCCAACCCTAAGGTGGGTCTGCTGAACATCGGTGCGGAAGACACCAAGGGTACCCAGCTGCAGAAGGATGCCTACGCACTGCTGACCAAGGCTGCCGAACAGGGCCTTATCAACTTTGTGGGCAATGTGGAAGCCCGTGGCGTGCCCCTGGGCGAAGTGGACGTGGTGGTCTGCGACGGCTTCTGCGGCAATGTACTTATCAAGACCATCGAGGGCACCGCCATGTTCTTTGGCAGCCTGATGAAGAACAAAATCTTCAAGCGCAGCACCATGTCCAAGATCGGCTACCTCTTCTGCAAGAAGGGCGTGGACGATGTAATGAAGCTGATGGACTCCCGGGAGATCGGCGGCACCCAGTTCCTTGGCATTAAAAAGCCCGTCATCAAGTGCCACGGCAACTCCGACGCTCTGGCCTTCCGTAACGGCATCGGTCAGGCCATTCAGGCTGCCAACGGCAATGTGGCCGAGGAGCTGGAGGCTGCCCTGGCCCAGCTGAAGAGTCTGGAGGAGGCTGCGGAATGATCAAGGATCTGGAAACTGCCATTGGCTACCGGTTTCAGAATATCCAGCTGCTGCAAAACGCCCTGACCCATTCCTCCTACGCCAATGAGCGCTGGCACAACAGCCTGCTCAGCAACGAGCGGCTGGAGTTTCTGGGCGACAGCATCCTGGGCATGCTGGTGGCGGAGTATCTGTTCCGGAATTTCCCGGACAGGCCGGAGGGTGAGCTGACCCGGATGCGGGCGGATATGGTCTGCGAGCAGACCCTGGCCGCAGCGGCCAATAAAATCGGCGTGGGTGAGCATCTGCTGCTGGGCCACGGCGAGGAGCGCTTCGGCGGCCGCAGCCGTAATTCCATCCTGGCTGACGCCATGGAGTCCATCATCGCCGCCTGCTTCTTAGACGGCGGTATCAGCGCGGCATTGAAGGTGGTCCAGCAGTTCATTCTGGTGGAGGTGCCGGTGAAGCGGCTGCATAATGTGGACTACAAGACCCAGCTGCAGGAGCTGGTGCAGCAAAAGAAGAACCAGGTGCTGTCCTACGTCCTGGTGGGGGAAAGCGGCCCGGACCATGACAAGCAGTTTGATGTGGAGGTTTCCCTCAACGGCACCGTGGTAGGCAGCGGCAGCGGCAGCAGCAAGAAGCGTGCCGAGCAGAGCGCCGCGGCCAGCGCCATCGGGAAGCTCTTCCCTGATAAAAAGTAAAACGTTTCCAAATTCCCCGGCAGACAGTATCTGCCGGGGAGCTTTTTTTGTCCAAAGCTCCGCTTGTTTCATCTCTGAATACTAAAAAACGGTGCAATCTGACAGTCTTTCCGAAGATTCGTTGACAAAAGAACAAAAATAAGATAAAATAAGTTGTCACGAGATGAGAGATGCCATTATCATTGCGACGGCCGAATGGGTCCGGCATTTTCATTATCGCATTTTATTTGAGAGGATTTGAATGACTGTGGATATCAATCAGAAGTTGGAACAGATCTGCAGATTGTTCCGGATTGAAGGTACCTATGTGACCAGCGAGCTGATCCAGATGGGTAATGTAAACAAGACCTACGAATGTAAGTTTATCCTGCCGGATGGAACCCCCAAGTCTTTCCTGGTGCAGAATGTCAATACCTATGCCTTCCGCCATCCGGTGGAGCTGATGGAGAACATTGACAAGGTCACCGAGCATATCCGGGCCAAGAAACCCGGCCAGATAGCGCTGCACTTCCATCACACCGAGGACCGGAAGACCTACGTGGAGGACGGCAAGAATTTCTGGAGAATGACAAATTACATCTCCTCTGTGACCTATGATACGCCTCCCAATCTGGAGCTGATTAACAATGCCGGCAAGGCCTTCGGCGAATTCCAGATGCAGCTGGCGGATTTTAAGCCCGAGGACCTGTTTGAGACCATTCCCGATTTCCACAATACCCGGTCCCGTTTCGAAAAGCTCCTTGCCTCCGTGAAGGCAGATCCTGTGGGCCGTGTGGCGGAAGTGAGGGAAGAGCTGGACTGGCTGCTGTCCGTGCAGGACCTGGCCTGTAAGCTCACCGATATGCAGAAGGCAGGTCAGCTGCCCCTGCGGGTGACGCACAACGATACCAAGATCAACAACGTGCTGTTCCGCAAGGACAGCTATGAGCCCCTGGTGGTCATCGACCTGGATACGGTCATGCCCGGTCTGGTGGGTCATGATTTCGGCGATGCCATTCGCTTTGCCGCAAACCGTGTCCGGGAGGACAGCCGGGACTACGATAAGGCCGGTGTGGATCTGGATGTGTTCAAGGCTTTTGCCCAGGGCTTCCTGGGAATGACTGCCAGGACTCTGACGGAAGCTGAAATCGATACCCTGGCCCTGAGCTGCTTCGTGCTGACGGTGGAGCTGTCTACCCGGTTCCTGGCTGACTATATTGACGGAGATCTGTATTTTAAGATTTTGACACCGGATCATAATCTGGTCCGGACCCGCTGCCAGGTCGCACTGGCAAAGGATATGCTGAAAAAGATGCCTCAGATGGAGCAGATTGTGCGGGAATGTGCAGCGGAAGCCTGTATGTAAAGACTGTGGAAAAAGCAGAGCTGATGATCAGCTCTGCTTTTTGATATAGGATTATTGGCCAGTCAGAGCAGATTGGAAAGCGATATGCTGAAACACTGTTGAAAACAGCAGGAATTTCTGACACCATGTGGCAATCTGTTCCGCATGATTGACTTTATTCGTTATGTGGTGTATGATTATTACGGTACAAAATGCGTTAATCTGCCCTTTTGTAACGAGAGATAGTTTTTGCGGAAAAATTATGTTGCTTGTTGTGAGGTTTGAAATGAATATACATAATCACAAGTCCGGGAAAGCCGGAATAAACAAAATCGGTTTGCTGATCCTGCTGGATGTACTTAGCATCATTGTGGCATACGGATTTGCGCTGATGCTCCGCTTCGATTTCATGTATTCCTTTATTCTGGCGGACTCGGTTCACCATATTCCCAATTATCTGCGGTCCATGCCTGCCTGGTGCGGTGTGACGGTGGTGGTATTTTTCCTGTTTCGGCTGTATCACAGTATTTGGTCTCAGGCGAGCCTCGCGGAACTGACCCGTATCATTTGGGCCTATGTGCTGCTGGTTCCCTGCTACATTGTGATCATTCTGAAGATGGATCTGAATATGCCCAAGTCCTACTATATCGTGGGCTGTCTGCTGAGTGCAGGTATGACGACTGCGATCCGTTTTTCTTTCCGGCTGGTCCGGTATGTGACACATCACGCAATGCGCCGGGGCGAAAAAACGGTGGACCGGATCATGGTCATCGGCGCCGGTGCTGCGGGTCAGATGATCATCCGGGAGCTGCAGAATTCCGACAAAATGGCGAGCAAGGTCTGCTGTGTCATTGATGACAGCCCCCAAAAGCTGGGCAAGCAGATTGAAGGTATTGAGATCGTGGGCAACCGACACGATATTGTCAATATGGCCATAAAGCACCAGATCACCCGGATCATCTACGCAATTCCCAGCAACACACCGGAGGAACGCAGCAAGATTCTGAACATCTGCAAGGAGACCAATTGCAAGCTCCAGACAATCCCCGGCATGTATCAGCTGATCAATGACGAGGTCAGTGTTTCCAGGCTTCGGGACGTGGAAGTGACGGACCTTCTGGGCCGTGAGCAGGTAAAGGTCAACAATGAGGAAATCTTTGCGGATCTGGCCGGCAAGGTAGTTCTGGTTACCGGCGGCGGCGGCAGTATCGGCAGCGAGCTGTGCCGGCAGATCGCCCGGGCAAACCCGAAGCAGCTGGTTATTTTTGATGTGTATGAAAACAATGCCTATGCCATTCAGCAGGAGCTTGTGCGGGAGTGCCCGGAACTGAATCTGGAAACCCTCATCGGCTCCGTCCGGAATACCAGCCGAATCAACTATGTGATGCGCACCTACCGGCCTGATATCGTATTCCACGCGGCAGCCCACAAGCATGTGCCGCTGATGGAGGATAGCCCCAATGAGGCTATCAAGAACAATGTCATCGGCACCTACAAGACTGCCACTGCCGCCGCGGAGTGCGGCGTAAAGAAGTTTGTTCTGATCTCCACGGACAAGGCGGTGAACCCCACCAATATCATGGGCGCCTCCAAGCGGCTGTGTGAGATGGTGGTGCAGATGATGGACCGTCAGAGCCCCAACACCAGTTTCGTGGCTGTGCGCTTCGGCAATGTTCTGGGATCAAACGGCAGCGTCATTCCTCTGTTTAAAAAGCAGATCGCCGAAGGCGGCCCCGTTACCGTTACAGACAAGCGGATTATCCGCTACTTTATGACTATTCCCGAGGCGGTTTCCCTGGTGCTTCAGGCCTCCTATTATGCCAACGGCGGCGAGATCTTTGTTCTGGAGATGGGCGAGCCTGTGAAGATCGATGACATGGCCCGGAACCTGATCCGACTCTCTGGTTTTACGCCTGATGTGGACATCAAGATTGTCTACACCGGCCTGCGGCCCGGCGAGAAGCTCTATGAGGAGATGCTCATGAATGAGGAGGGCCTGCAGGAGACGGACAACAAGCTGATCCACATTGGCAAGCCCATTGAAATGGACGACGACTGGTTCCGGGAAAAGCTCCATGAGCTGGACGAGGCCAGTAAATCTGAAAGCGACCGGATCCGCATGCTGGTATCCGAGGTGGTTCCCACCTACAAGTATACACCCGCAAAGGAAACCGCGGCAGTTTGATTTTGTGGCCTTGCGACATAATTTGTGTGTATTTACCAGAAAAAACAGGTAATATGATATCGGCATGATTCGAAAAACGATAGAGAACAGGTGATTTACCATGTATAAAAAGTTTATTAAGCGCATGATCGACATCCTGCTGTCCGCAGCGGGTCTGCTGATCCTGGCGATCCCTATGGGCATCATTGCTCTGATCGTGAAGCTGGATTCCAGAGGGCCTGTCCTGTTCTGGCAGAAGCGTGTAGGTTTGCACAAGCAGACCTTTATGATGCCAAAGTTCAGAAGCATGTATACCGAGACCCCTGCCAACATGCCCACCCATCTGCTCTCTGATCCCCAGCGTTGGATCACCCGCAGCGGCAAGGTGCTGCGCAAGCTCTCCCTGGATGAGCTGCCCCAGATCTGGTCCATTTTTGTCGGCGATATGAGTATCATCGGCCCCCGTCCCGCCCTGTGGAATCAGGATGACCTGATCGCCGAACGCGACAAGTACGGCGCCAACGATGTCCGTCCCGGTCTCACCGGCTGGGCACAGATCAACGGCCGTGACGAGCTGGAGATTCCCGTGAAGGCAAAGCTGGACGGCGAGTATGTGGAGAAGATGAGCTTTCTGTTCGACTGCAAGTGCTTCTTCGGCACCATTACCGCTGTGCTGGGCCACAAGGGCGTTGTGGAAGGCGGCACCGGCGAGCTGAATAAGGAGAAGGCAGAGAAATGAAAAAAATCCTGATCACCGGTGCCAACAGCTACATCGGCACCTCCTTTGAAAAGTATATGGCCCAGTGGCCGGACCGGTACCAGGTGGACACGGTGGACATGATCGATGGCTCCTGGCGAGAGAAGTGCTTTGCCGGGTACGATTCTGTTTTCCATGTAGCAGGTATTGCCCATTCTGACAACGGTAGGATCAGCCCGGAAAAAGCAAAGCTTTACTATGCGGTAAATACAGATTTGACTGTGGAAACCGCAAAAAAGGCAAAAGCAGAGGGTGTGAAGCAGTTTATTTTCATGAGTTCTGCCATCGTCTATGGTGAAAGCGCGCCTGTTGGCAGGCGGAGAATGATTACGAAAGACACTCCGGTATCCCCAGCCAACAGCTATGGCGACAGTAAGGTTCAGGCGGAAAAGGGCATTACACCGCTGAGCGACGATGGCTTTAAGTTGGTTATTCTGCGGCCGCCCATGATCTATGGTCCCGGCAGTAAGGGAAACTACCCGGTGCTGAGCAGACTGGCTCGGAAACTGCCTGTGTTTCCGAAGGTGGATAACCAGCGGTCAATGCTGTTTATCGGCAACCTGATGGAGTTCGTCAGGCTGATGGTGGAAAATGAGGAGCAGGGTGTTTTCTGGCCTCAGAATGCGGAATATTCCAATACAACCGAACTGGTGCGGCTGATCGCACAGGTCCATGGAAAGAAAATCCTGATTGTTCCCGGCGTGAACTGGGCACTCAAGCTTATGAGCCATGTCACAGGGCTGGTAAATAAGGCATTTGGCAGCATGGCCTATGTGATGGAATTAAGTGACTATCCGCAAAATTACAGACTGTATTCTTTGGCGGAGTCTATTGCGGCAACTGAGGTGGAACCATGAGCGGCGAACAGGGGATTGTCATTATTAACTGCTTCGATACCTATGAGCACAGAGTGAATCTGTTGATGGAGTTTTTTAAGTCGCAAGGTGAAGATGTCCATGTGATAACCTCTGACTGGCGGCATTTCCACAAGGAAGTGCGGACAGAATATCCGGAAGGGTTTGAAGCGATCCATGTGAAACCCTACACCAGGAATCTCTCCGCAGACCGCCTGCTGTCCCACCATGATTTTGCGAAAGATGTGTTTGTCCGGATGGAACAGCTTCGTCCCAAACTTTTGTGGGTGCTGGTTCCGCCCAATTCCCTGGTAAAATGTGCGGCGGAATATAAGAACAGATATCCTGATACGAAGCTGGTACTGGATCTGATTGATATGTGGCCTGAAACGATGCCCATTTCCCGGTTCAAATCGGTTCCTCCGCTGTCCCTGTGGGGCAGACTGAGAAATCAATATCTGGATCGGGCAGACCTGATTGTGACCGAGTGTGAGCTGTATCAGACGGTTCTGCAGAAATACAGCCCCAGGGAAAAGATGGTCACACTCCACCTTGCCAGGGAGACCAACATGCAGAAGTCTGCTCCGGTGCTTCCTGAAGATAAAATTTCTCTGTGCTATCTGGGTTCCATCAACAATATTATTGACATTCCCTGTATTGCCGGGATCGTGCAAAGCATTGACGCACCGGTGGAACTGCATATCATAGGTGACGGAGAGAAGCGTCAGGATCTGATTGATGCTGCTTCAGCTGCCGGTGCACAGGTTATCTATCACGGAAAAGTGTACGATCCGGAGGAGAAGCAGAGAATATTTGATGGCTGCCACTTTGGCCTGAATATCATGAAAGAAAGTGTCTTTGTTGGACTTACCATGAAAAGCATGGACTATTGGGAAGCTTCTCTGCCTGTAATCAACAATATTAAGGGTGATACTTGGGAATTGGTAGATAAGCACGGTATCGGTGTGAATTATTCCGTCGGTCAGCGGCTGCCTGTGCAGATGCTGATCTCCTTACAGGAAAACCGGCAGAAAGTGCGGCAGGTATTTAGCGCCATGTTCACAAAGCAGGCCTTTGACAGAAGACTGGAGAGCATACTGGAGCAGCTGGGGGAATAAATGATTCCCGCTGCGTTTTTGGGAAATTGAAGTATATGAGGGAGGATGAAGAATGCACAGCAACAGAAAAGGACTGCTGAATTATCTTGAGGTAGCTGCCTTTGTGGTTTTATGTCTGATTATGACATACTCGGTTTTTTGGGGCGTTGGCAATCCTGTTTCAATCGGCGGACTGAGCGGCTGGATGCTGCTGCTTTCCCTGTTTCTTCTTTGCGCCTGTTTGCCGATGGTACATGATCTGCGGCGGATTTTGAGAAATTCCCGCTTATGGGCTGTGGTGGCACTGGGCGTGTGGGTCCTGTTCGCGGCGGTATCCGGCTTCATGAAGGGACATCCTGTTTCCGTGGTGATTCGGGATATCAGCGGACTGATTTACTTCGCGTTTCTGCCTTTTCTGCTGGCAGTGATCAGAAATGAGAAGCGGCTTCATACGGTTATGAAATGTATGATGTATGCAGCCTTCGCCATGTGCTTTTTGTATACCGGCTGCTTTATCCTGTTTCTATATGCTCCCGATGCATTCGAATCGGTAAAAGCGTACTTTGTTCAGATCAATTTTTTGAACTATACGCGTGTCTCCGGATCGATTCCCAGACTCCTGTTTGTGAGTCTGCCTTTTCAGCTGCTTGGCTGTGCCTTTTCTGTTTATTTTCAAATTCGAAGCGAGAAATTCAAACCGATGTATGCCTGTATTACTGGCCTGAGTCTGTTTGTGATCGTGATGACCTTTACAAGAGCGCTCTACCTTGCGGCACTGGTGGCAGCGGTTTGCCTGATTGTGTCCTTCGCGTTTTCCGTCAACAAAGCGAACCGCACAAAGCTTTGGATCCACATTGCGGCATCTGCCTTGGTTTGCCTCATGGCTTTGGGGGCTCTCAGCCTGCTGGGAGGATTCAACTACATGAATTATGCTGTACGCAGGGTAGTTGTAGGATTGGACGCATCGATTATCGAAACCACAGCGCCTGTGGAAAGTACCGAACCTCAGGATGATGTGCCTGCCACAGAACCTGAGAAAAAACCACATGGGAAAGATACAGAGGCTGAGAATTATCTTCAGGCTACCGTAGATTCGGATGCCCTGCGCGGAATTATCAAAGAAGAATTGCTGACCCGCATATCACAGTCCCCGGTGACCGGCAACGGTATGGGTATTTTGCTGGAGCATAAGAAGGACTGGCCGGAATACTCCTTCCTGGATCTGCTGGCCAAGATGGGCCTGATCGGCTTGGGACTCTATTTTCTGCCGCTGGCACTGATGCTTCTCGAAATAATCCGTGGTATCGCGGCGGGGAAAGATATCCTGCTTCCTGCCGCATGGGTTGCGGGTATGATAGGCTTGATGGTTTATTCCATTTTCCAGCCCTATCTGAACAATGTGCAGTGCATACTCATCTATTGCTGTACACTGTGTTCCAACGCCGGCTGGCATACGAAAAATGACAATTAAGTTAATTTACCATTTACTCAAACAGAACCAAAATATGGGAGGTTTGGAATGGTTGCAGTATTGATGTCCACATATAACGGCTCTGCATTTCTGAAGGAGCAGCTTGACAGCATATTAAACCAATCCCATTCTGATTTTGTACTTTATATACGTGACGATGGATCCACAGATGATACCTGTGACCTGATCCGCGAATATACGGATCCCAGAATCCGTTTTTCTCAGGGAGAAAATCTTGGCCCCAGTGACAGCTTTTTTCGTCTGATCGGAGAAGCTGCGGATGCGGACTATCTGTTCTTCAGCGACCAGGATGATGTCTGGTATCCGGACAAGCTGGAAACCATGCTTGCCCAGATCAAGAAATATGACGATACCCCGGCAATGGTTTTTTCCGATTTCGCCATGATCGATGAAACAGGCCGTAAGACCCATAATTCCTTCTACGGTTATGCTTCCGTTTCCCTGGCCGGCGGTGCGGTGGGGGTGGAAAAGATTCTTGCCCATCCCTTTGTCTTTGGCTGCGCTTCGGTGATCAACCGAAAGCTGGCGGAATATGTTCAGAATCCTCCGGCGGGAATCGAGATGCATGACTGCTGGATAGCTCTGAGTGCTGCCGCCATCGGCAGGTTGGTGTATATGCCGGTACAGACCATTGCACACCGTTTCCACAGCAGCAACGCCACGGGAAGGAAAGGGCAGGCCAATCTGCTTACCAGACTTAAACGTGTGACTGCCGGGTTTTCAGCTCAGGCGGAGAACTCTGCACTGCGGCTGCATCAGGTGACACTGCTGCTGACAGCGTATGACCAACAGCTGCTGCCTGAGGCAGCCCGGATGCTGAGGGATTTGTCAGAAGCCATGGCGACGGGAAAACTGTCTGCGGTGAGGGCACTGCACCGATACGGGATTACCCGGCAGGGAAAGGCGAATACCATGTTTTTCTATATGACGGTTATGGGGATAAAAGGAGAGATTCAATGAAACAGATGAAGCCCATTGCGATTTACTTTCCGCAGTTTCACGCGATTCCTGAAAATGATAAGTGGTGGGGAAAGGGCTTCACGGACTGGACAAAGGTCAAGGAAGGCTACCCGCTTTTTGAAGGGCACCACCAGCCCCGGGTCCCTGCGGATGGTTATTATGACCTGACGGAAAAGGCAGTGATTGCACGGCAGATCGAAATAGCAAAAGCATATGGCATCTATGGCTTTGCCATCTATCACTATTGGTTTGACGGAAAGCAGCTGCTGGAAAAGCCCAAGGAAATGATCCTGAATAACAAGGATCTGGATATTCCCTTCTGCCTGACCTGGGCGAATGAGAGCTGGGCACGCCGATGGGACGGCAGAGACAGCGAGATCCTGATGGAGCAGACCTATGAGCCCACGCCGGAGAAATGGAAGGAGCATTTTGACTATGTCAAGGCTTTCCTGAAGGATGAGCGGGCAATCCGCATTGATGGTAAACCCGTGTTTCAGATCTACCGGCCGCATCTGGTTACCCAGGTGGGAGATATGCTTCGCTACTGGAGGCAACTGGCGCGGGAAGAGGAGATAGGTGAACTGTATTTTATGGCAGTGAAATCCTTTGATTTCCCGGACAATAAAGTCCTTGATGAATTTGACGGTGTCCTGTTGTTTAATCCGCACGAGGCTGTCAATTCCAGGGAATACAAGGGAAAAAAGGTATGGCTGGAAAACCTTCTGCGGCATTGTCCGGAGAATTGGGTGGAGAAAATGCGCACGGTTCGCAGCAAAGCCCGCTCCAAGCACGTCCTGCACCCATACAGCAAAGTGTTCGATGTTGTGCTGAAGAGAAATTTCCAATATAAAGACAAGGATACGTTTAATATGGCGTTTCTGGAATGGGACAATACTGCACGATACAAGGAAAAGGCAACTGTTTATCATGGTTGCACCCCGGAAGTTTTCGAAGACTACTTTACGCGACTGATGAAGCGGGAATCTGCCATGCACAGCGAGGAAAAGCAGTTTGTGTTCATTAACGCCTGGAATGAATGGGCAGAGGGAACCTACCTGGAACCCGATACAGATAATGGATATGCGTATCTTGAGGCACTTCAGCGTGCGCTGAAGCAAGTCAACAATCAATAATACAGAAATAACAGGAGGATTACCATGAAAGGTATTATTCTGGCCGGAGGATCCGGTACGCGGCTGTATCCGCTGACGAAGGTCACGTCCAAGCAGCTCCTTCCCATTTACGACAAGCCCATGATCTACTATCCCATGTCCGTGCTGATGAGTGCGGGGATCCGGGACATTCTGATCATTTCCACCCCCCAGGATCTGCCCCGCTTTGAGGCGCTTCTGGGTGACGGCCATCAGTTTGGCCTCCGTTTGAGCTATGTGGAGCAGCCTTCTCCCGATGGCCTGGCCCAGGCCTTTATTCTGGGTGCCGACTTTATCGGCGACGACACGGTTGCCATGGTTCTGGGCGACAATATCTTCGCCGGTCATGGCCTGAAAAAGCGCCTGAAGGCCGCTGTGGAAAACGCTGAGACCGGCAAGGGCGCCACCGTATTCGGCTATTATGTGGACGATCCGGAGCGCTTCGGCATCGTGGAATTTGACAAGGAAGGCAAGGCCATCTCCATTGAGGAGAAGCCCGAGCATCCCAAGAGCAACTACTGCGTCACCGGTTTGTACTTCTATGACAACCGGGTGGTGGAATATGCCAAGGGTCTGAAGCCCTCCAAGCGCGGCGAGCTGGAGATCACCGACCTGAACCGGATCTATCTGGAGCAGGGTCAGCTGAATGTGGAGCTGCTGGGTCAGGGCTTTACCTGGCTGGATACCGGCACCCATGAAAGCCTGGTGGAGGCCACCAATTTCGTTATGACCATGGAGAAGCACCAGCACCGCAAGCTGGCCTGCCTGGAGGACATCGCCTATATGAACGGCTGGATCACCCGGGAGAATGTGCTGGAGACCTACGAGGTTATGAAGAAGAATCAGTACGGCCAGTACCTGAAAGACGTGCTGGACGGCAAGTACATTGATAAAAAATAGGAAAGAGGAGAAAACAGAATGACTATTATCGTCACTGGCGGCGCCGGCTTTATCGGCTCCAATTTTGTGTTTCATATGCTGGGCAAGTATCCCGACTATCGGATCATCTGCCTGGACAAGCTGACCTATGCAGGCAACCTGTCCACTCTGGCTCCCGTGATGGACAACCCCAACTTCCGCTTTGTGAAGCTGGACATCTGCGACCGGGAGGGTGTTTATCAGCTGTTTGAGGAAGAGCATCCCGACATGGTGGTGAATTTCGCCGCTGAGAGCCATGTGGACCGCTCCATTGAGAACCCCGAGGTGTTCCTGCAGACCAATATCCTGGGCACCCAGGTGCTGATGGATGGATGCCGTAAGTACGGCATCCAGCGCTACCACCAGGTCTCCACCGACGAGGTCTACGGTGACCTGCCCCTGGACCGGCCCGACCTGTTCTTCACCGAGGAGACCCCCATCCACACCAGCTCCCCCTATTCCTCCTCCAAGGCCGGTGCTGACCTGCTGGTCATGGCCTACCACCGTACCTACGGCCTGCCCGTGACCATCTCCCGCTGCTCCAATAACTACGGTCCCTATCACTTCCCCGAGAAGCTGATCCCTCTGATGATCGCCAACGCTCTGGCGGACAAGCCCCTGCCTGTCTACGGCGAGGGCCTGAATGTTCGTGACTGGCTGTATGTGGAGGATCACTGCAAGGCCATCGATCTGATCATCCACAAGGGCCGGGTCGGTGAGGTGTACAACATCGGCGGCCATAACGAGATGCGCAACATCGACATCGTGAAGATCATCTGCAAGGCCCTGGATAAGCCCGAGAGCCTGATCACCTATGTCACCGACCGGAAGGGCCACGATATGCGCTACGCCATCGACCCCACCAAGATCCACAACGAACTGGGCTGGCTGCCGGAGACCAAGTTCGCCGACGGCATCCAGAAGACCATCCAGTGGTACCTGGACAACAAGGAATGGTGGCAGACCATCATCTCCGGAGAGTACCAGAATTACTACGAGAAGATGTACGGAAACCGCTAAAAAGGCAGGTAATATTAATGACCGCTCCTGAAACACAGAATGCGATGAATATTTGCAAGGGGAAAACCGCTGCTTCCAAGCATGCTCGGATCAGTGTAGCCATGGCGACTTACAATGGTGAAAAGTACATTGAGGAGCAGCTGCTGAGCATCTGTCGTCAGACCCGGAAACCCGATGAGATCGTGGTCAGCGACGATGGGTCCAAGGATGCAACTCTGGAAATCGTGGAGCGTGTGTCCCGGAGCGAGGATGCCACTGGAATTGAATTTGTGATCATCACAGATAATCCCCGGCACGGCTACTGCGGCAACTTTGAGTGGGCAATTCAGCACACCACAGGTGACCTTGTCTTTCTGAGCGATCAGGATGATGTGTGGATGCCGGAAAAAGTTGCAGAAGTAATAAATGTATTTTCGAAATATCCGGATGCTTCCTGCGTCTTTCATAATGCTTCGTTGATAGGTAAGAATGGAGAACCGATCGAAGGTGTTTTCGACGAGCGGCTTACCACAGGAGAACTGAATCTTCCGCAGGGGCAGATAAAGAAACTGGACCGGGATAATTATTTGGCTCCCGCTGTTTCATGGGGTGGTATTCGCGGAATGTCTATGTGTATTACATGTGCTTTTGCAGATAGTGTCATCCCGTTTCCCCCAAATATTAACGGACATGATAAATGGATCATGGTATGTGCAATTGTTAATGACGCTATGTACTATGTTAATCTCCCGTTAACGCGATACAGACTGCACGGAAACAATATCTGTGGAAATGCAACATATCGAGGAAATCTATGGAACAGAGTTGAGAAAATACTGCATAAATTTAAAAGCCATAGAGGAAGCAGCGGAATGTATTATTATACAGGTATGGCAACTGTGCAACGGCTGTCAGAGGCAGGACTATCGGATCATTCAGCGAATGTTATCGCAAACCGGTTGGTCGAAATCGGCGAAAAGATACATGATGCAGAAAGCAGCGGACGGCTTATGGGCGCATTCAAACTATGTCGTCTCTTTTGTTCGGATATGCGTTATCGTCATTCCGGAACGGGCGCATTTGTGCAGGATTTGGTATACATACTACGGACAAGTAAAAAGAAAAGACAGAAAAATATGGATGGTGAATTCAATTGAAATTCTTCGTAACCGGCGTCAATGGTCAGCTGGGCCATGACGTGATGAACGAACTGCATAAGCGGGGCCATGAGGGCGTGGGAAGCGACATCCAGCCCCAGTACAGCGGCGTGGCCGACGGCTCCGCAGTAACCACTCTGCCCTATGTGCAGCTGGATATCACCGATTCCCAGGCGGTGAGCCGGGTGCTGGAGCAGGTGCGGCCCCAGGTGGTGGTCCACTGCGCTGCCTGGACGGCAGTGGATGCGGCTGAGGATGAGGAAAACATCCCCAAGGTCCGTGCCGTCAATGTCCTGGGCACCGAAAACATTGCCGCAGCCTGCAAAAAGCTGGACTGCAAAATGATCTATCTCTCTACCGACTACGTCTTCGACGGCCAGGGGGAGACGCCCTGGGAGCCGGACTGCCGGGACTATAAGCCCCTGAATGTGTACGGTCAGACCAAGCTGGAGGGTGAGCTGGCTGTGGCTAACACCCTGGAAAAGTACTTCATCGTCCGCATTGCCTGGGTATTCGGTCTGAACGGCAAGAACTTTATCAAAACCATGCTGAATATCGGTAAGAAATTCGATACGCTCCGGGTGGTCTGCGACCAGATCGGTACTCCCACCTACACTCTGGACCTGAGCCGGCTACTGGTGGATATGGCGGAAACGGAGAAGTATGGCCGCTACCATGCTACCAACGAAGGCGGCTATATCAGCTGGTATGACTTTGCCTGCGAGATCTTCCGCCAGGCAGGCTACGATACAAAGGTGAATCCCGTAACCACGGCGGAATACGGCCTTTCCAAGGCGGCCCGTCCCTTCAACAGCCGGCTGGACAAGTCCAAGCTGGTGGAAGCGGGCTTCGAGCCCCTGCCCACCTGGCAGGATGCCTTGACACGTTATCTTAAAGAAATCGAGGAATAAATCATGGGTCAGATCAAAGTTGAAAAGAACGTAGGCGGCATTGATGGCCTGTGTGTCATCACCCCTGCGGTGCATGGCGATCACCGGGGCTATTTCATGGAGACCTACAGCCTTAGAGATATGGAAGAGGCCGGACTGAACATTCCCTTCGTGCAGGATAACCAGTCCATGTCCGTCAAGGGTGTGCTCCGGGGCCTGCACTTCCAGAAGCAGTACCCCCAGACCAAGCTGGTCCGGGCCATCAAGGGCAGCGTGTTTGACGTGGCCGTGGACCTGCGCTCCGGTTCTGCCACCTACGGCAAGTGGTACGGCGTGCTGCTGACCGAGGAGAACAAGAAGCAGTTCCTGATTCCCAGAGGCTTTGCCCATGGCTTCCTGGTGCTGACTGACACCGCGGAATTCTGCTACAAGTGCGATGATTTTTACCACGCCAACGACGAGGGCGGCCTGGCCTGGAACGATCCTTCCATCGGCATTGAGTGGCCTGAACTTGTGGGTGAATATAAGGGAAGTGCCAGCGCTGATGGCTATACCCTCTCCGACGGCACGCCCCTGAAGCTCAGTGAGAAGGACCAGAAGTGGCAGGGTATTACCCAGGAAAAATGATTTTGAGGTGATTGACCGTGCATGAAATAATGATCAGCATCTGTGTTCCTACCTATAATCATGAAAAATACATTTGTCAGGCGCTGGACAGTATTTATATGCAGAAAACCCAATATTCCTATGAGGTGCTTGTTGGCGAAGACTGCTCAACGGACAATACCAGAGCTGTTCTGAAGGAATGGGAACGGACGCATCCCGGGAATTTTCAGTTTTTTTATCGGCAGACCAATATGTCCGGCAGTGAAATCGGCAATTCCACAGACCTGAAGCTGCGTGCCAGGGGTAAGTATATCATCATTCTGGAAGGTGACGATTTCTGGACGGATCCTGAGAAACTGGAGAAGCAGGTGACGTTCCTGGAAAATCATCCGGAATATTATGCTGTGGCACACAATTGCGTGGTGGTTGGCGCGGATTCCGAACCAAACGGAGAAACATATCCCCAGTGTACGGATCCGGAATATACGCTGCGGCATTTTGTAAGTGACATTATGCCGGGACAGCTCACAACGGTTCTATGCAGAAACTATATGCTCGATGAGAGCTTTGACCACACATTAATTACCCAAAAGATCGGTCCGGGTGACAGGAAACTCTATTTTTCCCTGGTCAGCCTGCGTCGGGTCTACTGCATGCAGGAGTGCATGAGTGCCTACCGGCATGTGACCTCCGGCGGCAGCTCCTACAGCGCCGGTTATGTACATAGTTTTGCCAAAGAAGAGATTCCGCTGCGCCAGCGGGTGGAATTTGCTGATCGGCACGGAAATCCGGAGGCGATTCGTTGTGCCCGGCTGCAATATTTGCTGTATCTGCGCCACGCGGCCAGGAATCATTATGCAGACCGGAATACACTTCGGCAAAGCGTGAAGATCATTCCCGGCTGGTATCGGTATTTACCGCTGATCCTGAAACGGGATATCAACCGGTCTCTTTTGAAAAAACAGCTGCATATTTAATTTATTTCTGATCAGACGATAAGGAAGAGGGACATATGGAGGAATCAGAACAGAAAAAGAATCAACCGGGGGTCACGGGTGCCTTTGGCTGGAAATTGCTGGAGCGCTTTGGCGTTCAGGGTGTGCAGTTCCTCCTGCAGATCGTACTGGCCCGTATTCTTGATCCGGAACATTATGGAATGCTGTCCATTATGGTGATTTTTACCACCTTGGCCAATGTGTTCATACAAACCGGCTTCAATACTGCTCTGGTCCAGAATAAGGATGTGACAGAGGAAGACTATTCCTCCGTCCTGTGGGTCACACTGGCGGTTGCTGCGGTTCTTTACGGTGTGATATATTTCTGCGCTCCGCTGATCGGCGCGTTTTACGAGATGCCCGAACTGACCGCACCCTTGCGGGTACTGGCATTGATATTGTTTCCCGGTGCTGTGAACTCCGTTCAAATTGCCCGGGCAAGCCGTGAGCTGGATTTCAAAAAGATATTCTACGGTAATATCGGCGGCGTGGTAATTTCCGGTTTGATAGGTATTGCCGCGGCCTATATGGGCTGCGGTCTGTGGGCACTGGTGATCCAGTCGCTTTTGAATATCGTTGCCGCGACGGTCGTCATGGGCTTTACGGTCAAGCTGCAACTTCGCCTGGTATGCAACTTCAGCCGTATACGGCAGTTGTTTGCCTTCGGCTGGAAGCTGCTGGTGTCCGGTCTTCTGGACACCCTGTATCAGGATCTGCGCAGCTTGGTCATTGGCAAAAAATACGACAGCAGTACACTGGCGTACTATAACCGGGGCAAGCAATTCCCCCAATTCATGATCAATGCAATCAACGGCGCCGTTCAGAGCGTCATGCTTCCGGTGCTGTCCGCCCGGCAGGATCAGAAGGGAACGATGAAGAGCCTGACCAGACAATCTATTGTTGTCAGTGCCTATGTGCTGTTTCCGTTGATGGCCGGTCTTGCCGGCGTTGCTGAACCCATGGTTACCCTGCTGTTGACGGAGAAATGGCTGCCCTGTGTACCGTATCTGCAGATATACTGTTTTTCACTGGCCTTTTATCCTGTGCATTCGTGCAATCTGCAGGCCATCAATGCCATGGGGCGCAGTGATATTTTCCTGAAACTGGAGCTTATCAAAAAGGGATATGGACTGGCTGCTCTGGTTGTCGCGGTGGTATGCTTTGATTCACCGCTGGCAATTGCCATGACAGGCGTATTCACAACCGTAATCAGCTGTTTTGTCAATGCGTTCCCCAATAAGAAACTGATCGGCTATTCCTACTTTGAACAGATGAAGGATATTCTGCCTTCGTTTCTTGCATCGATCATCATGTGCGGGTGCGTATTGCTGATTGGGCAGCTGAAACTGCCCGTGGCGGCTCTGCTGCTGATACAGGTTCTTGCAGGTGTTGCGGTTTATGTACTGCTCTCGGTTGTCATGAAGCTGGAGGCATTCAGGCTGCTGCTGAATATGCTTCGAAGCCGGATGAGTCAAAATCATTAAGAGGATTCAAACAGATGACGATGCAAAAAAAGATACTGCTGTTGGGAGGGTCTTCCCAGCAAATCGTGGCAATCGAAACCGCCAGACGGCTGGGTTATTACACAGTTCTGTGTGATTATCTGCCGGATAATCCGGGACAGTATCATGCAGACCGGTTTTATCAGGTCAGCACAACTGACAAACAGGCGATCCTGGAGATCGCAGAAAAAGAGAAGATCGAGGGGATCGTGGCGTACGCATCGGACCCCGCGGCACCTACGGCGGCCTTCGTTGCGGAGCAACTGGGGCTTCCCGGAAATCCTGCGGATTCGGTGGAAACTCTGTGCAATAAGGACCGGTTCCGTGCTTTTCTGAAAGAGAATGGCTTTCACACCCCTGTGGCCAGGGGGTATTCCGAACCGGAACCGGCCCTGTTGGAGCTGGATGCGTTCCGGCTGCCTGTGATCATCAAGCCGGTGGATTCCTCGGGCAGTAAGGGTGCAACGGTTCTGCATGACTGGAGCCGGGTATCGGAGGCGTTGGAATTCGCATTTTCTTTTTCCAGAAGCCACCGCCTTATCATTGAGGAGTTTATTGAAAAAAAGCATCCATATCTGGTCGGCGGCGATATTTTTGTTGTAAACGGTGAGATTGTTCTCTGGGGACTGCTGAACTGCCACCGGGATAGCGATGTAAATCCGCTGGTTCCTGTGGGAAAGAGCTATCCCCTTGCTTTGCCTGCCGAGGATGTGGCGGCTCTGAAGCATACACTTCAGGGCATGGTGGATAAGCTGCACATCCGGAACGGAGCCATGAATGTGGAACTGGTGATTGACCGCAATAACCGTGTCTGGCCCATCGATGTGGGCCCCCGGAACGGCGGCAACATGATACCCGATCTGCTGGCATGCATCTTCGGCGTGGATGTTGTGGAGCTTACGATCCGTGCGGCAATGGGAGAGAATGTGACCATGCAGGCAGGGGAGGGGGAGCCGTTCTACGCCACCCACAATCTGCACAGCCGGCGCGACGGAAGCTTTTCAAGCATCACATATTCCCGGGAACTGTCACAGTATATCATTCGGGAATGTGTGTATAAGAATCCGGGCGATCCGGTGAATTACTTTGATAATGCGGCGAAGGCTCTGGGAATTCTCTTCCTGAAATTCCCCGACGGGGAAACCATGGAAAGGATTCTCAGCCGCATCAACGACCATATTACGATTCATCTGAACTGAGAATGGAGAAATCTATGAAGGAAATTGGCGGATACTTTGGCCTGGAGTACTTTTCCGGGAAGGAATATCATGAAGGGCTGGTGGCGGTGAACAGCGGACGCCATGCGCTGCTGTATTTGCTGAAAGCCCGGCAGATCAAAAAACTGTATTTGCCATATTTTCTTTGTGATTCTGTGTCCAATTTGTGCGACCGGTATGGTTTTTCCTACGAGTACTATAAAATTGACCGGAATTTCATGCCGGTTTTCGATGGGAAGCTGGAAGGCGGAGAATATCTGTATGCAGTCAATTTCTACGGACAGTTATCCAATGACCGGATCCGGCAGCTGAAGGAACGTTACGGAAACATCATTGTCGATAATGTCCATGCCTTTTTCCAGCGGCCTGTGCCCGGGATCGACACAATCTATTCCTGCCGAAAGTTTTTTGGGGTTCCCGACGGCGGCTATCTTGCCACTGATGTGATTTTGGAAGAGGAAATCCCATTGGATGTCTCCAAGGACAGAATGAAGCATATTCTGGGCAGATTTGAGGGCTGTGCCTCCGCCTATCATGGGGATTTCCGCGCCAACGACCGTGCGATGGCGGAGCAGCCGCTGCGGAGAATGTCTGCCCTGACCCATAATCTGCTCAGAGCAGTGGACTATGAGACCGCCTGCCGGAAGCGAAATGAGAATTTTGCCCTGCTTCATGAAATGCTGGGCAAATACAATCCTTTGCAGGTTTCAGTGCCGGAGGGTCCCTATGCCTATCCGTTCTACTGCCCGAAGGGTATGGAAGTAAAAAAGACTTTAGCCCAGAACAAGATCTATGTGGCTACACTTTGGCCCAATGTGCTTTGTCTGGATGGAACTATAGAGAAAGATTATGCTGAAAATATACTGCCACTGCCCTGTGACCAGCGGTATGGGCTGGAGGATATGAGGACAATCGCAGAAATGATCTGCCGATGCATGGAAGAGGGGAGTAAGTAAAATGGAAAATGTGAAGGGAAAGCGGCTTCTGCTGCTGGGTGGAATTGCCCATGCAATGGAAATTGTACGGGCTGCCCAGGAAATGGGCGTTGTGGTCTATGTTACGGACTATTATGAGATGTCCCCCGCAAAAACCATCGCGGATAAAGCGGTGCGTGTTTCCACCACAGATGTAGAAGCGCTGACAAAGTTTTGCCGGGATGAGAAAATAGACGGTGTCATCACAGGATTTATTGATTCCATGCTGCCCTACTGCGAAAAAACCTGTACACGGATGGGTCTGCCCTTCTGGGGAACCCAGGAGCAAATTGAAGTTTGTATTCACAAGGGCCTTTTTAAGGATGCATGCCGGCGATATGGTGTGCCTCTGGCAAAGGAGTATTCTCTGGAGCATGACGGAACCGGACTGATCCGGAATGAAGTCCTGGAGGAAATCAAGTATCCGGTCATTGTCAAACCTGTGGACAACAGCGGCAGCCGCGGCGTGTATGTCTGCCGCAATGAGCGGGAGCTGGAGGAGAATTTCCGCAGCGCCCTGAGCTTTTCCAAAAGCAAACAAGTCCTGGTGGAGCAATGCCTGACCGGCCAGCATGTCAATATGTACTATACGCTGAGCAACGGAGAAATCTACCTCTCGGCTATGGCAGACAGGTATGTGGATTATCTTGACGGAAAAAGCGCACCGCTTCCCGTTTGCCTGATTCATCCCTCCCGCTATCTGGAGGATTACCTGGCGGAAACGGATGAGAAAATTAAGTCTATGTTCCGGGGACTGGGCATGCGGGATGGTGTTGCATTTGTCCAGGGCTTCCGCTGTGATGACGGTCAGTTCGTTATCTACGAGATGGGGTACCGGCTCAATGGCGGTGGCACATATTCTCTGATCGAAGCCTGCAGCGGCTACAATCAGCTGAAAATGCTGATTCGGTTTTCTCTGACCGGACAGATGGGAGAGACTGAAGCTCTTCGGCAGGGATCGGCGAAGTTTGAACGGCTTGCGGTCAATTATGTGCTTTCTGTTTCCGGCGGAGAGATCGACCAGATCCGGGGTCTGGACAGGATTCGCCAAATGGACTGTGTATGCAATGTGATCCAGGTTCGCTTCCCCGGTGACTCCATCAGCGGCAAGGGTGGTTCCGCCCAGGTTATTGCCTATGTACTGCTGGTGGTGGATGATAAAAAGGCATTGGCATCTGCATTGGATGAAATCAAGGAGCATGTACAGGTAACAGACAGGGATGGAAATGATCTTCAGGTGGTTCCTTTTGATGTTTCCGTAATTCCCGAATGAGATACGGCTGTACAGCGTTGAATGAGGTTTCTTTTTTGAATATGGACTATACAAGAAAAATTTGTGTTTTGACACAGGAGGATTTGGTCAGGGCGGGTTGCTTTGACGTTGGATTTGCTATTGAAGCCTGTGAAAATGCTCTGATGCAGTATGCGGATGGAAGGGTCATTTTTCCGGACAAGGTTGCTGTGGTCTTCGATGAGGTTTCCCAGAACCGGATCAATTGTCTGCCTGCCGGCTTGAAGGAGAGCATGGTCTATGGAATGAAGTGGGTATCGGTCTTTCCCGGAAATCCTCGAAACTATGGTCTGCCGAATTTGTCCGCGGTACTTCTGCTGTCGGAGCTGAATACAGGATTCCCGATTGCCTTCATGGAGGGAACCATGTGCTCCAACCTGCGTACTGCTGCTGTGGGCGCAGTTGCAGCGAAATATTTGTCCCGGGAGGATACCCAGGTAATTGGATTTATTGGTGCCGGCGAGCAGGCCAAAAGCCATTTCCTGTCCCTTATGCATGTTCGCCCGGATATAAAGGTGTGCAAGGTTGCATCCCGCACAGAACAGACAGAGGCGGAGTTTATCAGAGCCATGTCTCGCTTTTACCCCTCGGTGGAGTTTATTTCCTGTAAGGGTTGTTATGAAGAAGCAGCAAAGAATGCGCAGATTATTGTGACTGCCATCAGTGGGCAGGAGCGGCTGCTGCAGGCTCAGTGGATCACGGAGGGCGCGCTGTATCTGCATGTGGGCGGCCTGGAGGACGACTATGCGGTGCCCCGTAAAGCCTCCAAAATCGTATGTGATGACTGGTCTGTGGTAAAACATCGAACCCAAACCATCAGCCGGATGTATAAGGAAGGTCTGCTTTTTGATCGGGATATCTACGGCGATCTTTATGAAATTGTGTCCGGAAGAAAACAGGGGCGTGAGAATGACCGGGAATTCATCTACTTTAATTCGGTAGGACTTTCCTATGTGGATGTTATGCTGGCAAACTGCATGTACCGCAGAGCAAAGGAAAAGGGCCTTGGCTCCTATGTCAATATGCAGCAAAGTTCCATGTTTGATGTGGATATATGTGATGTGGTACTGTAAATGCAGGAGGATATAATGGAGAAAAGAATCAATGTAACAAGGTCCTCCATGCCCTCTTTTGAGGAGTATTGCGAGGAGATCAGGGATCTGTGGGAAAGCCACTGGCTGACCAATATGGGTGTAAAACATAAGCAATTACAGGCACAGCTGGAAGAATATCTGGATACGCCCCATGTGATTCTGTATACCAATGGCCATCTGGCGCTGGAAAATGTGATTGCTGCCATGGATTTTCCCGCAGGCGGCGAGGTGATCACCACACCCTTTACCTTTGTTTCCACCACCCATGCCATTGTCCGCAACGGCCTGGTGCCGGTATTCTGCGATATCAATGATACGGACTACACCATGGATGTTACGAAAATCGAGGGACTGATTACCGAGAAAACCGTGGCGATCGTGCCTGTGCATGTCTATGGCAATCTGTGCGATGTGGATGCGATTCGGAAAATTGCCGATAAGCACGGCTTAAAGGTGATCTATGATGCTGCCCATGCTTTTGGCGTATCAAAGAATGGAGTGAACGCAGCCAATATGGGCGACGCTTCCATGTTCAGCTTCCATGCCACCAAGGTATTCAACACCATAGAAGGCGGCGCGGTATCCTTCCGGGATGACATGGTCCAGAAAATGAACGATCTGAAGAATTTTGGTATCCGGGGTCCTGAACGTGTGGCCTATGTGGGCGGTAATGCCAAGATGAGTGAGTTCCAGGCTGCGATGGGCATTTGCAATCTTCGCCATGTAAATGGTGAAATCGCAAAGCGGAAAGCGATCGTGGAGCGTTACCGCAGCCATCTGTCCGGCATCCCCGGCATCCGCCTGTGCGATGACCAGCCGGGTGTTGTTCATAACTATGCGTATTTCCCGGTGGTATTTGACGGATATAAATATGACCGGGACGAAGTTTTCGCAAAACTGGCTGAGAACAATATTGTTGCGCGGAAGTACTTCTATCCTCTGACAAATGATATTGAATGTTATCAGGAACTTCCCACCGCCGGTGCGGAGAAAACGCCGGTTGCCAAGTTCGTTGCGGACCGGGTGCTGACGCTGCCGCTGTATGCAGACCTGTCAATGCATGATGTGGACCGCATTTGTGATACCATCCTGGCCTGATTCGATGCAAGCCCCCGAATGCATAGCGTTCGGGGGCTTTTTCCGGGACACAGCAAGGGCGGGAACAGGATGAATGCCGGAAACCGTTTCTATGGATTCATGCCTTGACGAATTGATACAGAGGATGTATACTGGACAATAGAGACAAAGAACAACAGGAAGCAGGTGGCAAAATTGGTAGATATTATCATAATCGGCGCAGGCGTTTCCGGCAGTGCTGTTGCCCGGGAGCTGAGTCGGTATCAGGCGAAGATTCTGGTTCTTGACAAGGAAGAGGACGTCTGCTGCGGCACCAGTAAGGCAAATTCCGCCATCGTTCACGGCGGCTTTGACGCGGAACCGGGAACCCTGAAGGCCAAACTGAATATCCGGGGCAGCCGGGTGATGGAGCAGCTGTCAAAGGATCTGGATTTCCACTATGACCGCTGCGGCAGCCTGGTGCTGTGCATGGCGGAGGAAGACCGGCCCAAGCTGCGCAGGCTTTACGAAAAGGGCGTTGCCAACGGTGTCAAGGAGCTGCGGATCATCGATGCCCAGGAGCTGCGGCAGATGGAGCCCAACCTCTGTGATGACGCGGTGGCGGCTCTGTGGGTCCCCAGCGGCGCCATTGTCTGCCCCTTCGGACTGAACATCGCCATGGCGGAGAACGCCGCGGCCAACGGCGCGGAATTTGTGTTCAATGCGGAGGTTCAGAATATTACCAAAACGGAGAATGGCTGGTGTGTCAGCACCACTCAGGGGGCTTTTGAAGCGAAGGTTGTCATCAATGCCGCCGGTGTCCACGCAGGTACCATTCACAATCTGGTGTCCGATGACAAAATGACTATCATCAACCGCCGGGGCGACTACTATCTGCTGGACAAGACAGCCAAATGCGTCAGCCATACCATTTTCACCCTGCCCAACCGGATGGGCAAGGGCGTGCTGGTATCTCCCACGGTCCACGGCAACACCATCGTCGGTCCCACGGCCATCGATATCCCCGACCCGGAAAACACCGCCACCACCGCGGCAGGACTGCAGCAGGCAGGCCAGAAGGCCTCCTACATGGTGAAGAATCTGCCCCTGCGGCAGGTGATCACCTCCTTCGCCGGTCTTCGTGCCCACCATCCGGACGATGACTTTATTATCGAAGAGGTGGAAGGGGCTCCCGGCTTCATCGATGTGGCCGGTATTGAAAGTCCCGGCCTCAGCGCATCCCCCGCCATCGGCGAGTATGTGGCCGAGATAGTCCGGGATCTGCTGAAGCTGGAGGAAAAAGAGAATTTCATCTCCACCCGGAAGGGTATCCTGAACCCCTCTGAGCTGTCTGTGGAGGAGCGGAATGACCTCATCCGGGAGAACCCCGCCTACGGCCAGATCATCTGCCGCTGTGAGTCAATCAGCGAGGGTGAAATCCTGGATGCCATCCATCGGCCCCTGGGCGCCAGGAGCCTGGACGGCGTGAAGCGCCGGGTCCGGGCCGGTATGGGCCGGTGCCAGGGCGGCTTCTGCGCACCCAGAGTCATGGAAATTCTGGCCAGAGAGCTGGGCGTGAATCCGCTGGAAGTGACCAAGGAAGGCCCCGGCAGTGAGTTGCTGGTGGGCAAGACGAAGGAGGGCTAACTATGAACAGAATCGGTGTTCTCGTCGTCGGTGGCGGCCCTGCGGGCCTTGCCGCTGCCCTGGCCGCGAAAGAAAACGGAATCGATAATGTGCTGATCCTGGAACGTGACCAGGAGCTGGGCGGTATTCTGAATCAGTGCATTCATAATGGATTCGGCCTGCATACCTTTAAACAGGAGCTTACCGGCCCCGAATACGCCGGACGCTTTATCGACCGGGTGAAGGAAGCCGGGATCCCCTACAAGCTGGGCACCATGGTCATGGATATCCGGCCTGACCGGACCGTGCTGGCCATGAACCGGGAAGAGGGTATGGTGGAATACGCCTGTGACGCGGTGGTTCTTGCCATGGGCTGCCGGGAGCGGCCCCGGGGCGCACTGAATATCCCCGGCTACCGTCCCGCCGGTATCTACACCGCCGGTGCGGCCCAGCGGCTGGTGAATATGGAAGGCTATATGCCCGGTAAAGAGGTGGTCATCCTGGGCTCCGGCGATATCGGCCTGATCATGGCCCGACGTATGACCCTGGAGGGTGCCAAGGTCCATGTGGTGGCGGAGCTGATGCCCTATTCCGGCGGCCTGAAGCGCAATATCGTCCAGTGTCTGGACGACTTCGGCATCCCCCTGAAGCTGAGCCACACGGTGGTGGATATTCAGGGCAAGAAGCGGGTGGAGGGCGTCACCATTGCCCGGGTGGAGGGCGGCAAGCCCGTTCCCGGCACGGAAATTACCTATAAATGCGACACCCTGCTGCTTTCTACCGGCCTGATCCCGGAAAATGAGCTTTCCTTAAGCGCCGGCGTGGAGCTGAGCCGAATCACCAGCGGTCCCAAGGTCAACGAGAGCTTTGAGACCAGTGTTCCCGGTGTCTTTGCCTGCGGCAACGTGCTCCATGTCCACGACCTGGTGGACTATGTCTCCGAAGAAGCTGCCCAGGCGGGCAAGGCCGCTGCGGAATATGCCAAAAACGGCGCCAAACCCGCCTGCGATACCATCCCTCTGATCCCCACCGGCGGCGTCCGCTATACCGTCCCTGTGGCCATCCGCCGGGATGCCAACCAGGGCGAGGTGACCATCCGGATGCGGGTGGACAACGTGTACCAGAATAAGTACCTGTGCCTTTATAAGGACGGGGAACGGCTGGTCCGCCGCAAGCGGATGATCATGGCCCCCGGCGAAATGGAGACCCTCAAAATCGACCTGAGCAAGCTGGCCGGGGCAGAGCAGATCACCCTGAGATTGGAGGACTGACGATGGAAACGAAAATTTTGACCTGCATCGGCTGCCCTCTGGGCTGCACCCTGACGGCCGTGCCCAACGGCGAGAGCTTTGATATCTCCGGCTACACCTGCAAGCGTGGCCTGGAATACGCTAAAAAGGAGCTGACCCGGCCGGAACGGACCGTCACCAGCACCGTCCGGGTCTCCGGCGGCAAGGCCAGCGTGACCTCCGTCCGCACCGCCTCGGATATCCCCAAGGACGCCATCTTCCGGGTTATGGAGGCCATCAACGCAATCGTGGCACCGGCCCCCATCGCCATCGGCGACATCCTCTGTGAGGACATTGCCGGCACCGGTGTGGCGCTGACAGCCACCAAGGCCGTGGAAGAGAAATAACCAAATATTCTGTCCGCCGGAGAGGATTCTTCGGCGGACATTTTTTGCGTGAAATCCTTGCTTTTTCCCGCATTTCTGAGTATAATAAACTGATTCTTTATACTTATTTTCGTTGAGGTTTCACTGTGTATTTAAAATCACTGGAATTGCAGGGCTTCAAGTCCTTCCCGGATAAGACGCTGATCCGCTTTGGTGACGATATCACCGCCATTGTGGGTCCCAACGGCTCCGGTAAATCCAATATTTCCGACGCCATCCTCTGGGTCATGGGCGAGCAGAGCTACAAGACCCTCCGGGGCGCGAAAATGGAAGACGTGATCTTCGGCGGCACCCAGAAGCGCGCCGCCGTGGGCTTCGCGGAAGCCACCCTGACCCTGGACAACCGGGACCGGGCCCTGGCTTACGATGCCGACGAGGTCATGGTCACCCGCCGGTACTACCGCTCCGGCGACTCTGAATTTTATATCAACAAGCAGTCCGCCCGGCTCCGGGATATCCACGAGATGTTCATGGATACGGGCCTGGGACGGGAGGGCTACTCCAATATCGGCCAGGGCCGCATCGACGAGATCCTCTCCCTGAAAAGCGGCGACCGCCGGGAGATCTTCGAGGAAGCCGCCGGTATCTCCAAGTACCGCCACCGGAAGGAAGAGACCGAGCGGAAGCTCCTGCACACCGAGGACAACCTGCTTCGCATCGGCGACAAGGTCTCCGAGCTGGAACTGCAGCTGGAGCCCCTGAAGGTCCAGTCCGAGAAGGCCACCAAATACCTCTCATTGAAGGACGAGCTGAAGGGCGTGGAGGTGGCCGTGTGGCTGGAAAATCTGGAAAAGTTCTCTGCCGCCGCCAAGAAGGCCGAGGAGGACTACGCCTCCGCCGCCTTTGTTTTGCAGCAGGCCCACGATGATCTGGATGCCCTGTACCGGAAGAACGAGGAACTGGCCGTTTCTCTCCGGGAGAAGGATGCCAATCTGGAAAATGTGCGCATTCAGGTCAACATGCTCTCCGCCGCCAAGCAGCAGCTGGAGGGCCAGGCGGCCGTGCTGCGCAGCAATATGGACAACAACAGCGGCAATATAAGCCGCATTGAGGAAGAACTGAAGGGCACCGATGACCGCAGTGGCGGCGTCACCGCCCAGATCGAACAGACCAAAGAGCGCATTGAGCAGATCGGGCAGGCGCTGACCATGGGCAGGGAGGAGATCAGCAAGCTCCAAACGGAGCTCACCGCCATGACCGCCAATGCCCAGGGCCTGACAAAGCAGTTTTTGGAGCTGCGGGGCCAGGAATCCTCCCTCACCGCCGACCTGGCAGGCCGGGAGGCCGACTGCAAGGGTCTGGAAGAGAGCATGCTGCAGACCCGGGAGCGTCTGGATCAGCTGAATGCGGACCTGTCCGCCGGTGCCGCCCGGCACCACGAGGCCCAGACCAATCTGGATGCCGCCCAGGCTGCCCTGCGCAAGGCCCGGGAGGATGTCACCGCCGCAAACAACATCATCGCGGGCTACACCCTCCGGCAGAATTCCCGCAGCAAGCGCCGGGACGAGCTGGCGGATACCCTCCGGGAAATCACCGCCCAGCTGGATTCCGTGACTGCCAAAGCCCGGGTGTTCCGGGCCATGGAGCGGGATTTTGAAAGCTATACCAAGGCCGTGAAAATGGTCATGCAGGAGACCCAGCGGGGCGCGCTGCGGAATGTCCATGGCCCTATCTCCCGGCTGATCCACACCGGTGACGAGACTACCCTGGCCATTGAGATCGCCATGGGCGCCGCCATGCAGAACATCGTGGTGGGCACCGAAGCCGACGGCAAGGCCGCCATCTCCTACCTGAAGCGCACCGGCGGCGGCCGTGCTACCTTCCTGCCCCTGAGCAATATCCAGGGCCGGAGCCTCCAGGAAAGCGGCCTGGAAAGCTGCCGCGGCTTTGTAGGCATTGCGTCGAATCTGGTCACCTATGATCCCCAGTACCGGGGGATCGTGGAAAACCTGCTGGGCAGGACCGTCATCGTCACCGATATGGACGCGGCCATTGCCATGTCCCGGAAATACCACAGCCGTTTCAAGATCGTCACCCTGGACGGTCAGGTCATGAACCCCGGCGGTTCCATGACCGGCGGCTCCACCAATAAGGATGCAGGCATCCTGTCCCGTGCCAACGAGCTTGCCAAGCTCACCGCCCGGGAAAAGGAACTGCAAAACAAGAAAATGACCACCGAGGCGGAGTTCCAGGAGGCCCAGCGCCAGACCCAGGAGGTGGAGTTCCAGCTCACCGCCGCCCGGGATCAGCTGAGAGCCGCTGAGGACCAGGTGCTGCGGCTGGAGGGCCAGGAAAAGCAGTACCAGGTGCTGCTCCAGGCCATTCTGGACGCGGAGGAAAGCGCCGGACGGGAAAAGGACGCGCTGGATGCCCGTGAGCGGACCGACCGGGAACGCTACGCCGCCCAGCGGGCCAAGATCCAGGTCTATGCGGAGCAATTGCAACAGGTGAAGGCCACCCTGGCAACACTGGAAGGAACCCAGACCGAGACTGCCGAGGCTACCGCCGCCATTACCGACAAAATGACCGCCCTGAAAACCGAGGAAGCCGCCCTGGAGGCCGAAGCCGTTACCGCCCAGGCCCATATCCAGGACCTGACCACCCTGCGCAGCTCCATGGAGGGCGACCGGGAGAAGAAGCTTGTGCTGATGGACGCCATCCGTGCTGACAATGAGCGCCTTGCAAAGGAGCTGGAGCTTCTCGCAGCCCAGCAGGCTCAGAATCAGACCGACAGCAAGGAAATGAACGCCCGGCTGACCCAGGCCGCCGCGGACCGGAACGAGACGGAAGCCACCCGGACCCGATCCGAGCGGGAGGCCCAGGAGAAGAGCAAGGACATCATGAATATGGAGCGGGCCTGCTCCGGACTGGAACAGAAGAAGTCCATGGCCCAGATGGAGGAGCGGACCATCATCGATAAGCTCTGGGATTCCTATGGCCTGACCCCCGGCACTGCCCCGGAGCACAAGGGCGAAATCGAGTCCCTGGCCGCCGGAAACCGCCGCATCGCCGAGCTGAAGCGGAAAATCGGCGCATTGGGCACCCCCAATCTGGGCGCCATTGAGGAATACGCCCGGGTCAACGAGCGCTATACCTACCTTGCCACCCAGCGGGACGATGTGCTCACCTCCAAGCGGGAGCTGGAGAGCATCATCCGGGATATCACAAAGGAAATGACCAGCATTTTCGTCACCGAATTTGCAAAGATCGACCACTATTTTGGCCAGGTCTTTGAGGAGATGTTCGGCGGCGGCAAGGGTCAGCTGCTGCTGGAGGACCCGGAGAACCCCTTAACCTGCGGCATCGAGATCCGTGTCCAGCCCCCCGGAAAACAGGTCAAGACCATCACGCTGCTCTCCGGCGGCGAGAAGGCCTTCGTGGCCACGGCTCTGTATTTCGCAATTCTCAAGGTCCGGCCCACGCCCTTCTGCCTGCTGGACGAGATCGACGCGGCACTGGACGACCGGAACGTGGAGCGTTTCGCCAAGTATCTGCACAACCTGAGCAAGGCTACCCAGTTCATCGTCATCACCCACAGAAGAGGCACCATGGAGGCCTCCGACGTGCTCTATGGCGTTACCATGCAGGAGCAGGGTGTGTCGAAGCTGCTGCGGCTGGACCTGAACCAGATGGAGCAGTATTTGGGAATTGTAGAATAAATTGATAGTTGATAGTTGATAGTGGATAGTTGACGAAAAACTCTCAACTCTCAACTATCCACTCTCAACTGACGACTGAAAGGAGTCAAATATGGGATTTTTTGATAAAATTAAGGCCGGTCTGACCAAGACCCGGGCAGCTTTGAGCGAAGCTATGGACGATGTCTTCGCCGCCAACGAGATCGAGGAGGATTTCTACGACGATCTGGAGGAGACTCTGATCCTGGCGGACCTGGGCCGGGAGACTGCCCTGCGGGTGGTCATGAAGCTGCGCCATAAGATCAATAACAACAACATCAAGAAGACCGACAAGGCAAGAGAGGCCCTGAAGGAGATCATCGCCGATATGCTGAAGGTGGGCGACTTCAATCTGAACCTCTCCACCACCCCTGCTGTGATCCTGGTCATCGGTGTCAACGGCGTGGGCAAGACCACCACCATCGGCAAGATCGCAAAGCAGCAGGTGGACGCCGGTAAGAAGGTCACCTTAGTGGCCGGTGATACCTTCCGTGCCGCCGCCGCCGACCAGCTGGAGATCTGGGCCGGCCGCTCCGGTGCCAATATCGTCCGGCAGCATGAGGGCGCAGATCCTGCCTCCGTTGTCTTTGACGGCATCCAGTCCGCCAAGGCCAAGGGCAGCGACATCATCATCATCGACACCGCCGGACGGCTCCACAACAAGTCCAACCTGATGAACGAGCTGAACAAGATCAGCCGCATTGTGAACCGGGAGCTGCCCGACGCTGCCAAGGAGGTCCTGCTGGTGCTGGACGGCACCACCGGCCAGAACGGTCTGATCCAGGCCAGGGAATTCAAGGAGATCGCCGGTGTCACTGCCATCGCCGTGACCAAGCTGGACGGCACCGCCAAGGGCGGCATCGTCATCGCCGTTTCCGACGCCCTGCAGATCCCCGTGAAGTTCGTGGGCGTGGGCGAGCAGGCCGATGACCTGATGCCCTTCGAGCCCGAGGCCTTCGCCGCCGCCCTGATCGGCGAAGAATAAAGGGGAACACCATGAAAGTAGTACTCGCAAGTAAAAACAAGCACAAGCTGGTGGAGATCAGCAAGATCACCGAGAAATTCGGCTTTGAGCTGATCCTCCAGAGCGAGCTGGGCGTCGATATCGACGTGGAGGAGACCGGTACCACCTTTGAGGAAAATTCCTTCATCAAGGCGGAAGCTGTTATGAAGGCCACCGGCCTGCCCGCCCTGGCGGACGACTCCGGCATCTGCGTGGATGCCCTGAACGGCGAGCCCGGTGTGTACTCCGCCCGGTACGGTTTTGACGATACCCTGGACGACTGGGGACGTCTGGAACTGCTGCTGAAAAATACCGAGCATGTGCCCGACGGACAGCGTCAGGCCCAGTTCGTGGCGGTCATCACCATGGTGACCCCCGAGGGCCAGGTCATCCAGGCCCGGGGCGAGATCCACGGCGAGCTGCTCCGTGCCCCTGTGGGCAAGAACGGCTTCGGCTATGACCCCATTTTCTATTATCCCCCCATGGGTATGTCCACCGCCGAGATGGACCCGGAAAGCAAGAATCAGGTGTCTCATCGGGGCAACGCCCTGCGGGTTTTCTATGACAAATTAAAGGAGGCAGGCTATGCTGACAAGTAAGGAACGGGCCGAACTGCGGGCCCAGGCAAATAATCTGGATACCACCCTCATCGTGGGTAAGGACGGCGTTTCCGAGGCCGTCATCGCGGAGGCAGAGAACCTGCTCACCGCAAGAGAGCTGATCAAGGGCAAGGTGCTGGAAACCGCCCTCATGTCCGCCCGGGAGGTCTCTGACGAGCTCTGCGAGGCCACCGGCGCCGACGGCGTTTCCTGCGTGGGCAACAAGTTCGTGATCTACCGCTTCTCCGAAAAGTGCCAGGCCGAGCGCAACGCCACCGGCCGGGCCCACCGGAAGCCCACCCCCAAGAGTAAGGCTGACCCTGTGGGCAAGGGCATGCGGGCAAGAAAGGCCGCTGCCAAGAAGGTCCGGGAGCAGCGCAATGAGTACTTCCGCCAGCAGGCCATCGAAAAGGCCATCGAGAAGAACCGGGAGAAGCAGCTGCGGGGCGAAGAGTAATTTAGCCTCCCCTTGAGGGGAGGTGCCCCGAAGGGGCGGAGGGGTGTAAGGACAGACATATGTACCCCTCATCTACGCGCTAAGAGCCGCCCTTCGGGCGGTTGCGCTCCGAAACGCGCCTGCGGGCGCAGAGTCAGCTTCGCTGACAGCTCCCCTAAAAGGGGAGCCATAAAAGGAGGAGAAGAATGGAACGGATCGGCATTTATGGCGGAACCTTCAATCCGCCTCACATCGGACATCTTCGGGGAGCAGCCCAGGCCATCACGGCACTGAGCCTGGATAAGCTGATCTTGATCCCCGACCGGATCGCTCCCCACAAGCAGATCCCCTCCGGGTCCCCCACACCGGAGCAGCGGCTGGAAATGCTGCGCATCGCGGCCTCCCATTACGAAAAGATGGAGGTCTCCGACCTGGAGCTGAAGCGGGAGGGACCCAGCTATTCCTATATCACCGTGGAGCAGATGCACGAACTGTATCCCGATGCCAAGCTGTGTTTGCTCATGGGCACGGATATGTTCACGTCCTTCTTAACCTGGCGCAACCCGGAGCGGATTTTATCCAAGGCCGTCCTGGCGGTCATGAGCCGGGGCGAGAGGGGAGAGGCGGAAGCCATCGAAGCCCAGAAGCAGACCATCGAAGCCATGGGCTATGAGGCGGAGGTCATTGAAAACCATGTTACCGCCATTTCCTCCACTCAGCTGCGGCGGCTCCTGGCCTTCCGCTGCGCGGGAGAATTCCTGCCCGAGGGCGTTCTGGATTACATCCGGAAGCACCGGTTCTACGACACCCGGGCCAACTGGAAGAACCTGCCCATGGAGGAGCTGGAGAAAGTGGTCATCTCCCTGCTGAATCCCAACCGGGTGAATCATGTCCTGGGCTGCCGGGACACCGCCGTGGACTTAGCCCGGCACTGGGGCGCCAATGAAGTGGACGCGGCAAGAGCCGGAATCCTCCACGACATTACCAAGGCAATCGATGGGCCGCTCCAATTGACATTGTGCGACGCCTATGGTAAAATACTCAGTGATTTTTCCAGAAAATACCCCAAAACCCTCCACGCCCTCACGGGCAGTATGGTTGCGGAGCGGATTTTTGGGGAAAATGAAGAGGTGGTCTCCGCCATCCAGTGGCACACCACCGGTAAGGCGGATATGACCCTGCTGCAGAAGATCATCTATGTGGCGGACTACATGGAGCCCAACCGGGATTTCCCTGGGGTGGAGAAGCTTCGGGAGCTGGCCTACACCGATATGGACGCCGCGCTGAAGCTGGGCCTGGAAATGACCCTGGTGCATCTTGCCAACCAGGGCAGCGAGGTCTCCCCGGAATCCAGAGAGGCCCTCGCCTGGCTGAACAGATAAAGGACCTGCCTAACGTAGGGCGGGGGCTTGCCCCCGCCGCCGAATACCAACTGCAGTGCAAGCGGCGGGAGCAAGCCCCCGCCCTACAATACAAATTATAGATTTTCCAAGAAAGGAAGATATTATGTTAGCACCCAAAGAAATCGCCATCGCCGTGACCAAAGCTCTGGACGAGAAGAAGGGCATGGACATCAAGCTGCTGAAGATCGACAAGGTCTCCTCCCTGGCAGACTACTTCCTGATCTGCACCGGCACCTCCAACACCCACGTCAAGACCCTCTGCGACTACGCCGAGTACACCCTGGAGGAGCTGGGCGAGACCATGCTGGGCCGTGAGGGCCACCGGGGCAACAGCTGGGAGCTGCTGGACTACGGCACCATCGTCATCCACGTGTTCACTGACGAGGCCCGGCACTTCTACGACCTGGAGCGGCTCTGGGCAGACGCAGAGCAGGTGGACCTGTCCGGCATCGTAATTGACGGAGACTAATCATCCCCGGCACGAATATGCAAAATGCAGAATGCAGAATGTAGAATGCAGAATGAAGGTGTGCCTGACGGCACAATTTGAATTATCCCCGAAGGGGATACCACAATTCTGCATTCAGCATTCATCATTCTGAATTCTATTGAGGTGAGAAAAATGGCAAACTACGACTTTTCCGCCATTGAGGCAAAATGGCACAAATACTGGGAGGAGAACAACACCTTCGCCACCGACGTGTGGGATTTCTCCAAGCCTAAGTACTACGTCCTGGATATGTTCCCCTATCCCTCCGGTGTGGGCCTCCACGCAGGCCATCCTGAGGGCTACACCGCCACCGATATCATGTCCCGCATGAAGCGCATGCAGGGCTACAATGTGCTGCACCCCATGGGCTACGACTCCTTCGGTCTGCCCGCCGAGCAGTACGCCGTGGATACCGGCAACCATCCCAACGGCTTTACCCAGAAGAACATCGAGACCTTCTCCAAGCAGCTGAAGGAGCTGGGCTTCGACTACGACTGGTCCAAGGTCATCGCTACCTCCGACCCCGACTTCTACAAGTGGACCCAGTGGATCTTCAAGAAGCTGTGGGAGGCTGGCTACGCCAAGCGCATCGAGATGCCCGTGAACTGGTGCGAGGCTCTGGGTACCGTTCTTGCCAACGACGAGGTCATCGACGGCAAGTCCGAGCGCGGCGGCTACCCTGTTGAGAAGCGGATGATGCTCCAGTGGGTCATCGACCAACCCGCCTTTGCTGAAGCATTGCTGGAGGGCCTGAACAACATCGACTGGCCCGAATCCACCAAGGAGATCCAGCGCAACTGGATCGGCAAGTCCACCGGTGTTGAGGTTGACTTCCAGCTGGTGGGCGGCGGCTCCTTCTCCATCTACACCACCTGCATCGAGACCATCTACGGCATCACCTTCATGGTCCTGGCTCCCGATGGCAAGATCACCGAGAGCCTGCTGGACCGGGTTGAGAACATCGACGAAGTCAAGGCCTACATCGCCGAAGCCGCCAAGAAGAGCGAGATCGACCGCACCGACGCCAGCAAGACCAAGACCGGCTGCTGCCTGAAGGGCGTGTATGCCATCAACCCTGTCAACGGCCGGGAAGTGCCTGTGTTCATCGGCGACTTCGTCCTGGGGGGCTACGGCACCGGTGCCGTCATGGCCGTTCCCAGCCACGACCAGCGTGACTTTGAGTACGCTGTGGCCCACAAGATTCCCATGCTTCAGGTCATCGAGGGCCGGGATGTGTCCGAGCGGGCCTTTGAGAAGCAGGATTACCTGGGCAAGGGCTGCAAGCTTATTAATTCTGAGGAGTTCACCGGTCTGACCGTTGAGGAGGCCAAGGAGGCAATTACGGTCAAGCTGGAAGCCATGGGCGTTGCACGCCGGAAGAACAACTACCATTTCCGTGAGTGGATCTTCGCCCGTCAGCGCTACTGGGGCGAGCCCGTTCCCTGCGTCTACACCGAGGAGGGCGAGACCGTGTTCCTGCCCGACGCTGAGCTGCCCGTCGTCCTGCCCGTCCTGGAGGACTACAAGGGCCGCGGCGGCCAGGCTCCTCTGGAGAACGCCGAGGAGTGGAAGTACTATGATAAGGACGGCATCAAGGGCAAGCGTGAAACCTCCACCATGCCCGGCTCCGCAGGCTCCTCCTGGTACTTCATGCGCTACATCGACCCCAAGAACGACAAGGCCCTGTGCGATCCGGAACTTCTGAAGCACTGGCTGCCTGTTGACCTGTATGTGGGCGGTCCCGAGCACGCTGTGGGCCACCTGATCTACTCCCGGATCTGGACCCAGTTTCTGTACGACCAGGGCGTGTCCCCCGTGAAGGAGCCCTTCAAGAAGCTGGTCCACCAGGGTATGATCCTGGGCGAGAACGGCATCAAGATGGGCAAGCGGTTCCCCGAGTTCGTGGTGAACCCCTCCGATATCGTCCGGGACTACGGCGCTGACACCCTGCGGCTCTACGAAATGTTCATGGGCCCCCTGGAAGTCTCCAAGCCCTGGTCTTCCACCGGTGTGGCCGGTGCCAAGAAGTTCATCAACCGTGTGTGGAACTTCTTCTCCGAGCCCGGCAACATTACCGATGCCGACGACGGCAAGCTGACCAAGGTCTACCACCAGACCGTCAAGAAGGTCACCTCCGACTTTGAGCAGCTGGGCTTCAATACCGCCATTGCCCAGATGATGGTCTTTGTCAACGAGGTCTATAAGGCAGGCACCTGCCCCAGAGAGTACGCCGAGGGCTTCATCAAGATGATCTCCTGCATCATCCCCCATGTGGGCGAGGAGCTGTGGCAGCTGCTGGGCCATGACAACACCATCGCCTACGAATCCTGGCCCGCCTACGACGAAGCAAAGTGCAAGGATACCCAGGTCACCTTCGCCGTTCAGGTCAACGGCAAGATGCGCGGCACCGTGGTGATGGACGCCGACCTGGACAACGACACCGTGGTCCAGAACGTCCTGGCCAATGAGAAGATCGCCGCTTTCCTTGCAAAGCAGACTGGTGAGATCCGCAAGACCATCGTGGTCAAGAACAAGCTGGTCAACCTGATCGTGAAGTAAATACGCAAAACAGCCGCCCTGTTTACACAGGGCGGCTGTTAAATTTCCTCGGGGGAGAGGGGATAGGCTACTGCGTCAGTTGATGATAAACTGGTGCTCCTCATGATCCAGGTACTTCTCGAAAACCAAACGGAGCGCATCCAGCACCTCCCGGTCCGTGGGGTGGACGCTGACCAGGGCGCTGGCTACGGAATTGCCGCCGTACCAGCCGCTGTGGAAGCCTGCGATGATGTAGCGGATGGTACTGTCCTCGTCGGTCATGGCGGCGGCTTTCTCGTAGTCCGTGAAAATTTCCCTGGTCCGGATGCCGTACTCACGGGCCAGGGCGGCGATCTGCTGGCCCAGGGCCTCCGTTTCGGCGGCGACCACCGCATATTTCCAGTTTCGCTCCCGGCCCAGCAGCTCGTCCGCGGTGACCTGGAAAAAGTCTGCCAGGGAACAGAGCATCAGAATGTCCGGCAGGGAATAACCCTTCTCCCATTTGCTCACCGCAGCGGCGGTGACGCCCAGCTCAGCGGCCAGCTCCTCCTGGGTCAGATTCCTCTTTTTCCGAAGCTCAAAGATGATTTTTCCAAAATTCATGGTATTTCCTCCAATGTGCGGTGATGCAAGGGCCCTTGTTGCTATTATAATAGCATGGAACGGCGGCTTTGACAATGGAGGGTCAGGACAGGCGCTATCGCGTCAGTTGATTTTCCCGTGGGCTTTTACACGTAAACACTTTATACACGTGTGTTTTCGGGTCAGTTGTCAGAAAAAAATGCAAGTATATATCTTGAGAAAAACAGAGGATAATATACGGCATTATTTTACAATATGAGAGATTCTGTCAGAAAACAGGAGAATGAGATAATAATTCAGCATATCTATTGTGTGTAACAAGTGTTGTAATCATCAGATAAGCTGGCCTGTTTGCAGCAGCCTGCCGCCTGCGATTTCCTTGCGAGGGTACGTCTTTGGGGAAGGAAGCGCTGAAAGTAATTTTTTCAGCGGACCGACCTAAAAACACACGTGTAGAACGTGCAGACGTGTGAAAGGGGAAAGATTTTTGTAATTTTCTTGAAATCCTGCTTGACATTCGGCGAAATAGCATATATAATATTCAAGCCTGAGTAGCAGGCCCTGAACGCATCCTGGATTTAGCCGGATGCCATCGGAGGGAGGGAAAACACATGTCTGAAATTCGCGTCAAGGAGAACGAGTCTCTGGAGAACGCTCTGCGTCGTTTCAAGCGCAGCGTTGCTAAGGAGGGCGTCATCGCCGAGTACAAGAAGCGCGAGCATTACGTCAGCCCCAGCCTGAAGCGTAAGCAGAAGTCCGAGGCCGCCCGTAAGAACAAGAGAAAGTTCTATTAATTAACATCCCTCTTGATTTATGCGCCAAAACCGCCGTGGATTTTCCACGGCGGTTTTTATTGTTGTGACGCACCCCAAAACCTTCCCCCGGGGGGAAGGTGCCCCCAGTGCGCACACTGGGGGCGGAAGAGGAATTCGGGAGACAATCTGATGGACGCTACAAGCAAAGACTTGCTGATGCTTTCAGTCTTGCTAAGTCTGTTTCTGCGTACCAGGTCCGGAATTTCTGCCCGCATTCCTCTTCCGTCTTCAAAGCCGCTCGTACCGGTCGCCTTTGAATCCACCTTCCCCCCGGGGGAAGGTTTTGGGGAGAGCCTGGGCTCTCCCCGTAATACTTAATGCAGCTCCCGCTTCCGGTAGAAAATGATGGACAGATACCAGCTCAGGGCGTACACCGCCGCGGCCAGCAGCACACCCAGGGCAAGCACCGCCCCGAAGGGGATGGTGGCCTGAAGCTGCTCGTTGAAGGCGAAGCCCGCGGCTCCGGCGCCGCCGCAGATGACGAAGATCATCACATAATAGGCCATCCGGCCCTTCTCCACGCCCAGCTTGAACATAAAGGGCAGGGTGATGGAGGAGGAGAACAGGGAGATCATGGCCATGAGGCTCATGAGCACCAGATAGCTTTCCAGGTCAAAGGTTTCCATCAGACCGAATCGTACTGCCTGGCAGAGGGCAGTCACCAGGAACACCACTCCCTGTACTATCAGCCCCAGCAGATACTTGGCCGATACCACCATATCCCGGGTCACCGGCAGGGTGCCGCAGTAGATGTCCCAGCGGCTCCGCTCATCGTAGGCCAGCAGGTTCACCGGAATCATGCCGCAGATCAGGAAGGGATAGAAGGCGAAGAACAGATTGTCCTCCTGAACCAGGGAGACACCCAGAAACACAACCAGGATCAGCAGGTAATTGCGGAAGTATTTGACCATCATGTAAAGATCCTTCAAAATCAGACCCTTCATTTATTTCGCCTCCTTTACCATGAATACGAACAGCTCCTCAATGCTCACGGGGCTGATCTTCCAGTCCGCCGGCACCGCATCCCGCAGCACCAGTACCTCAGCGCCGTAGGGATTCTCCTTCCGGTGGAGCACCGCAGCAGGGGAGAGGACCTTCAGCTGCTCATGGGTGCAGTAAAGAATGCCGTAGCGGCCCAGCAGCACGTCCTTTTCTTCGCAGAGCATCAGCCTGCCCTTGTGGAGGAAGGCGATGTAGTCGCAGAGCTTTTCCAGGTCGCTGACAATGTGGGAGGAGATGAGAATGGCGTGGTCCTCGTTCCTCGTAAACTCGCTGAGCATGGTCACCACCTCATCCCGGACCACTGGGTCCAGGCCGGAGGTGGCCTCGTCCAGAATCAGCAGCTTGGCACTATGGCTCATGGCCACGGCGATGCCCAGCTTCATCTTCATGCCCCGGGAGAAGTCCTTGAAGGGCTTGTTTTCCGGGATAGAAAGGTCGTTTAAGAGCCGGGAAAATTCGCTTTCCTGCCAGTTGCGGAAGGTGTTCTTCATCACTTTGCCCACCTGGGATGCGGTCAGGCACTCCGGGATGCCCACCTCGTCCAGCACCACGCCGATATCCTCCCGGTTCAGGCGGGTATGCTCCTGCCCCAGGATGGTGATGGAGCCGCTGTTAGCGTGGATCAGGTCCAGAATCAGTTTGATGGTGGTGCTCTTGCCCGCGCCGTTCTCGCCGATGAGGCCCAGGATGCAGCCCCTGGGGATCGTCAGGTTTAGGTTGTCCAGCTGAAAGCCCGGATAGGCTTTGCATAAATTTCTGATTTCCAGTGCGTTCATGGCCGTTCCTCCAATGCAAATTTGAACATGTCCAGCAGCTCGTCGCTGCTTAAGTTGCAGCTGACCGCCAGCCGGACGATGGCCTCCATATGGTCCTCGATCTTTTTCAGGTTCTCCTCCCGTAACAGCTCCACATTTTTCGGCGCCACGAAGCAGCCCTTGGCGGGGATGGTGTATAAAAAGCCGTCCTTTTCCAGCTCCTCGTAGGCCCGCTTGGTGGTGACGAAGCTGATCCGCAGGTCCTTGGCCAGCCCCCGGATGGAGGGGAGCATTTCGTGCCCCGTCAGGTGGCCGGCGATGATTTGCTGCTTGATCTGGGTGTAGATCTGGTCATAGATGGGGGTCCCGGACTTGTTGTCGATGAGTATCTGCAAGTAACCGCCTCCTTAACTGTATATGTACAGTATATACAGTTGATACAGATATGTCAAGTGGAAAATACTTTCGACGAGAGTTCTTTATCATACAACATTGACAAGCCGGGGAAAATGCGTTATATTATATTTGTGCAAAAAGCGTAAAACCCTATCAAAATTATAAAGGACAAGGTGATATCATATGTACATGGATGATTACAAGCGCTGGATGGAGGCCTCTCTGGAAGATCCCGCTCTGACCGAAGAGCTGAAGAAGATCGAGGGCAATGAGGACGAGATCAAGGAGCGCTTCGCTGTCGCTCTGAAGTTCGGCACTGCCGGCCTGCGCGGTGTTCTGGGCGCCGGCTCCAACCGCATGAACATTTATGTTGTCCGTCAGGCCACTCAGGGCCTGGCCAACTGGGTCAAGACCCAGGGCGGCAATCAGCTGGTGGCCGTTTCCTACGACAGCCGTATCAACTCCGACGTCTTTGCCAAGGAGACTGCCCGGGTTCTGGCTGCCAACGGCATCAAGGTCCGCATCTACGATGCTCTGATGCCCGTTCCCGCACTGTCCTTCGCTACCCGTTACTATGGCGCCAACGCCGGTGTCATGGTCACCGCTTCCCACAACCCCGCCAAGTACAACGGCTACAAGGCCTACGGCCCCGACGGCTGCCAGATGACCGACGATGCCGCCGCTGTTGTTTACGCTGAGATTCAGAATACCGACATCCTGAACGGCGCCAAGCTGATCTCCTTCGAGGAAGGTCTGGCTCAGGGCCTCATCGAGTATGTTGGCGACGACTGCAAGGAAGGTCTGTACGATGCCATCAAGGCCTGCCAGGTCCGTCCCGGCCTGTGCAAGACCGCTGGTCTGAAGCTGGTCTACTCCCCCCTGAACGGCTCCGGTCTGGTTCCCGTTACCCGGATACTGAACGACATCGGCATCGATGATATCACCATCGTCCCCGAGCAGAAGTATCCCGACGGCAACTTCCCCACCTGCCCCTACCCCAACCCCGAGATCTTCGAGGCTCTGGAGCTGGGCCTGAAGCTGGCCACCGAGACCGGTGCTGACCTGATGCTGGCCACCGACCCCGATGCTGACCGCGTGGGCATCGCCATGAAGTGTCCCGACGGCTCCTACGAGCTGGTCTCCGGCAACGAAGTTGGCGTTCTGCTGCTGGACTACATCTGCGAAGGCCGCATCGAGAAGGGTACCATGCCCAAGAACGCCGTTGCCGTTAAGTCCCTGGTCTCCACTCCTCTGGCTGACGCTGTCGCCGCCAACTATGGCGTCGAGATGCGCAACGTGCTGACCGGCTTCAAGTGGATCGGCGATCAGATCGCCCGCCTGGAGGCTGATAACGAGGTGGAGCGCTTCATCCTGGGCTTCGAGGAGTCCTACGGCTACCTGGCCGGTCCCTACGTCCGCGACAAGGACGCCGTCGTCGGCTCCATGCTGATCTGCGAAATGGCTGCTTACTACCGCTCCATCGGCTCCTCCATCAAGGAGCGCCTGGAGGCCATCTACGCCAAGTACGGCCGCTACCTGAACAAGGTTGACTCCTTCGAGTTCCCCGGCCTGTCCGGCATGGACAAGATGGCAGGCATCATGGCTGGCCTTCGTGAGAAGCCCCTGACCGAGATCGGCGGCTACGCTGTTACCAAGGCTGTGGACTACAAGAACACCGCCGAGACCGGCCTGCCTGCTGCCAACGTTCTGGTCTACACTCTGGAAGGCGGCGCCACCGTTATCGTCCGTCCCTCCGGCACCGAGCCCAAGATCAAGACCTACTTCACCACCTTGGGCCGCGACCTGGCCGAGGCACAGGCTCAGAAGGATGTCCTGGCTGCTGCCCTGAAGCCCATCCTGGCCTGATCGCAAGCTTATCCTCTGATTTACCGAATCTCAAACAAAACAGGCAGCCTTACGGCTGCCTGTTTTTGCGTGGGTGGATGATAAATTATCGTTTAGTGGCGTAGCCACCTTGCCTCTCTCTTGGGAGAGGTGGCAGTCCGAAGGACTGACGGAGAGGGTATCGTAACTGCTTTTGCCCTCTCAGTCACCGCCTTTGGCGGTGCCAGCTCCCCCGGAGGGGGAGCCAAGTTAATACGCTAAACGATAATTTACCTCATGACTCCATACGGATGAAAGCACCCGGCTTTTGCCGGGTGCTTTTTTATGGAATTTCCACCTGGTAATCCCCATCGATGAGGATGTATTCACAGCCGTACTTTCTGCACAGCTCCAGATTTTGACGGTTGTCGAGGATCAGCTCGTCTTTGCTCAGGTCCGAATCGTCCAGCCGCCGCTCGATCACGCTGGCCTGGGTGCGGATGGTGTCAAAATGGGTTTCGATGTACTGCTCTGTCATGATCAGCCACACCGCTTTGATTTGGCTGCGGTAGCCATCATCAAAATCCGCAGCCCAGCTGTGGGGGATATAGCAGCCCTCAATGGTCAGATTCTGGCCGTTTTCTATGGCGGTTTTGACCATTTCCCGGGCAATGGGCCAGAGAAGCCCCGTGAGCCTATCATCGTCAAACACGGTCAGCTCCGTGTTTCCGCTGCGGATCAGGCCCATTTTCAGATGGTCCAGGGACAGATAGGGGACGTGCTTTTCCTCTAAAATCCTCTGGGCCAGCAGGGTCTTGCCTGTGTGGCTGGTTCCGGCGATGAGATAGATCATTCGCCCCTCCGGATCCAGTCCATGGAGATTTTCAGGCTCTCCACAGTTTTGGTCTCCACCACGGCGGTGCAGCCGAATTTCTCTGCCAGGGAAAGATAGCGTTTTACGTCCAGCAGGCCGGTGCCCAGGGTCCGGTGGTCCTTCCTGCCGGCCTCGCAGTCGTGGATGTGGAAGTGCTTCAGGCGGTCCGCGTGGGACAGGATCCATTCCTCGTCCATATTGCCGGAGCAGTAGTTGTGGCCGATATCGAAGGTCAGGCCGAAAACGGGACTTTCCAGCATCAGCTCCACAGCCTTCCGCTGGAAGGGGAGAAAGCCTGCGGTATTTTCGATGCAGATGGTGATGTCCGCGTCACCGATGCGCTTTTCGCATTCCTCCCGGAAGGCCCGGATCCGTTCCAGGTATTCTTTTTCGTAGGCCTCGAAGAAGTAGATCACCCGGTCGGGGAGGGTATACTTGGCGCCCCGGGACATGTGCATATTCAGCCTGGTAATGCCCAGCTGCTTTGCCAGCTCGATGGCGCCGTAGACGGTGCGGCAGTAGCCCTGGGCAATGTAGGGGTTGAAATCGGCGATGCTCATTTCATCGTCCAGGTGCAGGGTATAGAAAATGCCGTACTGGGCCGATAGCTGCCGCAATTTGTCTGCATCCAGATTGGGCAGCAGGTACTGGGGGAAATTGATGTTCAGCTCCAGAAAATCCAGGTCCAGATCCCCGCAGACGGCCATGGCCTGGTCCAAACTTTCCATCTCCACCATGGTGGGGGCTCCGAATTTGATCATAGTAATCACCTCTTCGGGCCATTATAGCACGTTAAGCCCTTCGGGGCAAGAGAAAATCCCCCGGCGCAAGCCGGGGGAAGCATGCTGTTATTCTGCCAGGGTCAGACCGGAGAAGAAATTGACCTTGTCCTGCATGACGAACAGGGTGTTAGCTTCGCCGCCGGAGTTGCCGAAGCCCTGGGGAGGCTCCTGGGGGCGGGTGGGCATTTCGCCCTGGGGCATGCTGGGCATCTGGCCCTCGGGCCAGGTAGGCATTTCGCCCTCAGGCCGGGTGGGCATCTCACCCGCAGGCATGGAGGGGGCAGTGCCCTGGGGCATGTCAGGGGGTGTCTGGCCGGGCTCCCGGTCCTCGGGAGGGCCGTTCTCAGGCCGCTGGCCGGGAGCAAAATTGCCGAAGCCCCCGGGTCCCATCATCACATCCGTGCCCGTATAGGCCATCTGAAGGCCGTCCACAAAGACCGTGTACACATCTCCCACCCGGAAGCCGGGGCAGGAGAGAATGGCACCCTGATAGCTGCGGATATTTTCCTTCAGAACCGGGTCCGTGGCGGGGGAGAAGGAGAATACCTCAGTGCCGTCCTCATGGAAAATCCGGATATCCCCGGTCTGCATCTGGGAAAACTGGGCGTTGATGGTCACCTGGCCGGAGTCGCTCTCGGCCCAGTCCATGGCGGAGCCCAGGGCAACCACGGTGCCGCCGTGGATGAAGGAGCCCAGATCGCTGTCCAGGCCCGCGTCAGAAGCGGGATTGGCGGCGGAGATCACGGTGCCGCCCCTAATCACCAGATAGCCGTTGGAGTCGATGCCGTCGCCTTCCTCACCCAGACCGGCGGCGATGCGGAGGCTGCCGCCCCGGATGGTGGTGACGGAGACGCCGTCCTCGTTGGTGTTGATGCCGTCATTGCCGGAGCGGATGCTGATGTCGCCGCTCCAGATGGTCAGGTGCAGCTCCGTGTCCAGGCCCTCGTTTTCAGCCTGCAGGTCCAGGCTGCCGGGGCCGTAGACGTTCATGGACATATAGGAATAGATGGCGCCGTCCTGTTTCCACAGCTTCTTTTCCTCTTCCTGATCTCTGAAGATCTTGGCCACATAGGCGCCGGTTACGGTGTTGCGGCTGTTTTCTGCCAGGATCAGGTTGGCACCGGCGGCGGTGGTATCCACATCGGGCCGGGCGGTGTCCGGGGAAGTGTCGCCGTCGCATTCGTAGACATTCAGGAAGAGGATGGCGGGACCCACCTCACAGTTGATGTCCACGCCGTCCAGGATCAGATTCACCACCGCGTTGGGGTCCTTGTCCGCATCCTCACCCAGATCAATGCGGATCTGACCCAGGTCCAGCTTGCCGGAGAGACGATAATTGCCCGGGGCGGTGATGTTCACCACCAGATGGGCATTGGCCTCCTCTTTGGTGTGCCGATCGGCGTCCGAGCCTTCACCGTAGGGGTTGCCGCTGTCATAGACTTCTTTGTCCTCGTAATAGATGATGTCCCGGCTGGTGTAGACGCCGTCTGCTTTGCCGCTGACGGTGATATTCTGGCCCTCCAGCAGGATGTCTACAATATCTCCGGTGACCTCTTTCACCACCTCCACCGCTTCGGTGGGGGCAGCGGTCTCCGGGACGGAGGTGGAGGGGGCGGTTTCGGCAGGCTTCGCGCCGCAGCCGGTGAGCAGGGCGCAGGTAAGCACGATGGCAAGGAGCTTTTTCATGGAAATCATTCCTTCCGTTGAGGTTTCCTTCAGGATACAGCACAAATGTGAAAGGGCTGTGAAAGGATCGTAAACAGTATATATCCGGGAACTGAAGTCATGCTGAAGCCGCCTGCTTTTCCAGAGGATTCCACTTTTTGCTGACATAGCAGTAGAAGAACAGCACAAACAGCAGCAGATTGTGGGCGATCATGCAGGCCCAGGCGGAGACCAGGCCGAAGGACAGCAGCTGGGTGCAGATAAAGGTGCCTACGATCCGCACACCCCACATGCCTAAGATATTGAAGGCGAAGGGCTGCTTCGTATTGCCCACGCCCAGCATCATGCCCTCCACAATGATGGAGAAGCCGTAGAAGGGCTCGCTCAGGGCCACCATCCGCAGCACCGTGGTGCCGAGCTCAATGACTTCAGCGCTGTCGGAGAAGATGCCCACCAGGGGAGGCGCCAGCAGGAACAGTGCGCCGCCGGAGAGGATCATGAGAATGATCTCAATGGGAATGAACATCCGGGCCAGCTCGTTCATTCGCTGCTTATCGTTGGCGCCGTAGGCGTTGCCCGCCAGGGTGGCCGCAGCGGTCTGCATGCCGTAGCCGGGGATGTAGAAGGCGGATTCCACGGTGTTGGCGATGGTATGAGCGGCAGTGGCCACCTCACCCAGGGAGTTGATCATGGCGGCGAAGGCCACATAGCCCAGGGAGGTACCGAAGCGCTGGAGCATATTGGGCAGGGCAGTCTTCAGGCAGGGCTTCAGGATGGCCATGTCAGGGCGGAAGCTGGAGCCCCTGGGGGAGATCATGGGATGCTTCCACAGCACCATGGTGATCCGGATACCGCCGAAGGCAAAGGCAATGGCCGAGGCCACAGCGGCGCCAATGACGCCCATTCCCGCACCGGGCATGGTGAAAGTAACGCCCAGAACCGTCAGGGGACGGGTGGGGAAGATCAGCAGGAAGTTAAGAACCACGTTGATGATATTCACCCAGACGCCTACCTTCATGGGAGTCTTGGTGTCACCGGCGGCCCGGAGGGCGGTGCCCAAAATGATGGAGGCTGCCCGGGGCAGCATGGGCAGGTACAAAATGAAGAAATAGGTGGATGCCAGCTCCTGAATGCTCTCGTCCACCTGCATCCAAACGGGCACCAAGCCGCTTAAACCAAGAGTCAGGGCGGTGAACAGGGTGCCCACAATGGCTGTGACCAGCACTGCCTGGGACACGGCTTTGGAGGCTGCCTTTTGGTCCCCGGCACCGTAGGCCCGGGCGATGAAGGACAGGAAGCCAACACCCAGGGCCGAGACGGAGCTGCCGATGAGCCAGTTGACGGTGGTGGTGGCGCCTACGGCGGCGGTGGCCTGGGTGCCCAAGCTGCCCACCATGGCGGTGTCGATGTACTGCACCGCCGTCTGCATCAGCTGCTCCAGCATGGTGGGCCAGGCCAGAGCCAGGATGGTGGCGATCATGGAGGTGTTTAAGATTCGTGTTCTCATATCATTCTCCCACCGGGAAGGTGAGATCCTCCACTACCGTAAAGGGTTCCCGGATAAACGCAAAGAAATGGGCTTCTTTGTCCATGGACAGCATGTTTTTCAGGCGTTTTTTCGTCAGGGGGAAGGTGATCATCTGAAAGGCCTCTTCAGGAGTAGCCCAAACGACCTCGGTGCTTTCATCGCTGGTGGTCAGCTGGCCTCCGGCATAGCGGCAGACGAAATCGATGTTCACGATGTTATTTTCCACATTCTTGCAGATGCCCACAAACCGCTCAATCTCCACCTCCACCCCGGCTTCCTCCCGAATCTCCCGGTGTAGGGCCTGTTCAAAGGTTTCGCCGGGCTCAATCAGGCCCCCGGGATACTCCCAGCCCCGCCAGGGACTGTTCACCAGCAGAATTTTGCCGTTTCCGTCGTGGACCATAGCCGCAACGGATACCAGATGTGTGTATTCCATAGGTTTTTCTCCTTATTTTTCTCATGCATTTTATTATATCACGTCAATTCTTCCATAACAAGTGTAGCTTTTTGCTGAAAGGTGATTTATAATAAAAATAAAACCGGAGGCGGTGGCTATGCCCTTTCATAACCAGACCCATCCCATCATGGCCTGGGAACAAAGCTTGATCGGCGAGGATTCCTGCCTGACCACAACCTATTTTTCCTGCCCCATCGCCCAGGTGCATGTCGTTCGTCACTATCCTTTCGACGAGAACGTGAATTGCGATGTGGAAGTGCTGTTCCGGGACGGAAGCCAATACAAATGGCAAAATAAACACGTTTGTACTGCCTATAACAGTCAGTTCGGCATCAGTGTATCCAGAGACGGACGCTTTCTCTTTGTCCAGACCTGGGACAAGGGTATGTTCTGCTATGATGCAAAAACCGGCACTCAGGTTTGGCGCACCAAGCGCCGCTTTGGCATTACAAACATCTTCGTCACCGAATCCACCATTCTCGTCCACCAACATGAGAAAGCTCTGCAGCTTTTGCACATCGAGACCGGCGAGGTTTTGAAGGAAAAGAAACCTGCCCGTGACTGGGGATTCCACCCTCTGGATGACCGGCATCTGATCTGCCACACCTGCGCAAAGCATTGGGAGATCATCCGGGCGGAGGATCTGGAAACTGTGGAAGTTATTCCCGCAAAGAAGTTCCCCGGTGACCGCTGGCGCGTCCGGAATGTGTACCTGGAAGAAGGAATCGTAAAATACGAAGCCTTCCACGATGGAGGGATGAAGGACGGAAAACACATCTGTGAAATAGAACACGGAATCATTGAAACACATTATCAGGAGGCAACGTAAATGGAAGCTATGAAAAATCTGTTGGAGCGCCGCTCCATCCGTAAGTACAAGGAAACCCAGGTTCCCGACGAGCTGCTGGACCAGGTCCTCACCGCAGGACTGTATGCGCCCACGGGCATGAACCGCCAGAATGTGGTGATGGTGGCAGTCCGGGACAAGGAGACCCGGGATCAGATGATGAAGCTGAATGCCGCGGTCATGGGCCGGGAGGGTGACCCCTTCTACGGCGCACCCTGCGTCATCGTGGTGCTGGGCGACCCGGATGTGTATCCCGTGGTGGAGAACGGATCGCTGGTGCTGGGCAACCTGATGAATGCCGCTCATGCGGTGGGCCTGGGCAGCTGCTGGATCCACCGGGCAAAGCAGACCTTCGAGACCGAGGAGGGCAAGGCCCTGCTGCGGGCCTGGGGCCTGAAGGAAAACCTGGTGGGCATCGGCAACTGCATCCTGGGCTACCCCGACGAAGACCCCGCTCCCAAACCCCGGCTGGAGGGAAGAATCCTCAAGGTTTGAGGAGACGTTAAATTAGCGTTTAGCATACCAAAGCCTTCCCCTCTGGGGAAGGTGGCACGGCGAAGCCGTGACGGAAGAGGGCCGTACAATGTTCCAAAATCTGCCGTATTTCGGCGCGTTTTTGCCTCTCCCGCCCCCTATGGGGGCACCCTCCCCAAAGGGGAGGGCATTGCGGCTTACGCCGCTAAACGATAATTTACCTGACAACTGGAAACTCCCGGACTCAAATGAGTCCGGGAGTATGTTATATATCCCGCATGTTTTTCAGCGCCAGGCAGAAGATACCCACACCCGCCATGAAAAAATAGGCGCTCCAGGGGGTATGGTGCTCGATGACGGAGATCACCGCCAGGGCTACACCCATAGCCAGGGGCATGGTGCTGAGGATCAGGGTGATGACCTTATTCCAGTCGGTCCGTTGTTCGTCACCGGGCTTTACGTCCATCAGCACATTCACCGTGGTGCCCAGGGCCTCCGCCAGCCGGGGGATGGAGCTGATATCCGGGCAGGAGAGGTTCCGCTCCCATTTGGATACCGCCTTGTCCGTAACGCCCATTTTGTCCGCCAGGTCCTTCTGGGTCATGCCCTGCTCCCGGCGCAGATTGCTGATGATCTCGCCCATGGTTTGCTTTGCCATACGCAACACTCCTTATCTGTGATGGGCTCATTATCGCATAAATCTGAAAATAAGTAAACCGACCCCCGGTAGAATCCGGGAAACCGGAAGTTTCCCGGCGGTTTACCCGGCCTGAAGGTTGACTGATACTGAAAATTTACCTATAATAGAAGAAAAAATGAAGGAGTGGATGCCCATGGCCCAGAATAACCCCAGAGCGTACCTGTTTGAATCTATGCCCATCCCCAAAGCGGTGATGGAGCTGTCCATCCCCATGGTGGTGACCAGCCTTGTAATGGTGGTCTACAACCTGGCGGATACCTTCTTCGTGGGTATGCTTAATGACCCCATCCAGAATGCCGCCGTGACCCTGGCATACCCGGTGATGCTGGCCTTCAACGCGGTGAACAATCTCTTCGGCGTGGGTACCTCCAGCGTCATGAGCCGCAGCCTGGGCGCCGGCGACCATGAAAAGGTCCGCTCCGCCTCTGCCTTCGGCTTCTACGGCAGCGTGTTCAGCGGCCTGCTGTTTGCGCTGCTTTGCACAGTGCTCCTGGGCCCGCTGCTGAATCTGCTGGGCGCCGATGATACTACCCGCCAGGCTACGAAGGATTACATGTTCTGGACCGTCACCTGCGGTGCCATGCCTGCTATTTTGAATGTGGTCCAGGGTCAGATGGTCCGGGCTGAGGGCGCGTCGCTGCATGCCAGCATCGGCACCATGAGCGGCTGTGTGCTGAATATCCTTCTGGACCCCATCTTCATCCTGCCCTGGGGCCTGAACATGGGCGCCGCCGGTGCGGGCCTTGCCACCTTCATCTCCAACTGCGTATCCTGCGGCTATTTCTTTGTGCTGGCCCGGGTGAAGAAGGGCAATACATTCATCTGCCTGGATATCCGCAAGCTAAAAACCCTTTCCAAAGATGTGGTGCTGGGTATCCTGGGTGTGGGCGTCCCTGCCTCCATCCAGAATCTGCTGAATGTGACAGGTTCCACCATCCTCAACAACTTCACCGCGGCCTACGGCGCTGCCGCTGTGGCTGCCATGGGCGTGGCGCACAAGATCAATATGCTGCCGCTGCAGGTCACCATGGGCTTCTCCCAGGGCATCATGCCTCTGGTCAGCTACAATTACGCCAGCGGCAACCGCAAGCGCATGAAGGACAGCATCCTCTTTGCCAGCGGTATCATCACACCCGTGATGATTCTGGTCACGGTGGGCTACTGGCTGGGTGCCCCCGGACTCATCCGGCTGTTTATGGACAATCCGGAGATCGTTGCCTACGGCAGCGCGTTCCTGCGGGGTATGTGCCTGGGCATGACCTTCATGTGCATCGACTTCATGGCGGTGGGCGTGTTCGCCTCCCTGGGCATGGGCAAGCGGTCCCTGACCTTTGCCATCCTGCGCAAGATCGTGCTGGAAATCCCGCTGCTGTTCATCCTGAACGCCCTGTTCCCCCTGTACGGCCTGGCCTATGCCCAGTCCATTACGGAATTCTGCCTGGCCATCGCTGCCATCGTAATGCTGCTGAAAATATTCAAACAGAACAAGTAAAAGGAATTACCCGGCACCAAAACGGTGCCGGGTAATTTTTCAGGGCTGATGATACCAGCTGGGGACCACGGTGCGGAAATGGTCGTACCAGCTGAGGATATCCGCTGCCTGACGGCGCATGACCTGGATCTCGCCCTCGCCGAAGGGGATGGCCCAGGGCAGGCTGCTTAAGGTGTTGGAGCTGATGTACAGAGCCAAAAGCTGCCAGAATTCCAGAGGAACATCCCGGTCAAAATAAGTGTCCACCAGGCCCGTGGCGAAGGCGGGGGACAACTGGGCGCACCAGACGATCCGGTTGAACTCCTCCCAGGGGTCGCCGTAATCGTCACGGTCAAAGTCGATGACCGTAAGAACGCCGTTATCATCGATTATCATATTGCCCGTGTGGTAGTCTCCGTGCTGGAAGCACTGGGGACGGTCAGACAGCAGATGCCGGGTAGCGGCAATGTGGCGCAGGAAAGCGCCGCCGTCCGCATATTTCAGCTCACAGGCTTCGTACATGGCGATCTTCCGATCGATTTTCCGGTTGAATCGGTCTGCCCAGGGTTCAATGCCATCGGGGGCAGGGAGGGAGTGGATCTTTTTCAGTATCCGGCCTGCGTCCAGACCGTAGGCGTACTGCTTTTGTGGGGGCAGTGTGGGCAGGATATCCTCTGCGCCGCTGCCCCGGATCCAGCGCTGGATGGAATAGGGACCCTCCTCACAGACGCCGAATTCGATCGGGTCACACATGGGGATGCCCAGCCCGGCCACGATCTCCATCCGGGCGAACTGCTGCTTTGCCCGGTCCAGACGCTCAGGCGGGGAGACCCGCAGGAGATATTCGGCTCCCTCCGGGGTGGATACATGGTACTTTCTGTCCCCGGACCAGCCTTTGTCAATTGGCGTTTTCTCAATCATGTTATCGTAGATCATAGCAAAAAAGAGGGAAACAGCAGGGAATCATTTGATTCCCTGCTGTAATGGGTGGATGACGGTTTAGCCCTTGACGCCGCCGGCGGTGAGGCCGCTGGTCAGGTTCTTCTCGATGGACATGAACATGATCAGCACGGGGATGATGGCGAAGAGGGAAGCGGCGAAGAGGTACTGCCACTCGATGATGTTGTAGCCGTTGAAGATGTTGATACCAACGGTCAGGGGCTTGAAGGTATCGGTGGAGATCAGGCACAGGGCCACGGTGTACTCATTCCATGCGTTGATGAAGATGAAGATCAGGGTGGTGACGATGCCGGGAGCTGCCATGGGCAGCAGCACCTTGAACATGGACTGCATCCGGTTGCAGCCGTCGATCTTGGCGGCCTGCTCCATTTCTTCACTGATGCTCATGAAGGTACCGCGCAGCAGCCAGATGGTGAAGGCCTGGTTAAAGGCGGCGTTGATGAAGATCAGACCGATGATGCTGTTGGACATATGCAGGGTGGACATGACCTTGTAGATACCGATCAGCAGCACCACAGGGGCGAACATCTGGGAGACGATGATGAAGCCCAGGAATGCGGTCTGGCCCTTGAACTTCATACGGGCCAGGGCGTAGGCGGCGGGGATGCCGCAGAGCATGGCGATGAGGGAGGAGCCGGTGGCGATGAGGATGGAGTTGAGCATGTAGGTGCCCATGGGCGCCCGCTTCCAGATCTCCAGGAAGTTTTCCCACATGGGCTTAATAGGCAGCACGGTGCTGTTCATGGAGAAGATCTCACTGCGGCTCTTCAGGGAGGTGCAGACCATGACAAAGTAGGGATACAGGATGAAAATGCAGATCAGGGAGACCACCAGGTACAGCATGGTCCGGGAGAAGATCTCCTTGGGAGTCAGAGCTTTTTTCATGATCATTCATCTCCTTTCTTCAGAGTGGAAACCATGTACACGCTGGCGCAGATCAGCAGGATGGTAAAGCCGATGACGGAGACCGCGGCGGCTTCGCCCTGTTTGCCGTTGTAGAAGGCCAGCTTGTACAGATATGTAACCAGGGTGTCAGTCTGATAGGCGGGGTCACCCTTGGTCATGGTCCAGACGATGGGGAAGGAGTTGAAGACGTAGATGATGTTCAGCACGGTGGCCACGGTCAGGGAGTTCTTGACCAGGGGCAGGGTGATGTTGAACAGCTTCTGGAAGTAGCCGGCGCCGTCCACGGTGGCAGCCTCGTAGTAGCTGTCATCGATGCTCTGCAGGCCGGACAGGACGGTAAAGCACACGAAGGGAATGGTGACGAAGATACCACAGGCGATTTCCCAGGCGAAGAAGGCCTCGGGGGTGGGGGTCCAGTCGATATTGGTCTGGATCAGGCCCATGGTCTTCAGCAGGGCATTCAGAGCGCCGTAGTCCTTGTTGATGATGAACTTCCAGGCAGAGGCCTGAATGACCAGGGTGGTGGCCCAGGGGAAAACCACGATAGCACGGGCGATCTTGCGGCCCTTGAACTTATTGTTCAGCAGCAGTGCCAGGATGAAGCCCAGAACGGTGGACAGGACGACCACCAGGATGGTCCAGACCACGGTGTTGCTCAGGACCTTGCTGAACTCGGGGTTGTCCATGACATTCAGGAAGTTGGCGAAGCCTGCGAAGCCCCGGATCCGGCCGGTCTTGCTGACTTCGCTGAAGGCCATGCGGAAGACGGTGAAGATGGGGATGATGATGAAGATCGTCATCAGAATGATACTGGGAGCGATCCACAGGTAGGGCTCTGCTCTGCGGAGCAGAGGGCTCTTGTTTGCGGCGGATGTTTTCTTGCTCACGTTTATTACCTCCTCAACTTTTGTTGCAGCCACTTTCAAAATGCGCCTCTTTCAGTTCACTTTGAAAGAGGCTGCAAATCAGAATGGGCCGGGCCCTGAAGCCCGGCCCATCTTTATGCGTTAGATGCGGTTAGGGGTTATGGGTGCTTGCTTAGCCGGCGATGTCAGCCTGCAGTGCATCCAGCAGACCCTGGACGTCCTGGCCCAGCAGGCCCTGCTGCAGAACATTGATAACGCCCTGCTTCACGTCTGCCCACTCTGCCTTGGCAGCGGGGTAGAACTGTGCGGAACCGACGATCTCGATCCAGGCAGCGGCAGCGGGATCAGCCTCAGCCATGATCTGGCCGCCAGCGGAGGTAGCGGGCAGGAAGTCTTCCATGATGACCCAGTCGGAGTAACGCTTGTCCTCATAGAAGAAGTCGAAGAACTTGGTGATGGCTTCCATCTCAGCATCGGAGTGCTCGTTGTCGAAGACCATGAAGCGGTCCATAACGCCGACGGAGGAGGTGGACTTACCCTCGTTGGCGGGGATGGAGGCGATACCGAAGTTGATGGGGTTCTCAGTGGAAGCAACGTAAGAGGAGATCTGGTTGGGGCCGATCATCATGGCCAGCTTGCCGGCAGCGAACATTTCCTGCAGGTCGTAGCGGGTCTCGGTGGCGGGGTTGGTGTTGGTCAGGCCATCAGCAACCAGGCCCAGGATGTAGTTGGCAGCCTCAACGTTCTCAGCGGAGTTCAGAGTCCAGTTGCCGGAAGCGTCAACGAAGCCGCCGCCGTTGGTCCATGCGTAGTAAGCGAAGCAGGCCTGGCCCTCGTCAGTGGTCATATCAACGCCCCAGGGATAGATGTTGGCGTCGTAAGCCTTGATGGCCTCGCAGACGTCCTTCAGCTCAGCCCAGGTGGTGGGAACTTCCACACCGGCAGCGGCCAGGATGTCAGCATTGTAGTACAGAGCGCGGGCGGAAGCCAGGTCGGGGATAGCCCAGACGGTGCCGTCGACCACGGACTGATCCAGGAAAGCGGGGTAGAACTTGGCATAGGTCTCGTCGGAGACATAGTCCTCGGCGGGCAGCAGCAGGCCGTCAGCCTGGTAGTCAGCAAACACGTCGATGTTCAGGATGTCGGGAGCATCGTTGTTGGAGATGCGGGTGTTGACGACAGTGTAGATGTCGTTCCAGGAGACAACGTCGACCACCAGGTCGATATTGCCGTTGGCAGCCTCGAAGTCCTTCTCGAAGCCAACCCACCACTCAGCGGTCTTGCCGCCGTACTGAGCAGCGATAACCTTCAGCTCGACCTTCTCGTCGGAGCCGCCGCCGCAGGCGACCAGGCCCAGGGCCATGACCAGAACCAGCAGCATAGCAATGATCTTCTTCATTTGGGTTCCTCCTATGTTTTGTCATTTTTCCGAACAGGTGTATCTTGGTCAATACCATGTTCTATCTAAATTATACATAAAGTGCCGCCAAAGTCAACTGTCTTTTTGTCGAAATAGCCATTTGAGTTATAAAAAACACAATCATAGTTCGTTTCTATACCTGGAAACGTTTCATAAAAGTTGCTAAAAAACATTCCGTATGATATACTGAATCTGGTAAATTATACAGGAATATAATTCTTTTCAGGAGGAATCCGTTATGAGCCAGCTGTACGTCCCCGCCAACGATCCCATTGTACTGGAAGTTCTTTCCGCCTACGATTTTCCCGCTACCTTAATGGGCGCTGTCCGCTACGGTCAGGGCCATATCAACGATACTTTCTGCGTCATCTGCCAGCCCCAGGAGGGCGACGCAGTGCGTTACATCCTCCAGGGCCTGTCCTCTGCCGCCTTCCCCCATCCCGAGGAGCTGATGGAGAATTTCATCGGCATCACCTCTTACCTCCGGGAGAAGGTCATTGCCCAGGGCGGTGATCCCCTGCGGGAGACCCTGAGCCTGGTGAATACGAGAGACGGCAAGCCCTTCTACACCGATTCCAACGGCAAGGTCTGGCGCCTGACCCCCTTCATTGAGAATACCGACTGCTTCCAGTCCGCCACCCCTGAGCTGTTCGAGGCTTCCGCCCGGGCCTTCGGCCGGTTCCAGTACATGCTCCAGGGCTATCCCGCTGAGACCCTCCATGAGACCATCGTGAATTTCCACAACACCGAGGACCGGTTCAACAAGTTCCTGAATGCCCTGATGGTGGACAAGCATGACCGTGCCAAGGACGTCCAGGATGAGGTCCACTTTGTCCTGGACCGGAAGGCTGACTGCTCCGTGGCCCTCCAGGCCCTCCGGGACGGCGTTCTGCCCCTGCGTGTTACCCACAACGACACCAAGCTGAACAACATCCTGATCGACCGGGATACCCATGAGGGCATCTGCGTCATCGACCTGGATACCACTATGCCGGGCCTGTCTATCAACGACTTCGGCGACTCCATCCGCTTTGGCGCCAACCACTCCCGGGAGGATGAGAAGGACCTGAGCAAGGTCAACTTCGACATCGAGCTGTACGAGGCCTACACCCGGGGCTTCATCCAGGGCGCCAACGGCGGCCTGACCGAAAATGAACTTAAGTACCTGCCCTGGGGCGCCCGGCTCATGACTCTGGAGTGCGGTATCCGTTTCCTGACCGACTACTTAGACGGCGATCACTACTTCCGCATCCACTATCCCGAGCAGAACCTGGACCGCTGCCGGACCCAGTTCAAGCTGGTGCGGGATATGGAAGAGCAGTGGGATGCCATGGCTGCGGTTATCGAAAAGTACGCCAAGTAATCCCTGCAAAGAAAGGCGGTGAGCGGTATGCTCGCCTGGGTTTATGCCATATTGTTTGCCGCGGAAGTCTTCCTGCTGGTGCGGAATCTGCGGAAGAATAAGGGCTTGGGAATCCTGCTGATTCTGAATGCCCTGACCATTGCTCTGGCGGTTTTTCTCATGTGGTATTTTGATACCCTGCCGGGCTACGGCATCATGCCGGGATTTGCCTATTTCCCGGAGGTGTTCCATAGCCTCTGCGCCGCTGCGGTGTTCACCGTGCTGACCTTCGTGACCCTGCTGATCTGGCTGATAAAAAAGCATAACTAAACCGAAAGCCCCGCCGTTACGGCGGGGCGTTTTGTGTACGGTCAGATAAATTATCGTTTAGCGGCGCAGCCACCTTGCCTCTCCCTTTGGGAGAGGTGGCAGTCCGAAGGACTGACGGAGAGGGTATCGTAACTGCTTTTGCCCTCTCAGTCACCGCTTACGCGGTGCCAGCTTCCCCCTGGGGGGAAGCTCTTGTAAACGATAATCTATCTCTCATTCATATTTCTTCCCCACAATCACCATGGGGATGAACAGTCCGCCCAGGATCAGCACCAGCAGCACGTACATTTCGATCCGGTGCCAGTGGGCCGGGAACAGGGCGTACAGCGCACCTGTGAGGGCAGGGTAAGACACCATGATGGTCATGGACCAGATTTGGCCGCAGCGGACCATGTATGGCCAGTTTCTGTTGGTGAACCGGACACCGGGAATGTTCATCCGGAAGGGACCGTCGATTGTGCCGTTGATCCGGTGGCTGTCGTAGTAGTCGGGAAGCTTCTGCATGGCACCGAGCATGAAGTACCAGCCAAAGACGACGCCGAAGATCACCACCAATAGCAGGTACTCATAATTGACGGGCAATTTCAGCAGATACAGCGCTGCGACTTCCGCAAGGGCAAGGATCAGGCAGCTGCCGTAGATCAGCCCCAGACGTCGCTTTTCCTGCCGGGACCGCCGGGGGGCTTCCTCGGCATAGGAGATGGCCTTTTTCACCACGTCCTCCACCTGTCGGGTGTCCATGTGCTCGCTCTGGCGCTCACCGCTGAGCAGCTCCGTGACGGTGACCCCCAGCACCTCGGAGAGGGGGATCAGCAGTCCCACATCCGGGATGCTGACACCGGTCTCCCACTTGCTGACGGCCTTGTTGGAGATGTAAAGCTTATCTGCCAGCTCCTTCTGGGTCAGTCCACGCTCCCGGCGCAGCTGGGCCACGAAGGCACCGAATTTTTCTTTGTCCATATCGTACATGGCGTATTCCTCCTTTGCTGGATGGCTCCATCTTAGCGGAAAAGCACCGTTTTGGCAATCGATTGTCAGGAGAATCCGTTGAAATGGGTATCACACTGTGGTAGAATAAAGAAAAAAGGTGGTGCAGTCAATGAAATGGCCGATTCTGCTTCTGATCCCACTGATCCCGGGCCTTGTCTGGTGGCTCTACGATAACGGCTATGCCTGCTATAACAACAAGTCCGCAGTCAGCTTCATAGGACGCTCCGGCTCCGGCAGCTTTGGGGCTTCCTTCACTGCCTGCACCGGAACCTTTGGCCGGTGCCTGAAGCCCAAGGCAGAAGGGGATTATCATTTCCATTTATCCGCGGAACTGTCCAAGGGCAGCGTCCAGGGCCGGATCTACCGAGGCAAGGAACTTCTTGCCCAGCTGGATTCGGCACAGCCGGAAGCGGTACTCCCGCTGAAAGCAGGAACCCGCTATAAAGTAGAGCTGCGCTTTGTCCGTGCCAGCGGCAGCAGCTCCATTCATTGGATACAGGAAGACCGGCGGTGATCCGCCGGCCTTTTTTATCCGAATACTTCCAGTGCCGCAACCACCCGGAGCATTTCTTCCTCAAAATTCTGCCGTCCGTAGGCATCCAGAAACCGGGGGCTGAATTTGTCGGTTTTCAGGTTGAAATTCAGGGTCCAGGCACCCCAGAACAGGTCGATGTGTCTATCTCCCACACCGCCGCCGCCCACATCGATGAAGCCGCTGGGCTTCCAGTTATCCAGCATGATGTTAGGCAGGCAGTAGTCGCCATGGAGGAGGGTGTCGGTTTTTAAGTATTTGGCCTTCGCCTCCACCACGGCCCAGGCTTCCTCCGCCGAGGCGTAGCCCCAGTTGTCCGGAAAGAGGGAGGCGTCATACCGCCCGGCTTCGTAGTTCTCCTGCGCCCGGCGGATATACTGGGCGGTGTGGTTCTGTACCGGGCAGCCGCTGTAGTCCCGGTGGTGTAAATCCCAGAGCATCTCCGCCATGGTATCCGCCAGACGGTTGGGGTCGGCTAAGTAATCCGGATGCAGGCAGTCCTCACCCTGAACCGCCCGGGTCAGCAGCCAGTCCTTTCCCTCGGTGAAGTAGTGAACCACCTCCGGTCCCAGTCCCAGACTGTAGAAATAGGCGTCCATAGCTGCTTCCTGCTTTAAGCTACCCGCTTCGGCGGCTTTCAGGTACAGGCCGCCGTCCTTTTCTATATAGTATACCCTCGCCAGCTGGGAACAGCTGCTGTCAAAAACCTGTGAACCATGCATGAGGGAATGAAAAATCTCCGGGATGGATGACAGATCAGGTAAAATGGGTGTCCGCTTCATGGGAATCCCTCCTTTTTCACCAGTATACCATAAATTTTGACCTTGTGAAGAGAAAACCGCCGTGCTACAATGAAGAAAACTGCGAAAAGGGGAGAAACTGTCATGAAAATGCTCATCACCGGCGGTACCGTCTTTGTCAGCCGGTTCGCGGCGGATTATTTTGTAAAGCGGGGACATGAGGTCTGGGTCCTGAACCGGAACACCCGGCCCCAGGTGCCCGGTGTCCACCTGATCGAAGCGGACAGAAATGCAATCGGGGACAAGCTCCGGGGCCACGGCTTTGATGCGGTGATCGCCGTGAACGATTACACCAGGGCGGATGTGGAAAACCTTGTCAATGCGCTGGATTCGGTGAAGGACTTCATCTTTATTTCCTCCAGCGCAGTGTACCCGGAGACCCTGCCCCAGCCCTTTACCGAGGAGCAGGAATGCGGCCCCAATTCCATCTGGGGTGCTTACGGGTTCAACAAGCTGGAAGCGGAGAACTGGCTCCGGAAGCATCTGCCCCAGGCTTATATCCTCCGGCCGCCCTACATCTACGGTCCCATGGAAAATGTATACCGTTCGCCCTTCGTCTTTGAATGGGCGGAAATGGACCGTCCCTTCTGCCTGCCCGGGGATGGGGAGGAGAAGCTGCAATTTTTCCATGTGGAGGACCTGTGCCGGTTTATGGAGCTTTTGCTGACAGAAAAGCCGGAGGAGCGGGTCTACAACGTGGGCAACCCGGAGGCGGTGACCATCCGGCAGTGGGTGAAGCTGTGCTATGAGGCAGTGGGGAAGCCTCTGGAAACCGTCAGCGTCACCGGCCATCCCCAGCGCAGCTTTTTCCCCTTCCACGAGTATGAATACTTCCTGGATGTGACCCGGCAGCAGGCTCTGATGCCCAATCTGAAGCCCCTGGCAGAGGGACTCCGGGAGGAATGGGCCTGGTTCCGCGATAACCGGGATGCGGTCATCCGGAAGCCCCTGAAAGAATACATCGATACCCATATTCTCCCTTGACAAACAAAGCGCAAGGTGCTACCATAATTTCACATTTTACAGGAAAGGAGCGTAATTTTCCATGAAGGCTATGATGAATGTTCGGAAATTCGCTTGGAAAGCCTGCGCGCCTTTCGTGACTGCCCGGTAATGCGGGAATATACACGATTTTTACGGCCTGGGCTTTTGCCCGGGCCGTTTTTTACTTAAAGGGGGATAGAAATATGGAAACCTGGGATTTGTATACTGCCAATGGGGAAAAAACCGGACAGACCATGGTCCGGGGGGAGAAGGTTCCCGCAGGCTGCTTCCACCTGGTCTGCGAGGTGCTGGTACGTCACACCGACGGCAGCTTTCTTGTGATGCGCCGGGCCCCGGAGAAGAAAATCTACCCGGGCTGCTGGGAAGCCACCGCCGGGGGCTCCGTTCTGGCAGGGGAGTCCCCTTTGGAGGGTGCCCGCCGGGAACTGCGGGAGGAAACAGGCATTGAAAACGCGGAATTTACTCCCATGGGCGTGCTGGTTTCGGAGCTCACCGGAAGCATTTACCACAGCTTTCTGGCGGTGACGGACTGTCCCAAGGCTTCCGTTGTTTTGCAGCCCGGGGAAACGGCGGACTACCGCTGGCTTTCTGAGGATGAATTCCGGGAATTCTGGCAAACCGGGAACGCAGTGCCTATTCAGAAGCGGCGGATGCTGCCCTGGCTGAAGCAGATGGGCTATGTAGAGCCCGACTGTGAGATGCCCCTGACGGTGGCGGAGCTGGTGGACCTGGGCATCTGCCCCACCTGCTACGACCGCAGCCACAATTTTGCGCTCTATGGCGACCCGGCGGAAACCACTCTGTACGAAAACGACCTCTTTACCTGCGTCCTTATCGGCGGTCCCCGGGCCCCCGGCCATACCTGCATCATTTCCAAAGAACACTACAAGGACATGATGGACATCCCCGACGACCTCTGCACCGCTGTTTACCTCTTTGCGAAGAAGGCCATGAACGCCCTGAAAAGGGTCTATGGCGCCGAGAGCGTCTACCTTTGCACCATGTGCGACGGCCCCATGAACCATTTCCACGTCCAACTGATCCCACGGTACGCAAGCGAAAAGCGGGGCAGCAGGAATTTCGTCAAGCCGAGACAGGCATACATCCACGACCCGGAGAAGATCGAAAAACTCCGGCAGCTTTTGAGGTGATCCTATGAACCATCTGGGAACAAAAATGATCGAAACGGAGAGACTAATCCTGCGGCCCTTCACGGAGGAGGACGCGGAAGCCATGTTCCGCAACTGGGCCTCCGATTCGGAGGTGACAAAATACCTGACCTGGCCCACCCATGACAGTGTGGAGGTCAGCCGGTTTGTCTTACATGACTGGGTCAGCCATTATGCCGAGCCCAACTACTACCAGTGGGCCATTGTGCCGAAAGATCTGGGTGAGCCCATCGGCTCCATCGCCGCGGTACAGGTCAGCGATGCTGCCCAGTGGGTGGAGATCGGTTACTGTATCGGCAAGAATTGGTGGCATAAGGGGTATGTATCGGAAGCCCTGAAGGCGTTGATCGCTTTCTTCTTCGACCAAGTGGGCGTGGGCCGGATCCAGGCCCGGCATGATCCCCGGAACCCCAACTCCGGTGCTGTGATGCGCAAATGTGGCATGGTATGTGAGGGAACCCTGCGCCGGGGGGACCGGAACAACCAGGGCATCTGCGACGTGGTGGTCTACAGCATTTTGCGGGAGGAATACGATGCTTACCAATGAGGAAATCTGGCGCATCGCCCTGAACCAGTCCGCCATCGACTATGGCTGCGACCCGGAGGATTTTCTGGCTGAGCGGGGAAAGGTGACGATATCCAAAGCCAATCCTGCGGCCCGGAAATATCTGCCCCTGCCCTTTGATTTGGATATGACCAGCTACGGCAACTGCATCGTGGCCCAGTGCAGCGAGAAGCTGGCACCGGTGGCGGAAGAATATATGGCAAAATACGATGTGTCCCACGCCTTCGAAACGCCCCATTTGCAGGCCCTGGATGACATGCTGGCACCCCACGGCTTAAAAACTTGCTTCATGGCGGAGTACTTCCTGCCGGATGTGACACTTTTGAAGCCGCAGCCCTGCGATTATGAGCTGCGTGTGCTGACGCAGGCGGATTTTGCGGACCTGTATAAGCCGGAGTGGAGCGACGCCCTCTGTGCCGACCGGGCCCAGCTGGACGTGCTGGGGGTGGGTGCCTATGACGGAGATAAACTGGTGGGTCTTGCGGGCTGCTCCGCTGACTGCGAGGATATGTGGCAGATTGGCGTGAATGTGCTGCCGGAGTATCGGAGGAAGGGCATTGCCTCCGCCATTACCTCCCGGCTGGCCCTGGAGATTCTGGATAGGGGAAAGGTGCCCTTCTACTGCGCCGCCTGGTGCAATCTGAAGTCTGTGAGAAATGCCATCAAATGCGGCTTCCGCCCCACCTGGGTTAATGTCACCGCCCGGGATACGGCCTTTGTGAAGAAAATGAATGAGAGATAAATTATCGTTTACAAGAGCTTCCCCCCGGGGGGAAGCTGGCACCGCGTAAGCGGTGACTGATGAGGGGACAAGTCTGCGATGACTGGAAATGCAATGGTTTTCCAACTGCGGTCCCCTCATCCATTTGTTGCGGTGCGCTTGCCACCGGCAAGCGATTGATTTTGATTCGCTGCGCGGAGCACCACCCTTCGGGGCACCTTCCCCCCAGGGGGAAGGTATTACGCTAAGCGATCATTTACAACACCAACACGGAACACCGCCCGACTCTGGGCGGTATTCTTTTACTTGACATTCTCGAACAGAAGTTCTATAATAACAAAAAGAAAGGGGGAAGGACGATGCACTTTGTAAAGGCCAAAGGAATCATCGGGACCAATAATGGCATGAACATCTACCGGGGCTGCCAGCATGGGTGCATCTACTGCGACGCCCGAAGCAGCTGCTATCAGATGCATCACATCTTCGAGGATATCGAGGTAAAGGAAAACGCCATCGAGCTGTTGGAAGCGGCGCTGAAGTCGAAACGAAAGCCCACCATGATCGGCACCGGGGCCATGACGGACCCCTATATGCCTCTGGAAGAGCAGCTGCAAATGACCCGGCGGAGTCTGGAAGTGATCGAAAAGCAGGGCTTCGGCGCCACGGTGCTGACCAAATCCGACCTGATTTTGCGGGACCTGGATTTGTTTCAAAGAATCCATGAAAAGACCAAGGCGGTGGCTCAAATCACTTTGACCACCCTGGATGATTCACTCAGCCGCCTCATCGAGCCCAATGTTTGCCCCACCTCCCGCCGGGTGGAGGTGCTGCGGGAATTTCAGAAAGCCGGGGTGCCCACGGTGGTCTGGTTCTGCCCCATTCTGCCCTTTCTGACGGATACGGAGGAGAATATCCGCGCCATCCTGGATGCCTGCCGGGATACCGGGGTGAAGGGCATCATCTGGTTCGGCCCCGGCGTGACCCTGCGGGAGGGGGACCGGGAATATTTTTATGCCAATCTGGATAAGAAGTTTCCGGGGCTGAAAGAGGAATACATCCGCCGCTACGGCGCATCCTATGAAGTCAACAGCCCCAACGCAAAGCACTTAAACCGGCTGTTCCACGAACTGTGCCGGCAGTACGGCATCTGGCACGATAACGACCAAATCTTTACATACCTGCACACGCTGGAAGAAAAAGAGGATCAGCTGAGTTTCTTTTAAGGAGAGGGGGGCATGGAAGTGAAGCAGAAACAGTATATCGCCATTGACCTGAAATCCTTCTATGCCTCTGTGGAGTGCATCGAGCGGGGGCTGGACCCCATGAAGACCAATCTGGTGGTGGCGGATGTGAGCCGGACGGAAAAGACCATTTGTCTGGCGGTTTCGCCGTCCCTAAAACGATATGGCATCCCCGGCCGGGCCCGGCTCTTTGAGGCCGTTCAGAAGCTGAAAGAGGTCAATGCCCTGCGCCGGGCTCAGGCCCCCAACCGGGAGTTCACCGGAAAATCCTGGGACGCCGAGGAGCTGGATGCCAATCCCAGCCTGGAGATCGACTACATCGCCGCGCCGCCCCGGATGGCCCACTACATGGAGCACAGCGCCAAAATCTACGAAACCTACCTCAAATATGTGGCCCCGGAGGATATCCACGTCTACTCCATCGACGAGGTGTTCATCGACGCCACGCCCTATCTGAAGCTGAACAACATGAATGCCGAGGAATTCGCCCGGATGCTGATCCGGGATGTTTTAATAACCACCGGCATCACCGCCACGGCGGGCATCGGAACCAATCTGTACCTGTGCAAGGTGGCCATGGACATCGTGGCGAAGAAAATGGAGCCGGACGAATACGGCGTCCGGCTGGCGACCTTAGATGAAATGTCCTACCGGCGACTGCTGTGGGATCATGAACCCCTGACGGACTTCTGGCGGGTGGGCCGGGGCTATGAGCGGAAGCTTCACAAGGTTGGTCTTCGGACCATGGGCGATGTGGCCCGGTGTTCTCTGGGCAGGGAGGACGAATTTTATAATGAGGATCTGCTCTACAAGCTCTTTGGCGTCAACGCGGAACTGCTCATCGACCACGCCTGGGGCTGGGAGCCTGTGACCATCGCCGAGATCAAGTCCTACAAGCCCACCACCAATTCCATCAGCGCCGGGCAGGTGCTGCACTGCCCCTACACCAATCAGAAGGCCCGGCTCATCACCCGGGAGATGGCGGACGGACTGGTACTGGACCTGGTGGATAAGGGGCTGGTGACGGATCAGTTGGTGCTGACCGTGGGCTACGATATCGAAAATCTGACGGACCCGGAGATCCGAAAGCATTACCGTGGGGACATAGTCACCGACCACTATGGCCGCCAGATCCCCAAGCACGCCCACGGCACGGTCAATCTGCCTCTGTACAATTCCTCCACCACCATCATTACGGAAGCCATGGTGGCCCTCTTTGACCGGATCACGGACCCCAATCTGCTGGTGCGCCGGATCACTGTGGTGGCCTGCCGGGTTCTGCCGGAGCATATGGCAGTGAGAAATACGGATTTTACCCAGCTGGATCTGTTCTCCGACCCGGAGGAGGAGACCCGGAAACAGCAGCAGGAGATGGAACTGAAGCGGGAAAAGCGCCGCCAGAGGGCGGTGCTGACCATCAAGAAGAAGTTCGGAAAAAATGCCATCGTCAAGGGCATGAACCTGGAAGAGGGCGCCACCGCCATGGACCGCAACGGCCAGATCGGCGGACATAAGGCGTGATAAATTATTGTTTACAACAGAACCATTTCGTAGGGCGGGCTCATGAGCCCGCCGACCAGGTAACGGAATTTTATTGCTAAATCGGCGCATAATCCTGGATTGCAGCGCTAAACGGACTGCCCAGACAAATCGATGCGTCGGCGGGGTCATGACCCCGCCCTACAAAGGTATGTAGAATTCCTGCACGAAACGATCATTTACCGGATCAAAGGAGAACCTCATGAAACCAACCCACAGATATGACGACATCATCAATCTGCCACGGCATGTGTCGGTGAAGCGCAGCCCCATGTCGAACTATGACCGGGCAGCCCAGTTTTCACCCTTTGCGGCCCTGACAGGCTACGAAGCCGTCATCGAGGAGACCGGCCGGCTGACGGATACCCGGATTGAGCTGGACGAGGGCGGAAAATATCTTCTGGATGAGAAGCTTCAGTGGCTCCGGGAGCATCTGCCGGAAAATCCGGAGGTTACCCTGAAGGTCTTCTGCCCCGACAGCCGCAAAGCCGGGGGTGCTTATGAATCTATCACCGGCCATGTGAAAAAGATCGACCCGGTGAGCCGCTGTCTGGTGCTGTGCGAGGGAGATGTGATTGCCATTGACCGGATCTACGGCATCGAATGCGGCATATAGGGCTTGCCATTTTTCCGGCAGAGTGATATGATGAGGAAAATTATCACTCCCGGAGGGATTTTATGAACTACCGCAAGGATAAATACGGCAACGACCTTTCCATTCTGGGCTTTGGCTGCATGCGCTTTCAGCGCAAAGCCACCCAGATCGACCTGGAGGAGATGGAAAAAGAGGTTCTGTTTGCCATAGACCAGGGCGTCAATTATTTTGACACTGCCTACATCTATCCCGGCAGCGAGGCTGCCCTGGGAAAGGTACTGGAAAAGAACGGCCTGCGCCATCAGGTCAATATCGCCACCAAGCTGCCCCACTACCTGGTCCGCACCAGGGATGGATTTGACAAGCTCTTCTATGAGGAGCTGCGCCGCCTGCGCACCGACCATGTGGACTACTATCTGATGCACATGCTCAATGATGTGAAAAGCTGGGAACGGCTGAAAGCACTGGGCATTGAAAGCTGGATCGCGGAGAAGCAGGCCAAGGGTGAGATCCGTCAGGTGGGCTTCTCCTATCACGGCAATTCCGAAATGTTCTGCAAGGTTGTGGACCTGTATGACTGGGACTTTTGCCAGATCCAGTATAACTACTTAGACGAGCATTCCCAGGCAGGCCGGAAGGGTTTGAACTATGCTCACAGCAAGGGCCTGCCGGTGATCATCATGGAGCCTCTCCGGGGCGGCAAGCTGGTGAACAACCTGCCTGACGGAGCGAAAAAGGCCTTTGATGCCATGCCTGTCAAGCGGACTCCCGCCGAATGGGGTCTGCGGTGGCTGTGGAACCAGAAAGAGGTCACCGTGGTGCTGTCCGGTATGAACTCCATGGAGATGGTCCGTGAGAATATCCGCACTGCTTCGGAGGTGCGCATCGGCGAACAGGGCGAGGTGGAACAGAAGCTCTACGCCGCGGTGGTGAAGGCCATCAACGAGAAGATGAAGGTGGGCTGCACCGCCTGCGGCTACTGCCAGCCCTGCCCCAAAGGCGTGGACATCCCCGGCATCTTTGCGCTGTATAACAGCTATTACGCTGAGCATAAGACCGCTGCCCAGTGGGACTATGTCAAATGCACCACCCTGCGGAAAAATTCCTCCGCAGCTTCCCAGTGTATCGGCTGCGGCAAGTGCGAGCAGCACTGTCCCCAGGGCATTGCCATCCGGGAGGAACTGAAGAACGCCCAGAAGGTGCTGGAGACTCCTGCCTACAAGGTCATGAGCAAGGTCCTGGGCAAATTTGCCAGGTTTTAAGGAGACACTATGAAGTATTTGGAAAAGCATCCCATGCCGGTCATCGTGGTGGGTATCATCGGCATTTCCCTCTCCGCCATCTTTGTCCGGTATTCCAGCGCCCCTTCGGCAGTGACTGCCGCCTGGCGGCTCCTGTGGAGCGTGGTGATGATGACGCCGCTGGTACTGGGCAGCGGACAGATCCGCCGGGAGCTGGCCCGGGCCGACAAAAAAGCCGCTGCCCTCAGCGGCTGCAGCGGTGTATTCCTGGCGGCCCATTTTATCTTGTGGTTTGATGCCCTGCATAAAACCAGTGTTGCCAGCGCGGCCACCCTGGTCTGCACGGAAGTGATCTGGGTGAGCCTGGGCTTCTGCCTGTTCCTGAAGGGCCGGATCAGCAAAAAGGCCGCAGGGGCCATTGCCGTGACGCTGCTGGGCAGCGTCCTCATCGCCCTGGCGGATTCCGGAGAAGGGGAGGGCCATCTGGAGGGCGACATCCTGGCGGTGCTGGCAGCGGTCTGCTCCGCTGTGTACATGCTCTTCGGCCGCAGCGCCCAGAAAAAGCTCTCCACCACCGTGTACACCTACCTGGTCTACGGCTCCTGCGCCCTGGTGCTGGTGGTGATCTGCCTGATTCAGGGCAATGGGCTCCTGGCCTCCGGTATGAACCCGGTGGTCGTCGGCGCGGCACTGGCTCTGTTCTCTACCATTCTGGGCCATACCATCTTCTCCTGGGCGCTGAAATTCTACTCGCCCTCCTTCGTCTCTGCCTGCAAGCTCCTGGAGCCGGTGGGCGCCGGTATTCTGGCGGTGTTCCTGTTTGGAGAAATTCCCGCCCCCGTGGCCCTGCTGGGTGCGGTTTTGATTCTGGCTGGCGTGTGGTACTACTCCCGGATCGAGAAAAAGGCATAAAAAATTAGCCCCAGTAAAAGACTGCGGCTTCGGTTTATAGTGTTGGTAACGCATTGGCTTGTGGGCCCTTGCCGGCAAAATGAAATGACCCTTGGCTGCAGCTTTCTTCTGTCACGTTAAGAAAACTTTTGTTGCAGGCAAGGGTCATTTCTGTTCATTCTTGGTATCTAACATCTGTTGGTTAACCTCTCTTTCTGCGGATTTTGTTGGTGCTTTTTCATCCTTTTTCCGATAATCTTATATTCTTCTTCTATCATTTCCCTTCAGCGGGAAGCTCTCATAAGTTCGGTTTTCTGATGTTTTTCGCACCATTGCTCAATATTTTTATTGAGCTTTTAAGGATTTACCTGTACATTGGTATCACCCTTTCTTGTCTATAATTATAGCAGAAAATTGCCCCTTTGCAAGCCGCAATCCTTCACAAAGATACAAATGTGCATCTGTTAAGAACGCAGATTTTGCCGGAAAAGTTCAGATTTCGGTTGACTTGACCGGGAAATATCTGATATAATATTCATGTTCGCCGGGCCTGTGTGCCCGGCTTTTTTCAAAAACCGGAGGAAGCAATATGATCCGAAAGGCAAACTTCGAAGATTTGAAAACCCTTACTGCCCTGGCCATGAAGCTCTGGCCGGACCACAATGGGGCGGAGCTGGAAGCGGACCTGAGTGCCATCCTGGCGCTGAGCGATGCAGCCTTTTTCCTGGCAGAGGAGGATGGGGCAGTGGGCTTTGCCCAGTGCCAGCTGCGCCATGACTACGTGGAGGGCACGGAAGGTTCTCCTGTAGGCTACCTGGAGGGGATCTTCGTGGAGGAGTCCTGCCGGGGAAAGGGCATCGCAAAGGGGCTGCTTTCCGCCTGCGAGTGTTGGGCCAGAGAGCAGGGCTGCACCGAATTCGCCAGCGACTGTGAGCTTTCCAATACGGGCAGCCTGCGCTTTCACTTAAATGTGGGGTTTCAGGAGGCCAACCGGATTATCTGTTTTGTCAAAAAACTGTAAAGGAGCTGCGCTATGGAAATCGTACTGCACAAACCACAAGGTCCCGGAGACTGGCTGCGGCTGCAGCGTCTTTACACCAATGCATTTCCCAGAAATGAGAGAAAACCCTTCGCTGTGATCCGGCGGATGTTCCGGGAGGGCAAGGGCGATATCTGGTGTATTCTGGCGGAGGGAAAATTCGCCGGACTGGCAACCACCGTCAATGGCAGTGACCTGATCCTCATCGACTACTTCGCGGTTTCCCAGAAGCAGCGGGGGAAGGGGATTGGCAAGGCTGCCATGGAGTGCCTGCTGTCGCTGTATGCAGGCCGGGGTGTGTTCCTGGAGATCGAATCTCCGGAACGTCCGGGCCTTGACAGGGAGCAGAGAAAGAAGCGGAAGGAATTCTACCTTTCCTGCGGCTTTGCGGAGCTGGGGGTCAAGGCAAAGGTCTTTGGCGTGTATATGGAGTTGCTGGGCATCGGCTGTCAAATGGATTTTGAGACCTACCGCCGGTTCTACGGCTTCAACATGACCCCCTGGGCAGCGGACCACCTGGAAGAGTTGCAATAATTCGGTATGCTGTTTGGAAATCGGGAAAACCTAAGTTATGCTGAAACAGGAGGGATCCTATGGCCTGGGAACTGAAAGAGGCGGCAGCCTATTACAAAAAGCAGGGCGCCCCGGGAGATCAGATGGCCCTGACGGCCCTGCTCCGGGAGATTCAGGAGGAATACGGCTCTATTCCGAAGCATCTGCTTGCGGAAATATCTGCTGAGCTGGGGACAAAAGAGAGCTTCCTGCTGGCCCTGATCCGGCGGCAGCCCCGACTGCGGCTGGGGGATACCCATACCCTGGAGCTCTGCGCCGGTCCCAACTGCGGAAAGCATACACAGCTTGCTGCTCTGGCGGAGCAGCTGTGCGCCGGGAAGCCGGGGGTTATGCTGCGGTTTCTGCCCTGCCAGCGGCAGTGCGGCAAGGGCCCGAACATCAAATGGGACGGTAAGCTCTATAATCGGGCAGATGAAAAGCTGCTGCGGCAATTGCTGGAAAATGCGTAACAGGAGGCCAATGGGCCTCCTGTTTTTGCGGTCTGTGTGGTAAATTATCGTTTATCGGCGCAGCCGCCTTGCCTCTCCCTTTGGGAGAGGTGGCAGTCCGAAGGACTGACGGAGAGGGTGTCGTAACGTCTTTTGCCCTCTCAGTCGCCGCAAAAGCGGCGCCAGCTCCCCCATAGGGGGAGCCAAGTTTCTGATGTAAACGATCATCTACCTTACTGACAATAGATATCAATGGCCTCGTGGGCAAATTGGGCGGTGCCTTCGCCGCCGGCGGCGTCGATGTTGGCAGTCATTTCGTCTCCGGCGATGTACATCATGCCAAGGCCCTTCAGGATCTGTTTGGTGCAGGTGTAGTAATGGTCGGTGATGTAGTCCTGCAGTTCCTTTACCAGTGCCTGGGCTTCCGGAGAGCCGGGATCGGTGGTGCGGATGGTCCCCATCCGGACGAAAATGGCCATCAGACCGTCACCGGCAGCCTGCTGGGCCTCCCGGGACTGACCGGCGGTTTTCTGTTCAAATTCTTTGTAGGCATCGGTATTGCCCCAGCGGCGCTTGGCCTCCGCGGCGTACCGGTCCTGTTTGCTATGATCAAATGCGGAAAAATCCATAGGTATCACTCCTGTTTTTTGAATCTGACGGGCATGGGAAATCAGGTTGTTCAGCTGCTCTGCGCGCAATTGGAGCAGCCGAATCTGATCGTCCAGAACGGTATGGAAATCAAAATTGGGGTTGTCCAGTATCCTGCTGATATCCTTCAGAGAAAATTCCAGCTCCCGGAAGAAGAGAATGGTTTGCAGCCGTCCCAGGGCGGCATCATCATAGAGCCGATAGCCGGATTCTGTTATGGCAGTGGGCTTCAGCAGGCCAATGGCATCATAGTGGTGCAGCGTCCGGACGCTGACACCGGTGAGCTTGCTCACCTGATTGACGGTTTTCATACGGTTCCCTCCCATCTGAGAGCATTATAAACCATGACGTAAGGTAAGAGTCAAGGGAAAAATTCAAAATTTGTTTTGGAATCCGGTGAGATATGTGGTATAATGGCCTTGGTGATAAAATCACGGAAAACAGCGAGAGATTTGGGTAAGATATGACCAGATAAAAACAAAGGAGGACAACAATATGTCTGCTATGATGATTACCAAGGAAAATTTTGAGGTTGAGGTCCTGGGCGCTGACAAGCCCGTTCTGGTGGATTTCTGGGCTCCCTGGTGTGGTCCCTGCAAGATGGTCAAGCCCATCGTGGAGGAGATCGCTGGCGAGCGGAATGATATCAAGGTTGGCCTGATCAACGTGGATGAGCAGATGGAGCTGGCCAAGAAGTTCCGGGTCATGTCCATCCCCACCCTGATGATCTTCAAGGACGGTCAGATGGTCAAGAAGACTCTGGGCGCCATGAGCAAGGACGAGCTGCTGGAGTTCCTGGAGCTGTAATTTTTCAAAAGATAACAAGTGGGACACCCATTCGGGTGTCCCACGTTTTTTAGGTTCTATCCAATTAGAATGCGGTCCAGCCGCCGTCGACGGGCAGGATGGCGCCGGAGATATAGGCGGAGTCATCGGAGGCCAGGAACAGAGCGGCGTTGGCGATATCGGAAGTCTGACCGGGCTGGGGAGCCAGAGCCTGAACAGGGCGGACACGGGAGAAGCCGTCCATGTTGGGCATACCCATGGCGGAGCTGATTTCGGTGGCGATGCCGCCGGGGGCGATGACGTTGCAGCGGATGCCTTCCTTCATGTAGCCAAAGGCGATGCTTCTGGAGTAGGCATTGACAGCAGCCTTGGAAGCGCAGTAGATGGGGCCTGCGGCCTGGTGCATGGAACCGACGGAGGAGACATTGATGATGTTGCCGCCGTTGCCCTGGGCCAGGAATACCTGGCAGGCCTTGCGCATGGAGCACATGGGGCCGTAGACGTTGATGCCCATGACGTACTCGTACTTCTCGTCGGTGGCATCGGCCATGGCAGCCATGTCGTCCATAACACCGGCATTGTTCACCAGCACGTCCAGCTTGCCGAATTCCTTCACGGCCAGGTCGATCATGGCCTCGTTGTCCTCACGCTTGCTCACATCACCGGTAAAGACCAGCAGCTTGCCGGGGGCGTCCTTCAGGGATTCCTGCAGGGCAGCCAGACGCTCGGCACGGCGGGCAACAGCCACCACATTGGCGCCTTCCTTCACGAACAGCTCGACGATATGCTTGCCCATACCGGCAGAAGCACCGGTGACAACGATGGATTTGTTTGCTAATTTCATGGTGTTCATCCTTTCAATTTAACAATAAAATTGTACCGATATAATAATACGGAAATAAAGAAAAGTCAACTGGCATTCTGTACAGAGTGAAAGAGGAAGAAAAGCAATTTTTTGGAATCCCTTGTAATTTTCCTCCCATGCCGTTATAATGGAATCACATTTTTATGGAGTTGGTACTATGGCACAATGGGAACGGGAACTGGACAACCTGGGCAGGGATATTCAGGATATCATTGACCGGGCAGTCAATTCCCAGGACTACCGAAAATTGAATCAGACCATCCGTCAGACCGTGGAGCTGGGCAGCGAGGCGGTCCGCAGCGCCTTTGCGGCAGCGGAAAAGAAAAAAAGCTCCCGGCCGGTGAAAACCGTGGAAGCTGAGGTTGTGAAGCAGCAGGAGCTGGCGCTGCTCTATGGCACCACCGGAAATCTGACCACCAAAGGCCTTGTGAAGGCGGTGGGCGGCGGCCTGCTGGCTGCGGTTTCCGGCCTGTTTTCTCTGGCCTCCCTGATCCTGATCTTTACCGGCGGCAGCGCGGTGCCCACCTTGCTGACCCTGGCAGGCATCGGCGGCGGTGCTGGGCTGATCGTCAGCGGCGTAAAGAACCTGTCTCAGGTGAGCCGGTTTAAGACCTACCGAAAGCTGCTGGGTAACAAAACCCATGTGGCTCTGGACAAGCTGGCCCGGTCCGTGGGTAAAACGGCGGACTTTGTCCGCCGGGAGGTGGAGACCATGATCTCCCGGGGTCTGTTCCGGCAGGGCCACCTGGACCGGGAAAAGACCATGCTGATCACCAGTGACGAGACCTATCGGCTCTTTGAGGACAGCCGCCTGCAGCTGGAGGAGCGGAAGCGCCAGGAAGAGCAGCTGCGCCGGGAAATGGAAAAGAACGCCCCCTCTCCCCAGGTCCGGGAGGTCCTTCGCCGGGGTGAGGAATTTCTGTCCGAGATCCGCCGCTGCAACGATGCAATTCCGGGTATCGAGATCTCCGATAAAATCTCCCGGATGGAGCTGATCGTCCAGCGGATCTTCCAGCGGGCGGGAACCAATCCGGAGATCGTGCCGGATCTGAAAAAGCTGATGAATTACTACCTGCCCATGACGGTGAAGCTCCTGAACGCCTACGCCGACATGGACGCCCAGCCGGTGCAGGGGGAGACCATCCTCTCCTCCAAAAAAGAAATTGAGGATACGCTGGATACCCTGAACCTGGCCTTTGAAAAGCTGCTGGATTCGGTGTTTCAGGATACGGCCCTGGATGTTTCCAGTGATATTTCTGTGCTGAAGACCCTGCTGGCCCAGGAGGGCCTGACGGAAAAGGATTTTGGTTAACGCCCTACAAGGAACAGGAGAATGTACTATGGAAGAAAACAAGAAGGAATTCATCGTTCCCAGCCTGACGCTGGAGCCGGAGCTGAATGACGTAGTGGAAGTGGCCCCGGTGGAAGAGAAGCCTGTACAGCCCCCCATGGCAGAGCCTGTGCTCACTGCCCAGGAGCAGCAGATGGTGGATGATTTCGCTGCCAAAATCGATGTGGAGAACACCGCCCAGATCCTGCAGTACGGTGCCGGTGCCCAGAAGAAGATGGCGGATTTCTCCGATGCTGCCCTGGCAAACGTCCGGACCCAGGACCTTGGCGAGGTGGGCGATCTGATCGTGGACGTGGTGGGGGAGCTGAAGGGCTTCGACACCGAGGAGAAGAAGGGCTTCTTAGGCCTGTTTAAGAAGCAGGCGGACAAGCTGGAAACCATGAAGAACCGCTTCGCCAAGGCGGAAGCCAATGTGGAAAAGATCAGCGATGCCCTGCAGGAGCATCAGGTCCGGCTGCTGAAGGACTCTGCCGTGCTGGATCAGCTGTACGACCAGAACCTGGCCTACTTCAAGGAGCTGACCATGTACATCCTGGCAGGCAAGCAGAAGCTTCAGGAGGTCCGCAGCGGCAGGCTGGTGGAGCTTCAGGCCACCGCCCAACGGACGGGCCTTGCGGAGGATGCCCAGCTGGCAAGGGATCTGTCTGACAAGTGCGACCGGTTTGAGAAGAAGATCCATGACCTGGAGCTGACCCGGGCCATCTCCATCCAGACCGCGCCCCAGATCCGCATGATCCAGAACAATGACAACGTGATGGTGGAAAAGATCCAGACCACGCTGGTCAACACCATCCCCCTGTGGAAAAACCAGATGGTGCTGGCCCTGGGTATCGCCCATTCCACTGAGGCCGCCGCGGCTCAGCGGCAGGTGACGGATATCACCAATGCCCTCTTAAAGCAGAATGCCGAGAAGCTGCACATGGCCTCCATTGAGACCGCGAAGGAGGCTGAGCGGGGCATCGTGGATATCGAGACCCTGAAACAGACCAACGCCCGGCTGATCCAGACCTTTGACGAGGTGCTGAAGATCCAGGCCGACGGCCGCGCCAAGCGGCTGGCCGCGGAAAGCGAAATGGCAAAGATGGAGAACGACCTGAAGGTGAAGCTTCTGGAAATCCGGAACGGTTAAGAGAAAAGTAAAAGCCGAAAGTGCATCGCACTTTCGGCTTTTTTCGTTTATCAGAAAATGCTCAGCTCCAGCTGGCGGCTTAAACGCCGCAGCACATGGATGCCAGCGATGGAGTTTCCTTTTTTGTCCAGGGCGGGGGAGTAGATGCCGATGCCCATACGGCCGGGGACCACCGCCATAATGCCGCCGCCCACGCCGCTCTTGGCGGGAACGCCAACGGTCAGGGCGAAATCACCGGCGCCGTCGTACATGCCGCAGGTCATCATGACTGCGTTCACATAGTGGGCATACCGGGCAGGGAACAGCTCATTGCCCATAAAGTCCCGGCCCTTGTTGCTCAGTACGAAGGCGATCCGGGCCAGGTCGCGGCAGTCCACCCGGATGGAGCAGGCCCGGAAGTAGCAGTCCAGCACTTCCTCCACATCACCCTCCAGCAGGCCGCAGCTCTTCATCAGGAAGGCCAGAGCCCGGTTTTTGTTGCCGGTGGCCTTCTCGGAGCGGTAGACCTCCTCATCCACATCGATGGAAGGGTCGTTGGCCAGCAGCCGGGTCAGCTCCAGCACCCGGTCAAAGCGCTCCCGGTAGTCTTTGCCCTGGATCAGAGTACACATGACGATGGCACCCATATTGACCATGGGGTTGATGTGCTCAGAAAGGATCTCCTGATTCACGGCATCGGCGATATTGATGGCGTCGAAGGGCTTGCCGGTGGATTCCACACCCACACGGCCCCGGACGAAGGCCTCGCCGTTGTCCATCAGAGCCTGGAGCAGCAAAATGGGCTTGATGATACTCTGGATGGTGAAGCGTACCTGGCTGTCGCCGCCCTGACTGTGCAGGCCGTTCCGGTCCAGGATGTATACACCCAGGGCATTGGGATCCGCCTGGGCCAGGGCGGGGATATAGCTTGCGACTTTGCCGTGGGCAGTATCCGGGCGGCATTGTTCGATGAGTTCGTTGAGCAGACCTTCCATGGGGGTGCCTCCTGTGGGGATTTCAAGAATAAGGTGTCCGGTGTTTGCTTAAAAATGCGCCCTTTCCGGGGAAAGGGCGCATTTTGCAGTTGGAAAATTACTTGTTGGCCCGGGCCTTGCGGATGGCGATGATGCGCTGCATCTCGTTGTAGGTCAGCATGAAGCCCTCGTCCACGCCCATGCCGGGCTTGGCCAGGATCTGGTCGGGCTGGGTAGCCATTGCGCAGTGGACACAGACATGGCAGGAGCGGTCGGTCTCGTTGCAGGTACCGCCCTGATATGCGCCGATGCCCTTCTCCTTGCAGTACAGAACGGCTTCGATGGTGTTGTTGATGCCGCCCAGGTCGGGAGTCTTGATCTGGACCATGTGGCCGGCCTTGTGGTCAGCGAACAGCTTGATGTCCTCCAGGGTGTTGCACCACTCGTCGGCAACCAGCTCCACGTTGATGCCGCGGCGGTCCAGCTCGGCGGTCAGGCCTGCCAGAGCTTCCAGCTGGGTAGCGCGGTCGCAGTCGCAGTCCATGGGGCCCTCGATGCGCAGGTGGAAGGGCTTTGCGATCTGCTCCAGCTTGGCCAGGTAGTCAGCCATGGCGGTGTAGTTGTTGTTGCCGAAGATCTGGCCGATGGTGCCGTAGCAGTCAATGTGCAGCACGGGCAGGTAGTCGGCATCGTGACGGAAGGTCAGGATACGGGCGCGCAGCCATGCGATGTAGTCGGCCAGTTTCTCACCCTTGCGGCCCAGCTTCTCGTCCACATTGTTGATCAGAGCGTGGGGCAGAACCTGTGCTTCCTTGATGATCATCTTGTCGGAGTTGCTGTAGCGGTCATCACCGGACTGGGTGAAGATGGGAATGGGCTTCTCGGAGACGGTGCAGCCGTACTCGTCAGCAACGACTTCGCACATCAGACGGCCGGTAGCCTTGGCAACGGCGTCCAGCAGAGCCTGGGAAAGGCCATAGCGGATGGCGGTGTGCAGGCGCTTGCCGTCGATCTCGATGGCTTCCATCTCGGCAGCCAGCTTGCGGAAATTATCTGCTTCCTTACCCACGATCTGCTCCTTGATGGGGCCCTCGATCAGGGGGATGAAGTCCTCAGCCAGGAACAGGGGGTCACGTCCGCCTGCACCGGAGTACTGAACAGCGGCGCAGTCGCCCTGGGCGATCATGCCGTTCTCCAGAACCAGCATAACGGAGATGGACTCACCGGCCTGACGAACAGCCTTGAAGCCCTCGGTCACGGGGTTGCCGATGTAGAAAACACCGTCGTGGCCGGCGCCGCCCTTAATGGCGCGCTGGTCGTCGAAGTAGAAGCCGGTACGGCCTGCGGAGCAGATAATGTCAACGATTTTCATGACGCATCAATCCTTTCTTAAGTAAGCAGGTTAATTAATATCTGGGACGGCCCACCAGTCGGCCCTTGCCGATGGCGTAGACGTCGTCGATAACCATCTGGAAGGAAGCCTTGCGCTTCTCAGCCAGGGCACGCTCGTAGATCTTGGTCTCGTGGAAGTCCTTCAGATCCTTGCTGAAGGGCAGGTTGCCGGGGTTCAGGATACGCACAGCGCCGTTGTTGTCGCGGCAGGGCAGCATCAGGCCGCGGTTAAAGCGGCAGGGAGCGAAGGGAACGTCCAGAACGCCGGCCTCGACGCCGCGGCAGACGCCCACAGCGATGTCGCCGTTACCCAGCTCGAAGCACTTGTCCACGATGCAGCGGGTCTCCTGACGGATGATCTCCTTCTCCTCCTCCAGGTGAGCGTCGGAGAAGCTCTGGTCAGCCAGCATGTTGACCACCTGCTTGGTGCAGCGCAGACCCTCGGCGTTGGCTTCCATGGTGGGAATGCCCACAGCCTCGTGGGGAGTCTTGACGATGACCTTGGTGGCCTTGGACAGAGCGGCGATCAGGGAGCCGTTGGCGATGACGCCGAAGGCCTTGGCCTCGTCAGCGGGGAAGCCGCCCATCCACTGGTGCAGAACGGTGGTGACCTTCACGTCGCCGTAGCCGTACTTCTGCAGGTACTCGTCGGTCAGCTCTTCCAGGGTACGGATGGCAGCGATATCCTGAACCAGGTTACCGCACTGGCCGTAGCCAACGGTGATGTTCTTGACGCCCTGCTCAGCAGCCAGCAGTGCCTCGATGATGGCAGCGGCGTGGGAGATGCAGGGGGGAACCAGGGTGCCGGTCAGGGGGCCGTAGGGCTCACGGTTGATGGAAACGCCCATTTCCTCGTACAGACCGGTGAGACGGTCAACGTACTGCCAGTCACGGATGGTGCGCTCCATGGGGATGTTTTTGCAGTAGGGCAGGTTGTAGGAGATACCGCCGCCCTCATAGGAGGTGAAGCCGCCGGCGTAGGTGATCTCGGTCAGCAGACGGGCGTCGGGGGTGCCGTGACGGACCTGCATGGGCAGGTTCACGGACTCGATGACCTGACGGCACTTGGCAACACCGTGGTTGACGGCGGGGAAGCCGTTCATCAGGGCGCGGCCCAGGCGGATGGACTCGGCGATGCCGTGCTCAGCCTCTTCATAGCGGTTCTGACGGGTGTAGGAGTCGATGGTGGAGGGCAGCAGGTCAGCCTCACCGTACTTCTCCAGGTACTGCATCAGCTTGATGTGCTCTTCCACAACGGGAACGCCTGCACGGGGCTGAACCAGGGTGCGGCCGGCAGCCTTGGCATCCAGCAGCTTCTTGCCGAACTTGCGGGTCTCGGGCATGGCCTTGTGGTAATCCACAGCCTCCTGCAGATCCACGTCCTTACCGGTGGGCCACTGATTCAGGACTTCCTGACGCAGAGCCATAAACTCGCCTTCAGCGATTTTCTTATTGCGAATATCCATGCTTTTCTAACTCCTTTTTCATAATTCGAAGCGCCGCATCGGGATAGTGGCCGGAAAGCAGGCCCATGGCGGCGAGAATATAACTGCGGTCAACCCACACATCTGCTGCCTTGGGCCGCAGGCTCATGGGCTGGGCGGGGGAATACTGGGCGTGGCGGGCGATCTTGTCGGTGTTTTCCGTGCGGATCAGGCTGCCGCCGGTGACGATGATCTTTTTCACGTGGGTCAGGTTTTTACCGGTCTGCACATAGGTCAGGCCCATGAGGGTGTAGGTTTCCTCCATAGTGCCGGCGTGCCGGGCCACGGCGGTTTCCACAGCGCCGGAGGCCAGGGCGTAGTCCAGGGCGGTCAGCTCCGGGTTGCCGTCAGGAACCAAATCCTTATGATCGGACAGGTAGCTGATCAGCTCCTCGGCCCGCTCTTCGGTCAGACCGGAGAGGGAGGCGATGCGGCGGATGCCCACGGCTTCCACGATACCCCGGATGGAGTAGCGCATGCCGATGTCACCCTCCACAGTGCGCTTGGAGAAGGGCTCGGGGATGCCCTTGAACACCGTATTCATGGATTCGGGCATACCGTCGGCCATGGAATACACGTCGGTGGTGGCGCCGCCCACGTCCACGGCCACCAAATCGCCGATGCCGGATTCGTTCTCCGTGCCCTTGCTGAGCAGCTCCATAGCCTGCAGCACGGCGGAGGGCGTGGGCATCATGATGTCATCCAGCAGCTCGGCGGCCTTGGACAGGCCCTTGGCCTGGACAATCCGCTCCAGGAAAATATCCCGGATCTTCTGCTGGGTGGGCTCGATGTTCAGGGTGCCGAACTTGGGCAGCACATTGGGGCAGATATGTACCGGATGCTTAGAAAGGATCCGGGCGCATTCCCGGGCGGCGGAGCGGTTGCCGGCGATGATGATGGGGAAATTGGGAGGCAGGGTGGCCAGCATCCGGGCATTGTGCAGGATGCACTCGCTGTTGCCGCCGTCGGTGCCGCCTACCAGCAGGAAAATATCCGGCTTCAGAGCCTGGATCTCATCCAGGTCATCTTCCGTAAGCTGGAAGGAGTAAAGACCCACCACCTTGGCGCCTGCGCCGAGACTTGCCAGCTTGGCAGCTTCGCTCGTCAGCTCGGGAACCAGACCGCTGGTGACCATTCTGAGGCCGCCGGCGGCGGAGGAGCAGGCGTAGGTTTCTGCATACTCCAGCTTGCCGGTCTTTTCTTCCAGGAGCTTAAGACCCTTGGCGAGGCCGTCGCCCACATCTGTCTGGATGGTGGTAAAGGACTGGGCAGTGCCCAGTATCCGCTCTTCTTCCACGTCAACGGCAGTGAGCTTGGTATAAGTACTGCCGAAGTCGATGAGCAGAATGGGTTTCATGGGCTTAGCCCTCCATGTGCAGCAGCTCGCGCAGGGCCTCAATGGTGGTCTCGGGAGCGGTTCCGGGAGGGAATGCACGGTCGAAGCCCATGTCCTTGAAGCGCTTCTCCACGTCCTCGAAGGTCTGCTTGCCGATGACGATGTTGCCGCCCACGACCAGGGGGATGCCCTTCAGGCCGGCCTCGTCGCACTTCTCGCGCAGGCCGCGGCAGTCCAGCTCGCCCTGGCCATACAGGGAGGAAACCACGATGGCGTCGGCATTGGACTCGATGGCAGCTGCGATGTACTCTTCCTGGGAGACCATAACGCCCAGGTTCACCACTTCAAAACCGGCTTCGGTAAATGCGTGGTACAGGATCTTGTTGCCCACGGCGTGGACGTCGGCGCCGATGACGCCAATGACAAGAACCTTCTTTTCTCTGTTCTCCATAATCCACCTCATTATAATAATTTTTGTTTAACGACTTGCTTATGTGTTTCCCGGGTGAAGGACAGCAAAAACACCCATAACAGTAACGCCCTGTTAAAAACAGAGCTGACGGTTATGGATGCCTATGGAGGATTTCACGCCCTGACTGTCTTTCTGCATGTTCTATACGCCTCATAAAAAGTTTCAATATATACACGTCTTACCAGGGAACCCTATAGTATATTTTAAACAAAACACAAGTTTTGTCAATACGTTGGCTAAGATATTTTTTACAATTTCAGCCGTCTCCCGGGCAGAATCTGCCCGGGAGTGGATTTTTATACATTCTCAGTCGACAGTGGCCAAATAGTCGGCCTTGCCGGACTCGTAGAGGTTGTTGCCCAGGGAGTCAATGATGACCACGGCGGGGAAATTCTCCACCACCAGTTCCCGGATGGCTTCGGCGCCCAGGTCCTCGTAGGCAACTACTTTGGCGGACTTGATGCAGCGGCTGAGCAGGGCGCCGCAGCCGCCGATGGCGCCGAAGTAGACGGCGCCGTGCTCCTGCATGGCGGCGATGACCTCCGGGCCACGCTTGCCCTTGCCGATCATGCCGGTCTCGCCCAGGGCGATGAGGGTGGGGCTGTAGGCGTCCATCCGGTAGGAGGTGGTGGGGCCCGCGGAGCCGATGGCCTGACCGGGCTTTGCGGGGGTGGGACCCACATAGTAGATGGTGGCGTCCTTCACGGGGAAGGGCAGCTCCTTGCCTTCGTCAGCCAGGGCGCACAGCCGCTTGTGGGCGGCATCCCGGGCGGTGTAGATGATGCCGCTGAGCAGGCAGGAATCGCCGGCCTTCAGCTCCCGGGCCTTATCCCGGGTCAGGGGCAGCTGGATGGAAATTGCCATATCAGAGCACCTCCTTCTTATGGCGGGTCACATGGCAGTTGATGTTGACTGCCACGGGCAGGCCCGCGATATGGGTGGGGAACTTTTCAATATTGACGCACAGAGCGGTGGTCTTGCCGCCGAAGCCCTGGGGGCCGATGCCGAGGGCGTTGATCTTATTGAGGATCTTCTGCTCCAGCTCGGCGTAGTAGGGATCGGGGTGACGCTCCTCGGCGGAGCGCATCAGGGCCTTCTTGGCCAGGAACGCGGCCTTGTCGAAGGTGCCGCCAATGCCCACGCCTACAATGATGGGGGGACAGGGGTTGGGACCGGCCTCCTGGACCACCTTGGCAACGAAGTCGATAACGCCTTCCACACCGTCGGAGGGACGGAGCATCTTGATCTGGCTCATGTTCTCGGAGCCGAAGCCCTTGGGGGCCACCATGATTTCCAGTTTATCGCCGGGGACGATGTCGTAATAGATCATGGCAGGGGTATTATCGCCGGTGTTGACCCGGTTCAGGGGATCACCCACCACGCTCTTGCGCAGATAACCCTCGCCGTAGCCCTGACGGACGCCCTCGTTGACCGCATCTTCAATATTGCCGTCGATGTGGACCTCCTGGCCGATGGTCAGGAACACACAGGCCACGCCGGTATCCTGGCAGATGGGCACGTTTTCATTGTCGGCGATCTGGTAGTTTTCCATGATCCGCTCCAGGATTTCCCGGGCGGGGGCCCAGGGCTCTGCTGCGTAGTTGGATTCGATGCAGCGCTTCACATCTTGGGGCAGGTGGCAGTTGGCCTCGATGCACAGCCGCTTGACCACCTCGGTGATCTTTGCGGCAGAAATTTCACGCATAGTTCGTTACCTCCTTACTTTACAGGTACGTTGTAGATGGTATCCAGCTCGGAGCCGTCCCGGTAGATGACCTTGGCCACGGCCTTGTCGCCAAACTTGGGATGATGGGGCTTGCCGGTGATCCGCTCGGTCTTTTCCTTCAGCTCGTGGATATCGATGACGGGCAGACCGGCGTCCTTCAGACGGTACATCAGCTCCGCGTTCTTGGGATTCACGGCAATGCCGCCCTGGGTGACCAGCACGTCGATGTCCTTGCCGGGGGTGGAGATGCAGGTGACCTGATCCGTGACGATGGGCATTCTGGCCCGGAACATGGGGGCGATGATCATGGCCAGCTTACTGCCGGCAGCAGTGTCGGAGTGGCCGCCGGAGCCGCCCATGATGTAGCCGTTGGAGTCCGTGTGGACGTTGACGTTGAAGTTGGTGTCGATCTCAGTGGCACCCAGGATCACCACGTCCAGGCTGTCCACGGCGGCGCTGCGGTGGCTGGGGCTGGCGTAGTGCATGGCGGAGACTTCCTGATGGTTGGGATTGGTGCGAATGGATTCCACAGCGTCCAGGTCGAAGCACTGGACGTCCAGCAGCCGCTGGAAGCAGCCGGCCTTCAGCATGTCCACCATGTAGCCGGTGATGCCGCCCAGGCCGAAGGAGCCCTTGATGTTCTTTTCCAGCATGATGTCCTTCAGGAACTTGGCGGCGGCCAGAGAAGCGCCGCCGGCGCCGGTCTGGAAGGAGAAGCCGTCCTTGAGAAGGCCGGAATGCTCGATGACCTTGGCTGCGTAGGAGGCCATCACCAGACCCACCGGGTCACGGGTGATCCGGGTGGTGCCGGAAACGATGCCCTTGGGATTGCCGATGGCGTCCACCTGAACCACGTAATCCACGTAGCTCTCGGGGATGGAGAAGTCGGTCAGGGGATAGGGGACCAGGTTGTCGGTGATGACGATGACCTTCTTGGCGTACATGGCGTCGGGGTAGGCATAGCCCAGGCTGCCGCAGGCAGAGGGACCGTACTTACCGGAGCAGTTGCCCATGGGGTCGGAGGTGGGAGCGGCGATGAAGGCCACGTCGATGGGGGTGCGGCCCAGGCAGATGTCGCTGGGACGGCCGCCGTGGGTCCGGAACTGGACAGGAGTGTCCATGATGCCCTCGGAAATGGCCCGGCCCACGCCTGCTGCCATGTAGTTGCACTGAATGGAGGTGATGACCTTGTTTTCAATATGCTCGATGACGGGCATATGGGTGTCAAAGACGGAGCTGGCGTTCATGTTCAGCTCGTGGATGCCCAGAGCGGCGATCTCCTCCATGACCATGTTCAGCACATAGTCACCGTTGCGCAGATGGTGGTGGAAGGAGACGGTCATGCCGTCTTTCAGGCCGGCCAGGGCGATGGCCTCCCGGATGGAATTTACCAGTTTGGTTTTCATGGCTTATACCTCCCTTCCTAAGCCCATTTCCACAGCCATGGAAATGGTCCGCTCTGCTCTTGCCACGATGGGGGCGTCGATCATCTTGCCCCGCAGAGCAATGGCACCCTTGCCCTGCTCCTTGGCGATGCGAATAGCCTCGATGACTTCGTAGGCATAGTCGATCTCTGCCATGGTGGGGCTGAACACCCGGTTGATGACCTCCACATGCCGGGGAGAGATGGATGCCTTGCCGCTAAAGCCCAAGGCCTTGGCCAGCTCTGCGTCCACCACGATGCCCTCATCGTCGTTGACATCGGTGAAGGGGGTGTCGAATACGTCGATATTGGCGGCGCGGGCGGCAACCACCAGACGGGTCCGGGCATACTCAATCTCCCGGCCCTCCTTGGTGCGCTTGCAGCGCAGATCCGCGGTCAGGTCCTCAGCGCCCAGGAACAGGGCCCGGATACGCTTGGTGCTGGACGCGATGGCGAAGGAATTCTCCACGCCCATGGCGGTCTCAATCAGGGGCATCAGGCCCACGGTATTGGCCGCAAAGCCCAGCTTTTCTTCCAACTCGGTCATGTACTCGTCGGCGGCCAGCACATCGGCGGCGCTGCCGGATTTGGGCAGCAGGATCATGTCGGGCTTGTAGGGCATGATCTGGTCCAGGTCCTTGCGCCAGTAGGGGGTGTCAATGGAGTTGATGCGGACAATCCGGCCGCAGCCGCCAAAGTCCATGTAACGCATGGTGTTGCGGACCAGGATCCGGGCAGCGTCCTTTTCGGCGGGGGAGACGGCGTCTTCCAGGTCGAAGATCACCGCGTCAGCGCCCAGGCAATTGCCGTTGATCAGCATATTGGGGTTATTGCCCGGCAGGAACAGCATGGAACGAAGCATCAGTTTTCCCCCTTTCCACGGTTAACAGCGGTTTCCACCCGGGCCCGGATGACGCAGTCCAGCGCGCCCCGGTCCTGGATGCGCAGGCTGGCGTTTTCCACGCCGCACTCGTCAAGGACCTCCCGGACAACTGCCAGGATCTCCTCGCCGAACTGGGCCTGCACCACGGAGTTCAGGTCGATTTCAATGCCGTTTTCGGCAGGGGCGATCTCCACGAACACATCGCTGGATTCCAGCGTGCCCGCGGAGGCGGGGTAAAGGATCGGATTCATAGCAATGCCTCCCAATCATTTTTTGATGTTGCCCCCATTATAACGCCACTGGAAAATAATTGCAATGTTTCTCAGAAAAATACTTCCAAAATGTCGTACCATTGGTTATAATGAATAAAACAGGGAGGTGAGGCGGATGTATACAGAATCGGATCAGACCCTTTCCGGACAGAAAAAGGCAGCCTGGGAGCGGTTTTTGGCCGCGGCGGCCCTGAAGCCGGACACGGATACGGACCAGACGGTGACGGTCTGGGATGAGGGTCAGATCATTGCCTGCGGAAGCCGGAAGGGAAATCTGCTCAAATGCATCGCGGTGGACCCGGCCCGGCAGGGCGAGGGCCTGACGGCGGCGGTGCTGACGCCTCTGCGGCAGGAGGCCATCCGGGAGGGCCACAGCCAGCTGTTCCTCTACACCAAGCCCCGGAACCGGATGCTCTTTGCGCCTCTGTTTTTCTACCCCGTGGCCCAGACCCAGAACGTGCTGCTGATGGAGAACACCCGCAGCGGTGTGCAGAATTTTCTGGATTCCCTGGAGATCCCGCGCCGGGAGGGGAAGATCGGCTGCATCGTCATGAACGCGGATCCCTTCACAAAGGGCCATCAGTATCTGGCGGAAACGGCGGCAGGGCAGTGCGACTGGCTGTATATCTTTGTGCTGTCGGAGGACAAGGGAACCTTCACCGCCCGGGAACGGATGGAACTGGTGAAGCAGGGCACCGCCCACCTGAAAAACGTGACGGTCCATCCCACAGGCCCCTACCTGATCTCCTCGGCCACCTTCCCCAAGTACTTCCTGAAGGATCGGGAGACTGCCCAGCGGGAGCATTACCTGCTGGATCTGGCGGTGTTCCTGAAGTGGTTCGTTCCCCATTTCGGTATCACCCACCGTTTCGCCGGAACGGAGCCCACCTGCGCCGTCACCGGAGGCTATAACCTGGCCATGGCGGAGCTTCTGCCCCAGAATAAAGTGGAATTCATAGAGATCCCCCGGAAGCAGGCGCAGGATACTGCCATCAGCGCCAGCACCGTCCGCCGGGAAATGGAGAGCGGCGATCTGGATAAACTCAAAAACCTGGTTCCGGAAGGTACTTTCCGGTGTATTTTGGAAAAAATCAACAGATAAGGAGTTCATATATGCAGGACAGACATATTATCAGCAAATATTTTGCCCCCCGGGGCACCAAGCGGATGTACGAGCTGGGCATGCAGCTGGGACAGCTGTATCTGGCACCCGATGACAAGCTCATCGGCGTCATCGGCGATGCCGGTTCCGGCAAGTCCTCCCTGATCCGGGGCATGTTCCCGGGCCTGGAGCTGACCAACGACGATAACGGTGTCTATGTGCGCCCCCTGCCCATCCTGGATCTGGTGGGCTTCGGCGGCGGTTTCGGCGGCATGGGCGGTATGGACTTCGGCGGCGCAAGCGGTTTCGGCGGCTTTGCCGGCTTCCACATGGCCGAGCCCCACACCTACCACCTGGATATCCGCTTTGAAAACGGCTTTACCGGCATGCGGGAGCTGGCCGATGCCATTCAGGCGGCCATCCGCAAGGGCAAGCGGGTGGTTGTGGAGCATTTTGACCTGGTGTTCCCCCTGCTTGGTCTGAATGCGGACCTGCTCATCGGCGTGGGCGAGGAAGTGGTGCTGTCCCGGCCCACGGTCTTTGGCCCCGAACCGAAGCACATTGTGGCCATGGTCTACAAGTCCCTGCCCTTCCGCCTAATGAGCCACACGGCGGAGGATCTGTGCGAGATGCTGCTGCCTCCGGAGGATCTGGAGCGCTGCGAGCATGATGATGTGATGAACGGCTTCGTCCTGTCCTTCCGGGACCGTCCGCCCCAGATCGATCTGCGGGAGCTGGAAAAAAAGATGTTTGACATGATCGAGCAGGACCTGCCCGTGACCTATAAGGACGAAAATCACGTGACCATCGGCCCCTACACCCACTACTGTACCGGCCCCCGGACCCATGTGAGCAGAACCGGCCAGATCAAGGACTTCCACCTGCTGTATCACTTCCTCCACGACCAGAAGAATAAGAAGTATATGCTGGTGGGCTGCGTGGGTCAGGCCAATCTGGAACGGCTCCGTGCTCTGGACAAGCGTATCGAAGAAGGACATCTGATTTTCTAAAAAAGAAATTGCAAGACCGCCTCCCGAACCAGGGAGGCGGTCTTGGTGTTTATCAGGGAAGAACGATGTGGGTGTCGAAGAACTGTTCTTGAAAGGCCACGGCGTTAGCCATCTGTTCCCGGGAGAAGGTCATTCCCTCCGGGGCCACGATCAGCTTGTCCTCGCAGTCATCCTTCCGGACCGCGGCGCCGATGACCCTGCCCTCGAATTGCGTCAAAGGGACCGATACACCCAGAATATAGGCGTCCTGATCCTCGCCGTCTCCGGCGGGGACACCGGGAAGATAGCCGTAGTTTACCGGGTAGATCAGCCCCTTGTGGTCATAGCCAATGGGCCTGTCCACAACTACATGCACCTTCTGCCCCAGAAAGCGGCGGAGAATGGAAGCGCGACTGTCCATAGTCGATCCCTCCTTTATGTGTCCATTCTAAGGGGGAAAACAGGAAAAAGCAAGCGCTTATAGGCCATGGCAGGAATTAACATTTTTCTTGCAATCAGGGAAATCATCATGTATAATCCACTTGCAGCAAAACCGGTCGCCCTGTGGCGGCCTTTGTTATTGCCCGGCGTTCGAACTGCCGGATAAAAAAGCGGTTTTGGCCAATATGACTTTCCGGGGCGGACAGTTCTGCCCGGGTGCGGACATTTCTTCGTCATATTATTGGGAAATTCCTTGAAAAATGACCATGTTTTGGCATTTTTACAAGTTGACAATTGGAAAAGGGCGGTTTATACTTATTATAATCCGCCTTAGACTATCTGGTTTATGGAGGACAACAGAAAATGGTAAAAAAGTGGAACGTGATGATTCCCAAGCTTTCCGGTGACAAGCCCCGGAAGGCCTATGTATACCTGCCGGATTCCTACGCAAAGAATCCCCAGAAGCGTTACCCTGTTATGTATATGTTCGACGGACACAACGTCTTTTTTGACGAGGATGCCACCTTCGGCAAGTCCTGGAACATGAACAAATACATGGTCGAATCCAAAAAGGAACTGATCATCGTGGGCATCGAGTGCAACCACGAGGGCAACAAGCGCCTGGTTGAGTACGCGCCCTTCGCCTATACCAATGTGGAGCACGGCAAAATCAAGGGCAAGGGAAGCGTGACCCTGAACTGGATCGTCAATTACCTGAAGCCCTATATCGACAAGGAGTACCGGACCCTGCCGGACCGGAAGAATACCATCATCGCCGGTTCCTCCATGGGCGGCCTCATTGCCCTGTATGGTGTCACGGTGTACAACCATGTGTTCCAGCGGGGCGCCTGCTTAAGCCCCAGCCTCTGGGTGGACCCCGGCAAGGTGCTGGAAATGATTGCCCGGGCCCACATCAACCGGGACACCACCATCTACATGGACTACGGCGAGCTGGAAATGGGTAACCATCCGGAAAACCAGAGCGCAGTGCTGTCCACAGCCTACCTGCTGCTTACCAAGCGGGTGAATCTGACCATGCGCATCGTCCCCGGCGGCAACCATTCCGAAGCCAGCTGGGAAAAGCAGGTCCCCATCTTCATGGAATGCCTGGGCCTGTAATTTTAGTTTAGAATTTAATTTATTTTTAGGAGAGTTAGAATGGAAGTACGTTACGAAAAGCACTGGAGCGGCCACCTGAACCGCTTCATGGAGTATAAGATCTACGGCCACAGCGGCCGTCCTGTCCTGTTCATTCCCTGCCAGGCAGGCCGGTTCTGGGACTTCGAGGGCTTCAACATGGACAAGACCTGGGCACCCTGGATCGAGTCCGGTGAGGTGATGGTGTTCTCCTGCGACTCCATCGACAACGAAGCCTGGGCAGCTCTGGGCGCTGACAAGCGCTGGCGCATCGAGAATCACGAGAAGTGGTTCAACTACATCACCACCGAGCTGGTGCCCGCCATCCAGTACCACTCCGGCCGCTACGACATCATGACCTTCGGCGCTTCCATGGGCGCTATGCACGCAGCCAACCTGTACTACCGCCGTCCCGACCTGTTCAATTCCTTCTTCGCCATCTCCGGCCTGTATGACAACAAGGAATTCTTCGGCGACTACTGCGACGACCTGGTGTACAACAACTGCCCCGTGTTCTATCTGCCCAACCTGCCCCAGGACCATTTCTACATGGATATGTACCGCAATCACAAGACCCTGGTGGTCATCGGCCAGGGTGCCTGGGAGGACGCTCTGCTGCCCTCCACCCGCCAGCTGGATACCATCTGCTGCCAGAAGGGCATTCCCACCCGGTTTGAGTACTGGGGCCATGATGTGAACCACGACTGGCCCTGGTGGCACAAGATGGTGCCCACCTACCTGCCCTGGCTGCTGGGTTAAAGCCCTGGCTCTCCCTCCGGGAGAGCTGTCAGCAAAGCTGACTGAGAGGGCCCTCTCCGTCACGGCATACGCCGTGCCACCTCTCCCAAAGGGAGAGGCAAGAAGCTGGTTTTATTTCAATATATTTCTATAGAAAAGGAGCGAAATTCCAATGAAAAATTTCGTATTTATCTCCCCCAATTTCCCTCTGACCTACTGGAAGTTCTGCCGTGAGCTGAAGAACAACGGCATGCGTGTTCTGGGCATCGGTGACTGCCCCTACGACGATCTGCTGCAGGAGCTGAAGGACTCCATGCACGAGTACTACAAGGTCTCCTCTCTGGAGAACAACGATGAAGTGTTCAAGGCCGTGGCCTTCTTCTCCTTCAAGTACGGCAAGATCGACTGGCTGGAATCCAACAATGAGTACTGGCTGATGCGTGACGCCTGGCTGCGTACCGAGTTCAACATCACCACCGGTCCTAAGCTGGACGAGATGGACAAGATCAAGTTCAAGTCCGCCATGAAGGAGTACTACCACAAGGCCGGTCTGCCCACCGCCCGCTACCACCTGGTGGAGGGTCTGGAGGACGCTCTGGAGTTTGCCCATATGGTCGGCTATCCCGTGGTCGTGAAGCCCGACAACGGCGTCGGTGCCAACAATACCTACAAGCTGAAGTCCGATGAGGATGTCCAGTGGTTCATCGACACCAAGGACGACAATGTCTACATCATGGAAGAGTTCGTCAACGGCTATGTCCAGACCTACGACGGCATCGTGGACTCCCAGGGCAATGTGCTGTTTGAGTCCGGCAACATCACCCCCCTGTCCCTGATGGACATCGTCAACGGCGGCGGTGACTCCGTGTACTACCTGGTCAAGGAGATCCCCGAGAAGGTCCGCCAGGCAGGTCTTGCCACCATCAAGTCCTTCGGCGTCAAGAGCCGCTTCGTCCACCTGGAGTTCTTCATCCTGAATGAGGACCAGGAGGGTCTGGGCAAGAAGGGCGACGTGCTGGGCCTGGAGGTCAATATGCGTCCCGCCGGCGGCTACACCCCCGAGATGTACAACTACTCCCAGCAGACCGACGTGTACAAGATCTGGGCTGACATGATCGCCTTCGACTACAACACCAAGTCCATCGGTCAGCGCTTCTGGACTGCTTTCTACTCCCGCCGGGACGGCAAGCAGTACAAGTTCGATGACTACGAGATCATGAGCCGCTACGGCCACAAGCTGGTCATGTGGGGCCGTATCCCCGAGGCTCTGTCCGGCGCCATGGCCAACCAGATGTACGTGGGCAACTTCGACACCGAGGAAGAGATGTTCGCCTTCTACGCCGACATGGCCGCTACCTACGAGAACTAAGCTACATAGTAAAACAGCGCAGAGCGAAAGCTCTGCGCTGTTTATGCTTGAAGTTGTTGAAAAGCTAAATTATCGTTTAGCTTACTAACTACACACTAACGTAGGGCGGGGGCTTGCCCCCGCCGGCGGTACAATGTTACGAATTCACCTAACTTCAGGCGAATTCGGTGGTGCCTGCTGTCGGCGGGGGCGAGCCCCCGCCCTACCGTACATGGTAACGTAAACGATAATTTACATTTCCTCCCGGTGAATGGACCGTTCCGAATCAAAGCCCTCGGGGTAACGCTTTTTCAGCTTATCGATATTCGCCTGGAAGATATCGTCCAAATCCATATCCAGGGCGGTTGCGGTTTCTGCCAGGTACCAGGCGATGTCACCCAACTCTTTGGCAAGTTTCTCTTTATCCAGTTCATGACCCTGGGCCAGCCACTTCTTCACAATGTCGATGGCCTCGCCGCTTTCGCCGCAGAGCCCCATGACACCATTGATCAGCACGTCTTTTTTATCCAGCGCTGGGTTCAGGGTGGTCATGGCAAGCCTTTGGTAGTCACTTACAGTCAGCAGGTCTTTTCCGGGATTTCGGATCTCGTAATTCTCGGCATCAAAAGCCACACCGTGCTTGGTGTATTTCCCATAGCTGGTTCCTGTGTGGGTCATGCCCGCTTTGCGCATGACAGCGCCGGAGCCACCGTTTTCAGACATGTGGTCCACCAGGATCCGGGCAATGTCCATTTCCTCGAATGCGAAGCGGATCACAGCCTTCAGGGCCTCCGTAGCATAGCCCCGGTTCCAGTGGGGCTTGCCGATCATGTACACAAAGCTGCAGGAGCTGTCCTCCTCGTTGAAGCGGAGCAGGTCGATGAGGCCGATCAGCACATCGTCCTCCTTCCGGGCGATGCCCCAACGGTAGAACCGGCCGCTTTCATAGCGCTCCAGGGCCCCTTCCAGACTCTGACGGCTCTGCTCCATGCTTTCGTGGGGATCGAAGAGCATGTAGCGGCTCACATCCTCACTTCCGAAAAGCGAAGCGTTGTATTCCGGCAGGTCCTCCATGCGCAGTCTGCGCAAAATCAGCCGGGGTGTTTTGATGGGGTGAAACGGTGCGTAGCGCATATCAATACCTCTCATTGTGTGAAGTGAATGCCTTCGTGGCAGAGGAGCCATCTTTTCCTGTCAAGCCCTGCGGAAAAACCGGTGAGTCGTTCTCCTGCCCCCAGACAGCGGTGGCAGGGGATGAGGATGAGAATGGGATTTTTCCCAAGAGCCTGGCCCACCGCCTGGGCGGACATTTTGGGTCCAAGCTGCCCGGCAAGGGCACCGTAGGTTGTGGCTTTGCCATAGGGAACGGTCTGCAGAAGCTCCCATACCCGGCGCTGAAAGGGCGTCCCGAAAGGGGCGAGGGGGAAATCGATTTCCCGGGGATTGCCGGAGAAATAATCATCCAGCCAGCGCTTCGCAGAGTTGAAAATGGCTAAATCCTCCCGGCATGGATCAGCTGCCGGCTCCGGTTCCCGGTCCCCGAGCCACAGCCCTGTAAGGGCGGTGCCGTCGGAGGTCAGACGCAGGGGACCGATGGGGGAGTGGTAAAGGGTGAAACAGGTCATAGGCGGCTCCTTTTGTTGCTTGTGTCCATTATACATAGCGGATTTTGACTTGTCTATAGCGATTTCCCATCTTGATTCTTTTGAAATACTGGGCTATAATGTGGAAGAAATACATAAAAAAGGAGAAAGTACCGAAAATGCGTAAGGAAATTTTTGGAAAAACCTTTGATGAAGAGCGTGCGCTGTACAACCTGACAGCTGCCGATGTGATAGATTGTGTGTTTGCCGGTCCTGCCGACGGTGAATCCGTGCTGAAGGAGGCCCGGGATGTGAGCCTGGAGAACTGCCGGTTTTCTCTCCGGTATCCCCTGTGGCATGTCCAGGGCTTTAAGATCCACGATTCCAAAATGGATGAGCTGACCCGGGCTGCCATCTGGTACAGCCACGACGGCGTCATCAGCGACAGCGATTTGGGTGGTATCAAGGCCGTCCGGGAGTGCAGCAACATTAAGATCAGTGACTGCACCATCACCTCGGAGGAATTCGGCTGGAAGTGCGACAATATTTCCATTTCCGACAGCACCCTGAAGGCTCAGTATGTGTTCCTGGACAGCAAGAACGTAACGCTGGACAAGGTGAAGATGTCCGGCAAGTATTCCTTCCAGTACATGGAGAACCTGACCATCCGCAACTCCGTGCTGGATACCAAGGATGCCTTCTGGCACAGCAAGAACGTCACTGTTTACGACAGCGTGGTGAAGGGAGAGTACCTGGCCTGGTTCTCCGAGGGCCTGACCCTGGTGAACTGCAAGATCAGCGGCACCCAGCCCCTGTGCTACTGCAAGGACCTGAAGCTGATTAACTGCACCATGGAAAACTGTGACCTGGCCTTCGAGTATTCCGACGTGGAAGCCACCGTCACCGGCCATGTGGACTCCATTAAGAATCCCCGCTCCGGTTCCATCACCGTGGATTCCGTGGGCGAGGTCATCATGGAGGATGCTGTCATGGAATGCACCGGCGAAGTGATCGTCCGGGAGGTATAAGTTATCCCATTCGCCCCTCCGGCAGGAGGGGCGAAAAAAGTTTAAATTGGTACTTGACAAAATCGCAATTATCCTATATAATCAGCCATGTTCTGAGGAACATGGCCCTGTGGTGCAGTCGGTTAGCACGCCAGCCTGTCACGCTGGAGGTCGACGGTTCGAGTCCGTTCGGGGTCGCCAAATAAAAAACGCCATCCATCCGGATGGCGTTTTTTATTTGGCAATTTGAGGAGAACGGACTCGAAGATATAAATGCAACACGCCGGTGGAGTGTTGCTTGTTCCCGGCTCGACGGGAACAACACCTTTATTTTGATTCCCTCTCGGGAATCAAAATGCTAACGACTGGCGCCCGCAGGCGCAGTGCAAGCGAGCAACCGCCGAAGGCGGCTCTTAGCGAGTCGCAGTCCGTTCGGGGTCGCCCGCCGCACCGAGTCCATTCTGGACCGCCCACGTTATACAAAAGGCCGCCATCTTGTGATGGCGGCCTTTACTGCTATTTACGTTTCCTTTGAATAAAGAACAGAATCCACGCAATGACCACGGCAATGTCATTTGCCCAGAATTTCACATCAGAAGGGGACACCCAGTTGCCAATCCCGTCATCCAGAATCAGCTTAACCGCCGTAAAAATCAAAGATGCAATGGTAATAATGATCAGATTCTTCAGTGTCAGCTTGTCCTTCATGGTGAGTTCTCCTTATTTGGCAGATAAGTCCACGGATCTACGAATCATGCTCATGGCGGGCACAGCTTTCGGCAGCTGCATGGTAAAGCGCATCTGGGGCGTTCTGGGTTCCTCCAGGGCGTTGCCCTCAGAGTCGTGAATGTTCTTGGCCACGATGGGGAAGGGCCGCAGATCGGGGCCCACAACCTCCAGAGCATCGCCCGCACGGAACTTATTGTTAAGAGAACAGGTGGCCAGGCCGGATTCATCGCAGGCTTCCACCTTGGCAACGATCTGCCACTCCCGGATGTACCGGGAATTTTCCACATACTGTCCCGGTTCCCCATAGTAGAAACCGGTGGAGTAGATCCGGTGGGAAACATGCTCCACCTCGTCCCGCCAGACCGGGTCCACAGGACGGCCTGCATACAGGTCATCTACACAATGGCGGTAGGCACCGGTGACGATGGCGGCGTAGTAGGCGCTCTTGGCCCGGCCCTCGATCTTGATGCAGTCCACACCCACGTCCATCAGGTCCTTCAGGTGGTCGATCATGCACATATCCCGAGAATTTAAGATGTAGGTGCCCTTTTCGTCCTCGTAGACCGGGAAGTATTCGCCGGGACGCTTTTCCTCCATCAGAGCATACTGGTAGCGGCAGGGCTGGGCGCAGGCACCACGGTTGGAGTCCCGGCCGGTCATGTAGTTGCTCAGGAGGCACCGGCCGGAATAGCTGACGCACATGGCACCGTGGCCGAAGGTCTCGATCTCCAGCTCCGGGGAGGTCTTTTTACGGATATCCTCGATCTCCTTCAGGCTGCATTCTCTTGCCAGCACCACCCGCCTGGCTCCCAAGTCATACCAGGCCTGGGCGCACTCGTAGTTGGCAATGGACTGCTGGGTGGAGATATGCCGCTCGCAGTTGGGGGCATACTTGCCTGCCAGGGTGAAGGCACCCAGATCGGCCAGGATCAGGGCATCCACACCGGCGTCGTTCAGCTGTTCCAGGTAGGCGGGCAGGTGAACCACCTCGTCGTTCCGGGGCATGGTGTTCACGGTGACATGGCATTTGACCCCATGTTCATGGGCGTATTTCACCGCCAGGGGCAGCTCCTCCGGGGTGAAATTTCCCGCGAAGGAGCGCATGCCGAAGCTGGTGCCGGCCAGATATACCGCGTCCGCGCCATAGAGAACGGACATTTTCAGTCTCTCCATATCACCGGCGGGACTCAGAAGTTCCAGTTTTCTCACTGCTCTTCTCCTCCGCTGCTCTGCCGGAACTGTTCGACCCACTTTTCATGTTCCTCCAGGGTCTTGGAGAACTGGTGCATTTCGGTCTCGGGGTTCAGCACATAGTAGTAGTAGGGGGTATCCTCAAACTGCAGTGCGGCGTTGATGCTGTTGAGACCGGGGTTGGAGATGGGACCGGGGGTGAGGCCGGCATTCTTGTAGGTGTTGTAGGGGTGGTCAATGGAGGTATCGATGTTGTTGGCATCACCGGTGGCGTAGATGATGGCGGCGTCGATATTCAGGTAGCGTTCATAGATCTGGTCCTCGGTCAGTCGGTTGAAGATGACGGAGGCGATCATGGGGCTTTCCTTGGAGGAGGCGGTCTCCTCTTCGATGAGGGATGCCACGGTCAGCAGATCCCGCAGATCCAGCTGATGCTCCGCGATATGCTCCTCGCTGCAGCCCTTGGCCCGCATCATACCGCTGAGACGCTCGTTCAGGGCAGCCAGGGCGGTCATGGTCTCCTCCTGATCCACACGGGCATCGAAGCCGGTGAGCATCTTGCCCAGGGCCTCACGGGGGGTGGAATACTCATAGAAGTCATAGGTATCCGGGAACAGGTAGCCCTCCAGACAGTACTTATCGCCCCGCTCCAGACCTTCCAGGAACCAGAAATCGGAGAATTCGCCGTTGGCGGCGTATTCCTCCAGCTCCTTGACGGTGCAGATATTCTTCTGCTCCAGCAGCTCAAAAATCTGACGGCAGTTGAGACCCTCGGGGATCAGCAGGTCTTCCACAACGCTGCGGGTGGAGGACCGGGGGCCCATCTGGACCACCAGTGCGTGATAGTCGTAAATGGTGTCCAGCTGGAAGGTGCCGGGGAGAATGTCACCCTCGTCCACAGCGATAGATGCATAGAGCTTGAACACCTGGGGATACCGGATGAGGCCGGCGGTATGAAGTTTCTCGGCAATGTCGTCAATGGTATCATTGGAGGTGATGGTCACGCTGACCTGCCGGGATTCCCGGCCAAAGGCCAGAACGTCCGCGGCGCAGACCCAGATCATGCGGCCCAGGGAAGTGCCGATGACCAGGATGATGGCCAGCCACACCACGGTGGCAGCCAGGTGGGGCAGACCGAGCAGACCGTAACCTCCCTTGCGCTTGGGACGGCCCTTCCGGGGTGTCCGGGAGCGCATACCCATGTGAGGTTCCTGCTCCTGCGCTGAGGCGGGGGCAGAGGCAGCATCGCTGCCTTCGGTGGGCATGCTTTTGTGGCTTTCCTCCTGATCATCCAGGGCGGCAAGAATCTCCGAAACGGGAAGTTCGGCGGTATCCGGGGAAATATCTGCCGCATCAGAGATGGATTCTTCCGGATAAGGTGCTGAAGCAGACTCATCCAAAGCGTCGGGAATAAGATCCGGGGTAAAAAGCGCGGGCTCCGCAGCTGTTTCGATGGGTTCAGGCTGAAGCATGACGGGGTCCTCTGCTTCCATGGGAGGCTCTGCGGTTTCGATGTTGTTTTCCAGAGGCAGCTCCTCGTCAAAATCCAGGGTCAGCTCCGGCATGGCCTCAATGGGTTCCTCGGCCAGAGGCGGTTCCTCCATGAGAAGATCCTCAGGGGAGGGCATTGTGTTCTTTTTTTCGTCCATAGTGTATCCTCCTGTCAGCGAATGACAATCTGGGAAGCGATGCGCATTGCCTCCGCTTCGCCCTTCAGGGCTTCAATGAGTTTCAGACCGAAGGGAACGGCGCAGCCGGCGGAGGCGCCGGTGATCACGCGGCCATCCCGGACGGCGCTTTCTTCGTAAATTTTGGCGCTTCCCATGCCGCCGGTACAGCTGGGATAGCAGGTGGCATTCTTTCCTTCGGTAATGCCCAGATCGGCCAGAACTGTGGGACCGGCACAGATGGCGGCCACATAAGCGCCGGAATTCCAGGTATAACGGATCAGGTCCAGGGCAACTTTGCAGCCCCGGATGGAGGCAACGCCGCCTAAGCCGCCGGGCAGAATGACCATTTCCAGATCCTGCAGGGAAATTTCCCCGATTTCCAGGTCTGCGGTAATGGGAATACCATGGCTGCCGGTGATGACTTTGCCGTTCAGGCCAACGGTTTTTACTTCCACACCTGCCCGGCGGAGCAGGTCCAGGGGAGCGACAGCTTCGGTTTCTTCAAAGCCGGTGCCTAAAAACATGTAAACCATACGTTATTCCTCCAGGCAGGCTGCAACCAGCCGGCAGATTTCTTCGTGGATATCCTCAATGGTGCGCATGGCCCCATCCCGGACACAGTCGATGACCGTCCAGCCGTAAAAGGCGGCGGCTTCCCGGCCGGTGCGGCGGCAGGTGGCCAGATACTGCATATCCTGCTCATGGATATCTGCGGAGGTATGGGTGTCCGCTTCACGCTTGCGCAGCATTTTTTCGGTGTAGTCCGTGGGCACGTCCAGGTAGATCACCAGGTCGGGACAGGGGAGCCCCAGACGGTCGTATTCAAATTCATACAGCCACTTTAAGAAGTCGCCCCGGGTCTCCTCCGGCTCCTTGGAAGCCTGATGGACGGCGTTGGAGGTGGTGTAGCGGCCGGAGACCACCAGACCGCCATCTTTATACCACGCTCCCCAGACCTTCTTGTAGGAGGCGTAGCGGTCCACCGCATAGAAAGCGGAGGCGGCGTAGGCGTTGACGTCGGAGGGCTTGGAGCCGAATTCACCGCCTAAGTACATTTTGATCAGCGCGGAACTGGGCTCGGAGTACTGGGGAAATTCCAGCTGCATGAATTCCCGACCCATATCCTGCAGATGCCGGGTCAGCAGGGAAAATTGGGTGGACTTTCCGGAGCCGTCGGTGCCTTCAATTACAATCAGTTTACCCATAAATCAGTATCTCCTCTCTTTTGCAGAGAAAAAGGTTATAAATATGCATAATATGATATCTTAGAATACCATATTTCCCGCCGTTTGTCCACCGCTGAGGGCTTGAGATTTCTTTAAATTTCTGAGAACAGTATTGTGCCGTATATTTTCGTTTAGCTTACTAACTACACACTAACGTAGGGCGGGGGCTTGCCCCCGCCGGCGGTACATCGCTACGAATTCACCTGACTTTGGGCGAATTCACTGGTGTCTGTTGTCGGCGGGGGCAAGCCCCCGCCCTACCGTAAATAGGAACGTAAACGATAATTTTCTTCCCTGTTGCAAATATGGAAAAAATCTGCTAAAATGTATCCAACTATGACTATTTAACAAAGGAAGAACCATATGGAAGTAACATTTGAAAGTCTGGGCCTGTCCGACGCCATGCTGAAGGCCCTGGAGAAGAAGGGCTACGGCTGGCCCACCACCATCCAGGCGGAGGCTATCCCCCATTTTATGCAGTGGAAGGACGTCATCGCCAAGGCCCCCACCGGCACCGGCAAGACCTTCGCCTTCGGCATTCCCATGATCGAGCATATTGATCCGGAAAACGAGGCGGTCCAGGGCCTGATCCTGGCACCCACCCGGGAGCTGGCCATCCAGATCGGCGACGAGCTGCGGGGCCTGCTGACCTACTATAACGGCATCCGTGTGGCCGTTCTCTACGGAGGCGCCGGCATCGGCGGCCAGATCAAGGCTCTGGAGAAGAAGCCCCAGATCGTAGTGGCAACCCCCGGCCGTCTGATGGACCACTATAACCGCAAGACCATCCGCTTCGATAAGATCCAGACCGTGGTGCTGGACGAGGCGGACCGGATGCTGGATATGGGCTTTTTCAAGGATGTGACCCGGATCCTGGACAAGGTGAAGAACCGGAAGAACCTGGGTCTGTTCTCCGCCACCATCTCCCAGGAGGTTATGACGGTCCAGTGGATGTACCAGCGGGACGAGGTGGAGATCACTGTGGAGCCCAAGCAGGAGGACCGCCCGGACATCGACCAGTACTGCCTCACCTGCACCCCTCTGGAAAAGGCGGAAAAGACCCTGCGGCTCATCAAGTCCCAGGGCTATGAGCGGGTGATGATCTTCTGCAACACCAAGCATATGTGCCAGCGGCTTACCGACGATTTCAAGCGGGCGGGGCTGGACTGCGACTGCATCCACGGCGACATCCGCCAGAGCCAGCGGGAAAAGACCATGCAGAAGTATCGGGACGGCAAGCTGGCAATTCTGATTGCCACGGATGTGGCCTCCCGGGGCATCGACGTGGACGATGTGGACTGCGTCATCAACTTTGATATCCCCGACGAGAATGAATACTATGTCCACCGGATCGGCCGTACCGGCCGGGCCAAGCGCAAGGGAATTGCCTGGAGCATCATCAGCAATTTCCCGGAGAAGGCCAAGCTGGACGAGATCTGCAAATTCTGCAATTTCTCCGTAAAGACTATGGTTCTGGGCGACGACGGCCAGCTCACTGAGGAAATCGTGAAGGAAGCGCCCAAGCCCAAGAGGAGATTCAGATGATCCCCAAGGAGGCCGGATTTCTCCTGCTGACCTGCCGGATGGGGAATCCTGACCGGAAGGTGCTGACCACCGCCCAGCTGAGAACCCTGTCCCAGCGGATGAAGGATTTTCCGATGGATGATCCTGACCGGGATCTGCTCCCGGAGGATCTGACCAGACTGGGCTTTGGGCGGGAGATGGCCCGGCGGATCGTGGCATTGCTGGAAGAGGAAGACCTGCTTCTGCACTACCTGCGCAGGGCCCAAAAGGCAGGCTGTATCCCCATTGCCAGAATCAGCGGGCAATACCCGGAAAAACTGCGGAAAAGACTGGCAGATGAGGCACCCGGATGCCTCTGGGCAAAGGGTGACATGGAAATTCTGAACAGCCGGAAAATCGCTCTGGTGGGCAGCCGGGATTTGAACCCTAAAAATAAGGAATTCGCCCGGGAGGCAGGGCGTCAGGCGGCCCTGCAGGGATATACCCTGGTCTCCGGCAATGCCCGGGGTGCCGACAAAACCGCCCAGGAGGCCGCCCTGGCGGCAGGCGGAAAGGTCATCAGCATTGTGGCCGATTCTCTGGAAAAGCATGATTTCCGGGAAAAGGTGCTGTACCTCAGCGAGGATGCCTTCGAGGAGGAATTCTCCGCCCAGCGGGCCCTGAGCCGCAACCGCTGCATTCACGCCCTGGGTGAGAAGGTGCTCATTGCCCAAAGTAGCTTCCAGCACGGCGGCACCTGGGATGGAACGGTGAAAAACCTGCGCTTCGGGTGGAGTCCGGTGTTTTGCTTCCAGGACGGCAGTCCCGCCGCCAAACTGCTGGAAGAAATGGGCGCAAGCCCTGTGGGACCGGCTGCGCTGACCGATTTGGAAGCCCTCCGGGGTACGGAAGACAATTTTTTAGACCGGTAGTCTACAGACTGCCGGTCTTTTGCGTGGGTGGATAGATGATCGCTTAGCAGCGTAAGCCGACTTGCCTCTCCCTTTGGGAGAGGTGGCAGCCGAAGGCTGACGGAGAGGGTTTACAAAGTCTTTTGTTGCCCTCTCAGTCACCGCCAAAGGCGTTGACAGCTCCCCCAGAGGGGGAGCCAAGTTATTAATATAGCACTAATTTTCCGAACAAACGGAAAACCCCGGCAGAAAATTCTGCCGGGGTTGTGCTTACACGTTTTCCTTTGCCCAGGAAGCGATGATTTCCTCGCTGTCCTTGACCTGATGACCTCTGACGGACAGACCTTCCGCAACCACCGCACCGGGGCAGGCTGCGGCGATGTCCCTGGGGGCATTAGCCAGGCCGGAGCCCTCATTGGTGCAGAGGGGGATGACCTTCTTGTCTGCCCAGTCGTAGTGCTCCAGGAAGGTGAACACGCACATGGGGGCGGTGCCACACCAGCAGGGGAAGCAGACAAAGATATTGTCATAGCCGGCGATGGAATCCACATAGCCTTTGATCTCAGGCCGGGCCTTTGCCTTGGCCTCCTGAACGGCCTCCATGCAGCACTCCCGGTAATTGGCTGCGTAGGGCTTCACGGTATCGATCTCAAAAATGTCAGCTCCCACAGCCCTTGCGATGAACTCGGCAGCATAGGCGGTGTGGCCCTTCTCCAGCACCTGGATACCGCCGGGCATGTGGTTTTCACCCTTGCGGGAGTAGTAAACGACCAGATTCTTTGCCATAAGTATGTTCCTCCTAAGGTTAAATAAACGATGTGGTAATGGACGGCATTTCCGACCCGGCGCAGTGGATGTATACGTCCATGCAGGTGATACCATCCTTCCGGTACACCCGCTCGAAGCAGGGAATCACACCCTGATGATGCACTTTTTTGTAACTGCCGCTGCGCAGATATTCCAGGATCAGCCCATAGGCCCGGGGAATCCGGTCAAAGGGCTGCACGAAAGGATCCAGAATGGTCATGACGGCGTAGTCCGCCTCCGGCTGCTGCAGGATCTCCGCTCCGGGACACTCCGGCTCAAAACTTTCCGGCAGGATCAGGGCAGAAGTATAGCCGTGGAAGCCGAAACGGTGCTTCTGCTCCTGAGAAAGGTAGGGAAAATCCCAGCCAATGTACGTTGGAGAGAAGCAATCCAGACCGCAACCGGCTGCCCAGGATTTCAGACTGGCTTCGGCGTCATCCTCAGGCATTTTGGAGATGACGGTGTAGCTGACATAGCGAAATGGGAGAATTCGCTCCACACGGATGGGCAGATAGACGCTGTTCCGGGTATTCATATCATCCCGAAGCAGGGAATCCAGCGTGCAGGAAAACAGCTCGCACAGCTCAATGAGCTTACCGGGCTCCGGGATGCTGTCACCGGCTTCCCATTTGGAAATCGTCTGCCGTGACACGCCCATGTGCTCAGCCAATTTTTCCTGGGTCATATTTCCGTTCTGCCTGCGAAGATATTGCAGATTCTTTCCAAAATACATACATTCCGCCCCCTTTGCCTTCAGTATAGCAGATGGGGATGCGCCTGTCTACCAAGTATCAGGTGCGTTAGGGGTTATATGTGGAAAGGTTCGGTTGCGAAAACACCCGGAAGCGGGTGCTTCCGGGTGCAGTATGTGGATTTAGATGTTCAGCAGATCGGAGTAGACCTTCAGAGCACCGTCGGTGTCGTGAGCCAGGACCTTCTTGGCCAGAACCTTGCCCAGCTGGACGCCTTCCTGGTCGAAGGAGTTGATGTTCCAGGCGAAGCCCTGGTACATGACCTTGTTCTCGAAGTGAGCCAGCAGAGCGCCCACGCTCTTGGGAGTCAGCTTCTCGCCGATGATGATGGAGGAGGGACGGCCGCCTTCGAACTTCTTGTTCAGGTCGGTGTCATCCTTGCCGCAGGCAAAGGCCACGATCTGGGCAGCCACGTTGGCGCAGAGCTTCTGCTGGCTGGTGGAACCCTGGATCACCACGTCGGAGCCCATCTGGCTGTTCTTGAAGCCCACGAACTGCAGGGGAACGATGTTGGTGCCCTGGTGCAGCAGCTGATAGAAGGAGTGCTGACCGTTGGTGCCGGGCTCGCCGAAGATGATGGGGCCGGTGACGTAGTTCACGGGCTCGCCGAAGCGGTTGACGGACTTGCCGTTGGACTCCATGTCCAGCTGCTGCAGGTGAGCGGGGAAGCGGCTCAGGGCCTGGGAGTAGGGCAGCACGGCGGTGTTGGGGTAGCCCAGCACATTGCGCTCGTAAACGCCGATCAGGGCGTCCAGCAGTGCGGGGTTGGACTTCAGGTCGGCGTTCTTGGCCAGAACGTCAGCCTCAGCGGCACCGTTCAGGAAGTCGGCAAAGACCTCGGGACCGAAGGCCAGGCTCAGGACGCAGCCGCCCACGCCGGAGGAGGAGGAGAAACGGCCGCCGATGTAGTCATCCATGAAGAAGGCAGCCAGATAGTCGGGAGAGGAGGCCAGGGGAGAGGTTTCGGAGGTGACACAGGCCATGTGGTTGGCGGGGTTCAGACCGGCTTCCACCAGAGCGTTCTTCACGAAGGACTCGTTGGTCAGGGTCTCCAGGGTGGTGCCGGACTTGGAAACCAGCACGAACAGGGTGTGGGCCAGATCCAGGGTGCACAGAACGCCTGCTGCGTCATCGGGGTCAACGTTGGAAATGAAGGCAGCCTTCATCTTCAGATTGCCGGTAACCTTTGCCCAGTTCTCCAGAGCCAGGTAGATAGCCCGGGGGCCCAGGTCGGAGCCGCCGATGCCGATCTGGCAGACGGTGGTGAACTTCTCGCCGGCGGCGTTGAGGATCTCGCCATTGTGGACCTTGTTGGCAAAATCAGCGATCTTCTTCTGCTCGCCAACGTAGAAATCCCGCTTGTTGACGTTGTCGGCGATGACATCGTCACCCAGCTGACCGCGGCACATATGGTGCAGAACACGGCGCTTCTCACCGGTGTTGACCACTTCGCCGTTGTACAGGGCGGCGAACTTCTGAGTCAGCTGCTGCTCCTCAGCGAACTTGGCCAGAATATTCAGAATGTTGTCATCCACGGGACGTGCACCGTAGTTGAAGTCCATACCTGCACCCATGGGGACAGTGTAGTTCTTCACGCGCTCAGCGCCGTTCTCGCCGGACATTGCGCATTTCAGGCAGACCTTGGGTGCGTTCTGCAGCTCGGCGTAGGCAGCCAGGGTGTCCATGTTTTTCCAGGTGATCATGATGGGTAGCCTCCTCGTATATTATGAATCATTTTTGGGCGTATTTGCACTGATAAAAATTATACTACTCTTTCCGGGAAAATGCAAGAATTTGCAGACAATCAGCTCGGATTTGTGCAAACCACACAAATAAAGAATCCCCGGATTTCTCCGGGGACAGGGAACAATTATGTTACTGAAAAATCCGTCCACTGGATCTTGTTCAGCACCACAACATCATCGGGCTTTTGCATACCCAGCTTTTCATAAAAGCCCAGGGCGTTTTCGTTGTAGCAGGTGTACATGATGATATTATCCTCGCCGCCTGCGATTTCGTGGAGCTTTCTGACCAGCGCGGTGCCGATGCCCATGCCGGTGCAGTCCCGGACAACACCCAGATCGGTGATAAAGAGCCAGTAGGCGAAATCCGTAATGCCAAAGCAGACGCCGATGATCCGTCCGCCTGCATCCCGGGCCACCAGAGAAATGGATGCTCTGCGCACCAGAGTGGCGATGCGCTCCTCAAAACGCTCTTTGGGATACTGGGAGCCCAGGTCGGTGTGTTTCAGAAAATCGATATACTGATCGGCGGTAAGCCGTTCTTCTGCGATTGTGTATTGCATATAGGTTCCTTCTTCTCTTTGAATATTCTGTTCAAAGGATTTCCGGGTGTTCATTTTTGCATGGTGCCAGGAAAGTGACACTGCCCGGTTCAAAAACAGAATGGAATACTTCCGATCAATCCAGACAGGTTTTCTTCCTGGCTTTTGAATGCCGAATAAAAAAGATTATTTTCTGCCAGCAGTTCGACAAATTGGAATTTTCCTAACTAAATTATTTGAATTTTTCCAATAATATGTCGATTGAAATTTTCCAGTTCTTCTGCTGGAATCCATAATTCTTGGTGATAGCTTGTACCAACTGTTTGCACAGGAAATTGGGAAATGTAAATATCATCAATTTCAAAAGTAGTAACATACCCAGTATATTGAGAATCGGGATACCGTCGATTCCATTTTTCTGCTATTTCCCTAGCATATTTTTCGTTTAAGACAGGATAGAAAATAGGTTGTTCTGGCAGTCTGGGAGGGTATGCGGTAAAATCTGATTGCAAAATCAAGTCATATTCAGCTTTGCCAACAGGACGATATAGAATCATACATGCACCTCCTTCATCAAATTCAAGTTTGTCGAATTCCATACGCCGAGCGGAGACTAGCGACCAGTCGAGGGGCCCAAAGGATGGCATTTCACCGTCGCAGTCCGTGACGCATTGGCTGTCGGCCCATGCCGACAAATTCAAGTTTATCTAACAATTATAGTTTAGCAAATGCCAATTTTAATTTCAATAAGTTCACTAAAAAATTGATGCACCAGGCAGGTAAATGCAGGGTATAAAGAAATCCCGGAAACCATTGCGGTTTCCGGGATTTTGCAGTTGAAGTAAACCGGATAAGGTTTAGCGCTTGGAGCGGTAATTCGACACGTGAAGACTGTTTTCTCACGTGAGAATCGTAGCATTGAGTGAGTATCGTTTTGTGAAAAAGGGGTCGAATTCTGCGAAAAGGGGAAATCGGCTAGTGTATAGTTTGTTATAGCGTGTATACCGTAAAATAACGTAATTTTCCGTGATCAGTTGGTTTTTTGTTGGTTTTTTCAGAAGTGTTTTGTGCCATCAAAGAGCATTACCAAAAGTAGTAGCTCCGTTTTTCTGTTAGTTGTTTTTTATCCTTCGACTCACTGTGATTGCGAGTTCCGAAGAACGGATCTTTGGCGGCAACGGTGGGATCAAACCAATCGGCCTTTGCTGTTGCCCATGCAATCCATTCTTTTATGGTTTCATTATCGGAACCCTTCGCTTCAACAGCTGCAATCAGTGCGCGGATTTTACAGGCAATGGCATAGTCATCTGCTTGATTTTGTAAGGCTAAGGTTTTAACAACTTCTTCCTTATAGCGCTTTGCAAATTCTTCTTTACGACGCCGTTCCTCTTCTCGTTTGCGCTCAGCTTCCTCACGCTCCTCGCGCGCGATTTTTATATCGTTGATGCCAGTAAATATGGCAATCAAAATCTCACCAAGACGGTCTTCCAGAAGTCCGGATTTACTGTCTCGGATTCTACGCTTATCCCCGATACCGACGCTGATACGGCCGTTATAGATGTAA
>SVMD01000023.1 GCA_015067615.1 Oscillospiraceae bacterium
CCGAGTACGTCACCATGGACTCCGGTACCGGCTGTGTCCACACCGCTCCCGGCTTCGGTGCCGACGACTACCAGACCTGCATGCGCTACGGCATGGAGCTGGTTGTCCCCGTGGACGACTACGGCCGCCACACCGAGTATGCCGGCAAGTACGCAGGCCTCAAGACCGAAGAATCCAATCCCATCATCCTGGCTGACATGATCGCCAACGGCTCCCTGTTCGCCTCCGAGGATGTGGTCCACTCCTACCCCCACCACGACCGCTGCAAGAAACCCGTGATCTTCCGGGCCACTCCCCAGTGGTTCTGCTCTGTGGAATCCTTCAAGGATCAGGCCATCGAGGCCATTGAGAACGTCCAGTGGTTCCCCGCCTGGGGCGAGGACCGGATGATCAACATGATCCGGGAGCGTGCCGACTGGTGTATCTCCCGTCAGCGCCGCTGGGGTCTGCCCATCCCCGTGTTCTACTGCGAGGAGTGCGGCAAGCCCGTGTCCACCCCCGAGTCCATCGCCAAGATCTCCGCTCTGTTTGACGAGCACGGCTCCAACGTCTGGTTCGAGAAGGAGGCCATGGAGCTGGTTCCCGATGGCTTCACCTGCCCCCACTGCGGCGGCAAGCACTTCACCAAGGAGACCGACACCCTGGACTGCTGGTTCGACTCCGGCTCCACCCACTACGCTTCCCTGATGCACCGGACCCCCGAGCTGTGGCCCGCTGACGTGTATCTGGAAGGCGCCGACCAGTACCGCGGCTGGTTCCAGTCCTCCCTGCTGACCTCTGTGGGCGCACTGGACAAGGGCGCTCCCTTCAAGCAGGTCCTGACCCACGGCTGGGTGGTTGACGGCCAGGGCCGCGCCATGCACAAGTCCCTGGGCAACGGCGTTGACCCCGCCGATCTGATCAAGGACTTCGGCGCTGACATCGTCCGTCTGTGGGCAGCAAGCTCTGACTACCATGCAGACGTCCGCTGCTCCAAGGAGATCTTCAAACAGATCGCCCAGAACTACCTGAAGTTCCGCAACACCGCCCGCTACTGCCTGGGCAACCTGGCTGACTTCGATCCCAACACCGATATGGTCCCCGCCGATCAGCTGGAAGAGCTGGACAAGTGGGCACTGACCAAGCTGGATGCCCTGGTGAAGTTCTGCAAGAAGGCCTACAACGGCTACGAGTTCCACATGGTCACCCATGCTATCAACGATTTCTGTGTTGTCGAGCTGTCCTCCTTCTATCTGGACATCCTGAAGGACCGCCTCTACTGCGAGGAGCAGAATGGCCTGCGCCGCCGTGCTGCCCAGACCGCCCTGTATCTGATCCTGGACGCCATGGCAAAGGTCTTCTCCCCCATCCTGGCCTTCACCTGCGACGAGATCTGGCAGTCCATGCCCCATCTGGCCTCCGACGATGAGCGGAACGTGCTGCTGAACCAGATGCCCGGCGACTTCGCCGCCTATATCCTGGACGAGGCTGCCATGGACAAGTGGGCCACCATCATGAAGCTGCGTCAGGACGTCAACGGCGTTCTGGAGAAGGCCCGTGCCGACAAGCGCATCGGCAAGGCTCTGGAAGCCCGCGTGACCCTGGCCACCGAAGATGCCGCCATCCAGGCCGCCTGCCAGGGCAAGAACCTGGCTGAGATCTGCATCGTCTCCGCTGTGGACTGGGCCGCTGCTGAAGAAGGTGCCGTGGTCGGCGCCGGTGTCAACTTCCCCGGTCTGACCGTTGGCGTGTCCGAGGCCAAGGGCGAGAAGTGCCCCCGCTGCTGGATGCACTCCACCGAGGCCAACGCCGAGGGCCTGTGCCCCCGCTGCGCTGCCGTCATCGCCAAGCTGGACATCGAGATCTGATTCCCATAACGCATATTTTTGGCCCTGCCGGAACTCCGGCAGGGCCTTTTTTCGTCAATATTTTTACTGCTCTGTCAGCACCATCAGATCCACATAATACCATTCCTGGGTCAGGTCCAGGGTCACTTCCGTGATGCCCTTGTGGAGATCAAAGCCGAAGTTCTGCCGGAAGCCCTTCACCTGGCCGTCCTCATACCAGGGCATGATGGCCACAGGTTCGGTATTCACAAGGCGCACCTTCTGCTCCGTGAAACGGAGGTTGGAGCCCAGGGTGGTGGCCAGGTCATAGCCATGACGGATTTCATCGGCAAAGTAGTGGCTTTTCTTTACATAGCTGCCGGTGACGGTGACAGATTCCCCCGCCGGGATCTCCACCGGGAACACCCAGTAGAGCATCCGCTGATCCGTATACAGCTCGTAAAAGTATCCTTCCATGTTGTAGCTGTTGCCGGGCATCCAGTTTTGGTCTGCAATTTCCCCCAGGGTGCTGATGTAGAGCATTTCCGGGGTTACCAGAGCCCCGCCGGGGCAATCCTCCTCATAGGTATAGACCTGAGCCGCTTCCCAGAGACAGTCTGAAATGCTGGCATCAAAAGTTTCCAGCTCCCAGGTCACACCATCCACCTGGGACGCGGTGTGGATGCCGATGGTATGGACGATGGCGCCGCCGATCTCCAGCTCCTGCAAATCCTCGCCCACCACATAGAGCCACACATCCTTATCCAGGTCAAAATACAGATGTTCCCAACCATCCGCAATACCGGACATATCACAGCTGCGCATCCAGAGATTTGTTTGATTGGAATACTTGTAGGAAATCCCCAGCATGGGCGGAACTTCCCGCGCCTCCCCTTCGTAGTTCAGATTGTAGAAGTGGTAGACCTTGACGGTCTGATCCCAGATCTCGGCCGGGGCCATAGCCTCCGCCAGCAGGTCCTTCGCTGTCAGCGCGGCGGCGTACTCCCCGAAGTCATTGATGCCGCCCTTGCCATCGTTCAGCGCCTTTGCAGGCCAGAGGGTGGCCTGTGCCGGTTCGCCGTCCACCGTGATCACGGGAAGCTGCTCCGACAGCCTGCCCTCAAAGGGCCAGGAAAGCTTCACGGTCATGGTCTGTTCGGTGGGGTTTGTGAGGGTGTAGGAATCCGTCACCCGTACCCGCTCCGGGGCGTGGCTGTATTCCTTGGGCTCATAGTAGATGGAAAAATCCAGGGTCACATCCCGGCTGACCTCCATGCCCTCGCCGCCGGACAGGCTGGAAAGGGGCAGGATGGGGCCGTTGTAGACGCCGTATTCCCCCAAACCATCCGGGTTCGTCTTATCCAACAGAAAGCTGGGGATGACCCAAATGAAGCAGGCCAGTACCAGCAATGCCAGGATATCACCGCCGGAGATCCGGCGGGAGCGGCGTCTTTTTCTTTTTTCATTCTTTTCCATCACTTAGCCTCCTCCCAGCAGTTTCAGCAAAGGCACCGCAAATACCGCTCCATAGACTGTGATGAACAGGATCCATCGCCAGTTTTTCCCATCGGCAAAGGTCAGCTCCGTATCCTCTTCCCAGGGCAGCAGCTCTCCTTCCTCCAGGTCCGTCATGGCCCGATACTTGAAGTAGATTTCCAGCAGAGGGATCTGCAGAGCCATACCCTCCCACAGAACGCTCCAGGTGCGCTCCAGGCCGTCGTTGTAGCTCAGCCGCCTGCCCTCCCGGTCCGTCACCCGGATCCCGAAAATCAGCTTGCCCGGCGTGGTGCCGAACAGGCACAGCAGCGCAGGCTCCACCACCAGCATGATGACAAGGTTCAGCGGCAGATATCCCAGCTTCCACCAGGGCATCAGAATCAGCAGTCGGGCTGAAAGTGTGCTGCACAGCAGCCAGTCGAACATTCTGGCCCAGTACCGCCGCCAGGGCAGATTCAGCCGGGGCGGCGCATCCTCCACCGGGGTACTGTTTTCCAGCGCATCCAGATACTGGTCCGGATCCAGGGTATCAAATTCCGTTTCTTCTCTGCGCATCTGCCGGGCAGCCTGACGGGTACGTTCCTGCTTTTCCTGCCGCAGATCCAAATCCTGTTCCAGTTCCTGTAACACCTTGCTCAGCCTCCTTTCGCCGGAAGCCACCGCCTTTACATGACCCAGCGGTACCTCCATGCTTCGCAGCAGCCGAACCTTCTTCAGCACCTGTACATCTTCTTCGGAGTAGTCCCGGTAGCCGTTGTCCTTACGCTCCGGGTGAATCAGCCCCTCCCCCTCGTAGAAGCGGATATTGGTCCGGCTGATGCCGCATCGCTCTTCCATTTCTTTGATTGTCATGGCAGCTACCTCCTTTGTGGCCCCATTATATACCCTGTAGCCGGTGTACAGTCAAGGTTTTTTCCCTCTACCGGTGGGAGAATCTGGAAATGCACCCACCACAGGGATTTTTTCGAAGCAAAGACGAAAATAATCCTTGACTTTTTTCGTCCTCGTGGTATAATACATCTGTTCGGTTCGTTCGCCGGTATAGCTCAGTCGGTAGAGCAACTGATTTGTAATCAGTAGGTCGGGGGTTCAAGTCCGTCTACCGGCTCCACCGAGCTAAAATAGAATATGGGGGAGTTCCCGAGTGGCCAAAGGGGACAGACTGTAAATCTGCTGCGTTTCGCTTCGATGGTTCGAATCCGTCCTCCCCCACCAGAAAAAGACCAATCCTTTCGGATTGGTCTTTTTCTGCTTTTTGGGGAGACGGATTCGAAAGGCGGCTCTTAGCGACATGCCGGTGGCATGTCGCAACCGCCGTGGCTTTTCCGCAGAAAAGCGAATCCGTCCTCCACAACCGCTAGAGTCTCTAGCGGTTTTCCTGTTTTTATACCCATAATAATCGCTCGATTTTCATAGATGCAAAACACCTACATGATGGATTCGGACGAAGGAAACTGTAATTCACTTGAAATCAATGATATTTCTGCTATACTAAACGAGGGGGTGATATGAATGGACCAAAGGGATTATGAGATTCCAACCAACAAGCGAAAATCAACTACATTTTTTATTATTATGATTATCCTTAGCGTTGGTTTGCTAATTGTATCAACCCTTTCATTTTATGATGATTCTGTTCCAGAAAAATTGATACAGGTTTCGTGTACCTTTCGTAACTACGAAATTCAAAATCACACGCGAAGCATCTCGTATGATCTGCTGTTGATTTCGGAAGATTATGATATGCCGTTTGAATTGAGTTTTTTTGACGGGTATAAAAAGCAGCTTTCCCCAGAGGATTTCTGTACCGGAAATACATATTCTTTGTGGGTATCTTCTTCTAAGTCATGCTATATGATTTACAGTTGTTCCGATGCTGAAGGAAATCTCATTATGACAAAGCAGGAAGCCTACCTGAACAGTCAGAGAACCGCACATATCGTTTTGACAGTCTTTCTCCTTGCAAGTATATCTCTCTGGGTAGTTTTGCTCCTGATTATTCATCGACCTGATCTATTTGGCGATCGAGTAAAAAGATTTTTCTTTGCTAAGCGAAAGTCTATATAAGAAATATACATTTAGTTCAAAAGCAAAAATGACCACTTTTGAGGAAAATGGAAGACAAAAAAACGTTTCAGCTCTAAGTCTTTTCGGTTTATACGGCTCCCTAAACCCGGTCAAATATTATATATTAAGTTCAAAACAGCCACAAAAAGTCCAACACCATTCGGTGTTGGACTTTTTGTCGTTGTGGACGGATTCGAAAGGCCGGTCCAAGCAAACAGTCCGGCGGACTGTTTGCCCGGCCGTGGCTTCGCCGCAGCGAAGCGAATCCGTCTGTTGGATGTCTGCCACAGTTTGTGGACGTTGCCTGATCCCGGCTCGACGGAGCTGATCCTCTATTTTCATTCCCTCTGGGAATGAAAATGCAAACGAATCCGTCCTCCCCTGTTCGACATTCCACCGCAACCGCTGTGGCCCGGCCGCAGCCAGGCGAATGGGCCGCCAACTGGCCACCGCAGTCGGTATAACGCACAGCCGATCTTCCGCCACCCCCTTCCCTTCGTATCACCGAAAAAACATCACAAGCACACCACAAAATTCTGTAAAACCTATTGACAAATCCCATATTCATGCTATAATGTCAAAGTTCGTTGAACCAAACAACTGAACATCTGGGGGAGTTCCCGAGTGGCCAAAGGGGACAGACTGTAAATCTGCTGCGTTTCGCTTCGATGGTTCGAATCCGTCCTCCCCCACCAGAAAAGAGACACACCTTTCGGTGTGTCTCTTTTCTGCTTTGGTGACGGATTCGAAAGGCCGGTCCAAGCAAACAGTCCGGTGGACTGTTTGCCCGGCCGCGGCTTCGCCGCAGGCGAGCGAATCCGTCCTCCCTTGTCGGATATTCTGTCGCAACCGCCGTGGCCCGGCCGCAGCCGGGCGAATCCGTCTGTAGAATGACAGACGCAGTGCGTGGGGCGCCACTGTCGGATTCGATCATATTCATGTAACAGTCTGGCTGACTGTTTCCGGATTCTTAAATTCGAAGAACCTGTCGAACAGTTTTTTGTACGATCACAGGCACTGCAAACTCATTATTATCTGTTCATATTAATTTCCACTATATTTGATCTTTTTGTTATCCTTCAGTCAATTGATTAACGATACAATATTGTCAAAATGTGGAGAGGATGGTCAACATCAGTGAATTTCGGAGATAAATTAAGAGCACTGCGTACCAGCCAGAAATTAACTCAGCAACAGCTTGCAGATCGTATCGGCGTTTCCAAATCTGTCGTCAGCTACTATGAATCCGGAGACAGATATCCAAGTTATGACGTTCTGATTGGCGTTGCTCATGTATTTCACACCACAACTGACTACTTGCTGGATATAAAGAAGGAAAAAGTAATTGATGTTTCCGGTCTTTCTGACGATGATATTGCCGTTGTCCGTACCGTGGCGGAAGCATTGAAACGCAAATATCAATAATTGCATCTTCTCTGTGGCACAAAACACGATCTTACACCTTTTCATTACTGCTGCCTTGGTTTTTCTTGATAATCTCCCGTTCTGTGCTATACTGAAGCCTGAGCTGGTTGCATGATACGCCGTGGCCCGGCCGCAGCCAGGCGAATCCACCCTCCCCTGTTTGATCCCCCCAACACCCCCGAGTCGATCCCACTCTCTCACTTCTGAAAGAACAATCCAAAACCATTCCTTCCCTTTTCTTTCCGGAAAGCTGTGCTATACTGTAAGTACAGTCGACTGTGAATACTGCAAAAGGAGAAAGACCATGCATTACGATACATTTGTCACCAACTGGGTTCTGGACACTGTCAAACGGGATTATGCCGAGGACATCGCCCTGGTGGTTTCCCACACCACCCTGAATATGAACGAAGCCAAAGATACCATCAGTTACTTCGTGCCCATTACCGACCGGGGACGGCACTTTGCCCAGACCTTCATTCTGGGAGGACGGGGCTACGATATCTGGGGCATTGCGTGGGACCGTCTGGAACACTTCGCCAATCTGGAAGAGTACAATATCACAGTGCTTGCCGACGCCAAGCTTCTCTGGGCACGGACGGAGGAAGATGCCGCCCGGTTCGAAAACCTCCGGCAGCAGCTGCTGAGAAACCTTTCTGACCCGGAAACTGCCCGAAAACAGGCGCTGATCGCCTACGCCACCGCCAAGAACCTCTACCCCCAGCTGCTCTTCGCAGAAAAGAGTGAAATCCGGGTATTCGCCGGTTATGTGCTGGACTACCTGGCCCGTGCCATCGCCTTCCACAACCACGATTATTTCCGCCGCTCCCAGACCTACCAGCTGGAAGAGCTGTCTGCCATGGCCCAGGTACCCACCGGCTTCGCGGAGAATTATCTGGAAGTCATTCGCACCCATGATGATGAACACCGCAAGCACCTGTGCCACAAGCTGATCTGCCTGGTGCGGGATTTCCTGGCTGTGGACAGTTCCAACCCTCAGGAACATAATTTTCAGGATTTGGCGGACTGGTACGCTGAGCTTGCCTACACCTGGCGTCGGCTGCGGTACTACGCCGGACAGAACGACCCCATCCGGGTCCATATGTGGGGCATCGTTCTGCAAAATGAGCTGAACGATGTCTGCGGCGACTTCGGCCTGCCGAAAATGGAGCTGATGTCGGAATTCGATTTCGATAACCTTGCCCCCTTCCTGGCCCGCGCCGATGCCCTGGAAGCCCGGATGCGGCAGCATATCCTCCAAAACGGCGGCAGCATCCGGGAATATTCCACGCCTGAGGAATTCCTCCATGAAGTATAAAAACGCACAGGATGTGCTGCCGGACAAGCTGCTGAAGGAGCTTCAGAAATATGTCTCCGGCGAGACCCTCTATGTTCCTAACGCCGATGAGAAAAAGCCCTGGGGTGAATCCTCCGGTGCCCGGAGCTACTACCGCCAGCGCAATGCCGAGATCCGGCAAAAGCACAAAGCAGGCAGAACCATCGACCAGCTGGCAGAGGAATACAGCCTCTCCGCCGATTCCATAAGAAAGATCCTGAATTGATCAGATTCCCGGCTGCAAAACGCAGCCGGGATTTTTATTGTCTTTTCCGCCGTGAAATAGTATAATATAGGTATCTGATACCAAGGAGGTCCCGAATTGTACTGCGATCTTCACACCCATTCGATTTTTTCCGACGGCAGCTTCACCCCGGCGCAGCTCATTGCCCAAGCCAAGGCGCTGAAGCTGACCATTGCCCTGACGGACCACAACACCGTTTCCGGTCTGCCGGAATTTATGGCGGAAGCGGAAAAGCAGGGCGTCACCGCCGTTCCCGGCATTGAATACTCCACCCAATGTCACGGCAAGGAGCTGCATCTGGTTGGCCTCTTTTTGGCCCCGGAGCATTACGCCCGGCTGGAACAGGTGGCCGTGGAATTCCGGCAGCTGAAAGCCCGGAGCAATCAGGAGATGATCGCCCGGCTGGCTGAAGCGGGATATCCCCTGGACTACGAGGCTCTCCGGGCCAAAAGCCCCACCGGCAACATCAACCGGGCCCATATGGCCGGTGCCATGCTGGAAAAGGGCTATGTCCGGTCGGTGCAGGATGCTTTTGAGCGATTTCTGGGGGAGGATCGGCCCTTCTATGTCCGAACCCGACATCTGGAAACGGTGGATGCCATCCGACTTCTCAAAGAAATCGGTGCGGTCAGTGTGCTGGCCCATCCTTTAAAGGATCTGACGGAACCGGATCTGCGGCAAATTCTGCCGGAGCTGATGGACGCCGGACTGGACGCAATGGAGACCCACCATTCTTCCTACGATGATGAAACAATTGCCCTGGCAACGAAAATCGCCGTGGAATTCGGTCTGCTGCCCGGCGGCGGCAGTGATTTCCACGGACTGGCAAAGCCGGATATTCAGCTGGGCACCGGAAAGGGTAATCTGCGCATTCCCATTTCCTTCTATGAAAATCTGCGGACAAAATGCAAGGAGTGACATTATGATTTTTACAAACGTAATTTCCCAATGGATCGAGGATCATCGGGAGGAGCATCTGAACCTGCTGCTGACCCTGGCCCGAATCCCTGCCCCCTCCAACCAGGAGGAAAAGCGGGCGGAATTCGTCAAAAAATGGCTGGAAGAAAACGGCGCGGAGGGCGTGTACATTGACGAAGCCCTGAACGTGATCTACCCCATCGGCGTCACGGCGGACAATCCCCTGGTGGTATTTGCCGCCCACAGTGACGTGGTATTCCCGGACACCGAGTCCCTGCCCCTGCACATGGAGGATAGCAGAATCTGCTGCCCCGGCGTGGGCGACGACACAGCTTCCCTGGTGACCTTGCTGATGGCAGCCAAGTACATCGCTCAGCAGGACCTGGTGCCCAAGGACTGCGGCGTGCTGCTGGTGGCCGACTCCGGTGAGGAGGGTCTGGGCAATCTGAAGGGCATCCGTCATCTGTTTGACACCTTCGGCAGCCGGATCCGGGAATTTGTCAGCTTCGATGGCGGTGAATGCCGCTGTGTCAACCGGGCTGTGGGCTCCAAGCGCTACCGCATCGAGATTGACACCGAGGGCGGTCACTCCTACGGTGCCTTTGGCAACCGCAACGCCATCGCCTACCTGGCCTCCCTCATCGATACCCTCTACACCGTCAAGGTCCCGCCTCTGGGCAAGACCACCTACAATGTGGGCACCATCTCCGGCGGCACCTCTGTCAACACCATTGCCCAGCACGCGGAAATGCTCTATGAGTTCCGGTCCGATGAGGCAGAGGCCCTGGCCATCATGGAACGGCACCTGAATGCCGCCCTGGATTTCTACCGGACCAAGGGCATCACCGTCACCGCTACCCTGGTGGGCGACCGTCCCTGCTCCGGTCAGGTGGATGAAGCCGCCATGGCCGCCATGACCCTCCGGGCTCAGGAGGCCACGCTGCGCCACTACGGCCGGGAGCTGACCTTCTCCGTGGGCTCCACCGACTGCAATATCCCCCTGTCCCGGGGCGTTGCCGCCCTGTGCCTGGGCGTCTACCGGGGCTTCGGTGCCCACACAAGGGAGGAATACGTGGAGATCGACAGTTTGCTCCCCGGCATGAAATTCGCCTTCGATCTGGTGCTGCATCATTTCTAATCGGTAACGACCGGCGCTTTGCGCCGGTCGCTGTACTATAAATTATCGTTTAGCGGGCAATGCCCGCAGATAATGCGTGCCAGGTGCGTCAGTATTCTTTATTTCCCTGACCCGCTCGGTAACGCTACATGTTCAAAAACGGATCAGTTATTGAGCTGTATCGAACCGGGTGTGCCCAATGGCGTAACGATTACTGCCAGGGTATCAGGCTCGAATTGTCAGCGGCCACTGGCCGCATAAACGATAATTTATATCAAAACTTCTTCCAAATCCGAAATAGAAATGCCCTCTCATTCCGTCTAATGGGCAAAGGAGGTGAAGCGCAGTGAACAAAGAAGAATTCGCGTCCCGGGTCACTGCCATCCGGCAGAAGCTCTTTAAAACCGCCTATATTTATCTGGGCAGCGAATCGGATGCGCTGGATGCGGTGGACGAAGCGGTGTACAAGGCCCTGTGCGGCTATAAAAAGCTGCGGCAGGAGGAATACTTTGACACCTGGATCACCCGGATCCTCATCAACGAATGTCACAATGAGCTGCGCCGGCGCAAACGCCTTGTGCCCCTGGAGGACCTGCCGGAAACGGCGGCGGAGGACTTCGATTCGCTGCCCCTGAAGGAGGCCCTGGCCCGGCTTCCCGGAGAACTGCGGGATGTGGTGGTGCTGCGGTTCTTCTCCGGCTGCACCGTGGAGGAGACCGCAAGGGTGCTGAAGATCCCCTACGGCACCGCCGCCACCCGGCAGAGAAAGGCTTTGCAGCTGCTGCGTCTGGAACTATCGGAGGAGGTGTCACAATGAACCGAATGGAAGAACTGAACGCCCTGCTGGCGGAAGCTGACCGGGAAGTCCCTGCACTGGAAGAGACCCTGGACCGAGCCTACGCGAAAAAGAAAAAGAGAACCGCACAGATCCTCCTGCGGAGTCTGGGCAGCTTCGCCGCCGGCTTTGCCATTTTTGTCCTGCTGGTGAATTTCTGCGCCCCGGTGGCCTACGCCTGTTCCCGGGTGCCGGGACTGCGGGAGCTGGCCAAAGCTGTGACCTTCTCCCGGTCCTTAAGCGACGCAGTGGACAATGAATTTGTGCAGCCCATGGACTTAAGCCAGAGCGCCAACGGTATTACGGCAGAAATTGCCTACCTGATCGTGGATCAGAAGCAGGTAAACGTATTCTACCGGCTCAGCTCTGAGGAATACCCCATTCTCAACGCGGATCCGGATGTGTACAATTCTGAAGGGGGCTACCTGCATCACAGCCTTGTGAATTACGCCTTTGATCTGGAGCGCGGTGAGCTTGGTAACTTTACCATCGATTTCACCGATGGTGATGTACCGGAGCGTCTAATCTGCTCCTTGCAGGTTTGGGCATCTGACATATCCGCGGGCCCGCCGGAGCCCGTCACAGACCGGTTCCCGGAGTTCGAAGAGATCCCGGAGCCCACCTATCTTGCGGAATTTGAGTTCCTGCTGGAATTTGATCCCCTGTTCACCGCCGCCGGAAAGCTGTATGAGGTGAATCAGACCGTAGAAATCGACGGTCAGAAGCTCACCGTCACAGAGGTGGAGGTCTATCCCAGCAACCTGCGGATCAATGTGCGGGAGAGCGAAAGCAACACCGCCTGGATTCAGACCCTGGAATACTACATCGAAACCGACAGGGGTATCCGGTTTGAATCCGGCAGCAATGGTTTGATTGCCACCGGCGCTGCAGACGATCCCTATCTGACCTCCTACCGGGCGGAGAGTACCTACTTCTACGATGTGGAACAGCTGAAAATCGTGATCACCGGGGCAAAATTCCTGGAAAAAGCCCACCAGACCACCTATGTGAACCTGGTCACCGGCGAGACCGGCCCCCTGCCCCAGGGCGCCGCCTTTGAGTCCGCCCTCCGGGAGGGGGATGACTGGATCGTGTCCTTCCGGGCAGACTGGACGGAGGGGACCCCCATGCACCAGCTGTTCCAGCACCTGTACTACGATCCGGAGGGGAACGAATATGAGATCAACATGTGGTCCAGCACCTTCGGCGAAGAGGATGAAAACGGCAAGTTCACCTATTTTCTGGATATCTTCCCCCTGAAGGACTATCCCTATGACGAGGTCTGGCTGACGCCCATGTTCAGCTACCGCTGGGCAGCGGATACGGAGATCGCCATCATTGTGGAATAAACATTGCAGCTCCCCCGGATCCCGGGGGAGCTTGCTCGTGCTAATTATTGTTTAGCTTACTATGGTTGCTGCGGCGCGGGAGCGCCCAAAGGCTTCTCCTTGAGTAGAAGCTGGCACCGCATAAGCGGTGACTGATGTGGTGTGCGGCACAATGTAACGATTTTGTCAGCATTTCTGCGAAATCGCACTGCGGTAACGCCGCCGAAGGCGGCTACACCACATCCGCCCCCTTCGGGGGCACCTTCTCCTCGAGGAGAAGGCTTTGATACACTAAACGATAATTTATCTTGCCAACCTCTTTCCTGTTTGCTACAATAAACCCCACAGAAAGGATGTGTTTCCATGGAAACTGTTTATTTTGCAGGGGGCTGTTTCTGGTGCATTACCCCCACCTTCCGGCAGATGGAAGGCGTATACAGCGTGGTCAGCGGCTATTCCGGCGGCGACGAGCCGGATCCCACCTACGAGGATGTGAAATACCAGCGGACCGGCCACCGGGAGACCATCCGGGTGGACTACGACCCTGAGCGGGTGTCCTTTGCCCGGCTGTTTGAAATTTTCCTGGGCAGCGTCAACCCCTTCGATCCCGACGGACAGTACATCGACCGGGGCCACTCCTACACCCTGGCTGTCTACTATTTAAATAAGGAGCAGGAGCGGATCTGCTACGAGGGCATCGACAAGCTCATCGAGGAGGAGGGCGGCCCGGTGTACATCTCCATTGAGCCCTTCAAGAGCTTCTACCCCGCCGAGGAATATCATCAGGACTACGACCTGAAGAATCCGGAGGCCTTCCGCCGGGAGCTGATCGAGTCCGGCCGGGTGAAGGAATAAGAGGTTTTATCCATGAAAACCATTGAGATCATCGGTAAAAATTACCAAGGTCATGCCCTCCACACCCGCATCGCCTGCCGGGGGCTGGTTTTCCGGCAGGGAAAGCTGCTTTTATCCCATGAAACAAAGACCGGCTGGTATCTGATCCCCGGCGGCGGTCTGGAAGAGGGCGAAACTTTGGAAGCCTGCTGCACCCGGGAATTGCGGGAGGAGACCGGGTATCTGGTCCGGCCAGAACGGCAGTTTCTGACCCTGAAGGAATACTACGGCGACTGGTGCTACATCAGCCACTATTTCCTCTGTCAGGAAGTTGGACAGGCCCCTATGGCCCTGACGGAGCTGGAGGCGGAGCGGGGACTTACTCCCGAATGGGTGGATTTTGACGATGCCCTGAGTATCTTTTCCGACCATGTGAATCTGCAGCACTGGGAGGAAAAACGGGGCAGCTATCAGCGGGAGCATCGGGCGCTGCTGACCTTTCAGGAGGACGCTGTATGGGTGAAATGAGTGCAATTTTTGCCCAGGCTGTGGGTCTGGCGGCCATGGGCTTCAATATTCTGTCCTATCAGCAGAAAACCCGCCGGGGCGTCATCGGCTTCCAGCTCTGCGGCTCTTTGCTGTTTGCCCTGAATTTCTTCCTGCTGGGGGCCACCATGGGCTGTATCCTGAATATCATCAGCGCCATCCGGGCGGTGGTATTCATCAACCGGGACAAACTTCGGGCCAATCATCCGGCCTGGCTGGCGGGATTCCTGCTGACCTACCTTGCAAGCTACCTGCTGACCTTCACGGTGCTGGGCAAGGACCCTACAGCGGTGAACCTGATCCTGGAATTCCTGCCGGTGATCGGCATGACCGCCGCCACCCTGAGCTTCCGCAAGCAGGATGCCGCTTCCATCCGGCGCTACGGTCTCATCAGCTCCCCCTGCTGGCTGATCTACAACATCGGCGTATTCTCCCTGGGCGCCATCATCTGCGAGGTGCTGAGCCTGGGCTCCATCCTCATCGGCATGGGACGGCTGGATAAGCAGAAATAACCATAATCCCCGGCATGAAAATTTGCCGGGGATTTGCTCTGCTATCGATAAAATCTATATCTATATGATTACATCGTTAAAAATGTTATAACTTGACACCCGACAAATTTCGTGGTAATTTATAATCGGTTTTATCAATAATTACCATTTCAAGGAGTGTTACATATGGCAGAAGAAAATATCAAACTGACCAAGCTGGCAAGCTGCGGCGGCTGCGGCGCAAAGGTGGGTGCCGGTGTTCTGGCACAGCTGCTGGACGGCCTGCAGGTCCACTACGATCCCAACCTCTTAGTTGGCTTCGACAAGAGCGATGACGCCTCCGTTTACAAGGTTTCCGATGACCTGGCCCTGGTCCAGACCGTGGACTTCTTCCCTCCCATGGTGGATGATCCCCGGCTCTTCGGTCAGATCGCCGCTACCAACTCCCTTTCCGACGTTTACGCCATGGGCGGCGAGCCCAAGCTGGCCCTGAACCTGCTGTGCATCCCCGAGGATATGCCCAAGGAGGCTGTCCACGAGATCCTCCGGGGCGGCTATGAGAAGTGCTACGAGGCCGGCGCCATCATCACCGGCGGCCACTCCATCCATGACGCCGAGCCCAAGTACGGCATGTCCGTCACCGGCTTCGTCCATCCCGACAAGATGCTGACCAACTCCGGCGCCAAGCCCGGCGATGTGCTGCTGCTGACCAAGCCCATCGGCATCGGCGTGCTGACCACCGGCCACAAGGCTGAGCTGACCAGCAAGGAGTCCATGGACCTGGCCTACAAGATGATGACCACCCTGAACAAGTCCGCCCGGGACGCCATGGTCAAGTACAATGTCCATTCCTGCACCGATGTCACCGGCTTCGGCCTCATCGGCCACAGCTACGAGATGGCCCAGGGCTCCGATACCGAGATCACCCTGAATGTGGACGCCATCGACCTGATCCCCGAAGCACTGGAGCTGGCCCGGATGGGCATCCTGCCCGCCGGTATGTACCGCAACCGCCGCTACGCCCAGAAGGCCGTGGACGCCGGCGATATCGAACTGGCCAAGCAGGATCTGCTGTACGATCCCCAGACCGCCGGTGGCCTGATGATCGCCGTGGCCCCCGAGGATGCCGACGCCCTGTTTGAAGAACTGAAAACCACCGTCCCCAGCGCACAGCGCATCGGAACGGTGGCAGAATATCAGGGCGGCGCCAGAATCAAGCTTCGCTGATAATCCGGATGGCGGCTAAGGCCGCATCCACATCATCTTCCGTGCTTGCAAACCCCAGGGAGAACCGGACGGTTCCCCTGGGGAACGTGTCCAGCGTCTTGTGGGCGGAAGGGGCGCAGTGAAGGCCGCAGCGGGTCAGGATGCCGAACTCGGTTTCCAGCCGGAAGGCGGCCAGAGCATTGTCCTGTCCCACAAAATCCACACTGATCACGCCCACCCGGCGGTTTAAGTCCCAGGTGCCGCACATGGCAGCGCCGGGGATTTTCTTAAGGCCCGCAAGGAAACGTTCACACAGGGCCATTTCGTGATTTCGCAGGTCCTCCACACCCCGCTGCCGTACATAGCGCACAGCGGCCTCGAAACCGTAGATACCGGGCAGGTTGGGGGTACCGGACTCAAACCGGTCCGGCAGATAATCCGGCAGATATTCGCTGTCGGAAGCGCTGCCGGTGCCGCCGGCCACGATCACATCGATCTTCCGGGCAAACTCGTCTGTCATCAGCAGTGCGCCGATACCGCTGGGACCCAGTAGGCCCTTATGGCCGGGGACACACAGGGCCGAAAGGCCGAAGGCTTCGAAGTCAATGGGATAATGTCCCGCGGTCTGGGCGGCATCCAGCACAAAATCGATGCCGTGCTTTTTGCAGATGGCGCCCACTGCGGCTGCGTCCTGCACACTGCCGCAGACATTGGAGCCGTGAGCCATCACCAGCAGCTTCGTGTTGGGTCTGATGAGCTTTTCCACATCCGCAGGGTCAAGCAAACCCTCCCGATTGCAGGTCACCCGGTCGTATTCCACACCGTTCAGCTGCAGCAGAGGCCGCATGACGGCGTTATGCTCCATGGAGCTGACGATGCAGTGGTCCCCGGGCTTCAGCGCGCCCTTGATGGCCATGTTCAGGCCCCAGGTGGCGCCGGGCGTCAGGATCACATGGGTGGCAGGCTGAGTAAAGTGGAACAGCTTCGCCAGGCTTTCCCGCAGCTGCAATGTCACCAGGCCCGCATCCTGGGCACTGCCGTAGACGGACCGGTTGATGGTGGCGCCTACATGATCCAAATAATCCTTCATGGCACTGCTGACGCCTTCCGGTTTGGGGAAGGACGTGGCACCGTTGTCCAAATAAATCGTACGCAAAGTAATCCCTCCTTTTTTCTGCAGTATATCACAGTTTTTTCCAATTGTCACGAAAAAAGGAGCAGCGAGGTAAGTAATCATGCTGGAAATCAATCTGAAGCAGCTGGAGGCCTTCGTGGCCACAGCAGAATACCGCAGCTTTACCAAGGCCGCCGAGGCCATGTACCTGACCCAGTCCACCATCTCCTCCCATATCAGTGTGCTGGAGCGGATCCTGGGTGTCCGCCTGATCCAGCGGGGTGCCCGTCAGCGGGTGGCCCTGACGGAAGAGGGCGAGCGTGTCTACCGGGAAAGCAAGCACATTCTCAACCAGTGCCAGGCACTGCAGGATCTGGGCAACCAGAGCGTGGAGAATCAGCTGACCCTGGGTGCCTCCTCCGTCCCCGGCCAGTGCCTGATGCCGGAGCTGATGGCAGCCTTTCTGAAGAAATACCCGGACAGCCGTTATGTGCAGCTCCGGGGCGACAGCATGCAGATCCACCGCTTCCTGGAGCAGGGCAAGTGCCGTCTGGGCTTCGTGGGCAGCGCCGTCAACCGCCAGGCCTACCACTACCATGCCGTGGCCGAGGACCGTCTGGTGGTCATCACCGCCAATCAGGAGACCTACCGGGAGATGCAGAGCAAGGGCGTCACCGGCCGGGAGCTGCTGGACCGGCCCATGATCCTCCGGGAGGAATCCTCCGGCACCCGGCAGGCCATGAACGCCTACTTAAGCCAGTGCGGGCTGTCCAAGGATTCCCTGAACGTCATTGCCCAGATTGATAACCCCGAAGCCATCCGTTCCAGCGTCAGCCGGGGACTGGGCGTCAGCGTTATCTCCTGGCTCACGGTCCGGGAGGATGTGGCCGCCGGAAGACTGCTGGCCTTCGATCTGGATGTGGGCGGTGCCTACCGCAAGATCTACCTGTGCTGGCGCAAGGATACGATCCTGACCAGTCTGGAGCATAAGTTCGTCCGGTTCATTCAGGATCAGCAGCTGCGCAGCGCAAATTAAGCATCGTTTTTATCAATAATACGTTGGTTCCATCTATAGATAATATTGGCTTTTTGTAGAAATTGACCCTATAATGAGAATACCCCATTGGGGATTTTTGTTAAAGAGAGGCGATTTATTTTGAAAAAGATCAATTGGTTAGTGGTCCTGGCCGGCGCCGCTGTGGGTATCGCAGCCGTTGCGCTGACTCTGCTGGGCAACCCCGTGAACATGGGCTTCTGTATTGCCTGCTTCCTTCGGGATATCGTGGGTGCCTGCGGTATGCATGGCGCAGCAGTCGTTCAGTACGTCCGTCCTGAGATCCCCGGTCTGGTCATCGGTGCCTTCATCATGGCCGTGGCCTCCAAGGAGTTCCGCGCAAAGGCCGGCTCCTCCCCCGCTGTCCGTTTTGTCCTGGGCGCTCTGGTCATGATCGGCGCTCTGGTGTTTCTGGGCTGCCCCCTGCGCATGGTTCTGCGTCTGGCCGGCGGCGACCTGAATGCCCTGGTTGCCACCATCGGCTTCGCCGTGGGCATCTTCATCGGCACCATCTTCCTGAACAAGGGCTTCTCCCTGAAGCGCGCCTACGACGTGGGCAAGGCTGAGGGCGCTGTCCTTCCCGCTGTCTTCGGCGGCCTGCTGATCCTGTTCCTGCTGGTTCCTTCCCTGTTCAAGATCTCCGAGAAGGGCCCCGGCTCCATGCAGGCTCCCGTGATCGTTGCCTTCATCATCGCTCTGGTGGTTGGCGCTCTGGCTCAGAAGGGCCGTATGTGCTTCGCCGGCGGTATCCGCGACAGCATCATGTTCAAGGACTTCAAGCTTCTGTACGGTTTCATCGCCGTGTTCCTGGCTGCCCTCATCGGCAACCTGATCTTCGGCAAGTTTAAGCTGGGCTTCCAGAGCCAGCCCGTGGCCCACAGCGCTCATATGTGGAACTTCCTGGGCATGGTCATCGTCGGCTGGGGCTCCGTGCTCCTGGGCGGCTGCCCCCTGCGTCAGCTGATCCTGGCCGGTTCCGGCAACGGCGACAGCGCTGTCACCGTCTTCGGTATGATGGCCGGTGCCGCTCTGGCTCACAACTTCGGTCTGGCCGGTTCCGCTGACTCCGTCAGCGAGGCAGGCGAGTACATCGTCGGCGGCATCAAGACCAATGGTCAGGTTGCTGTGTTCATCGCTCTGGCAGTGCTGCTGATCGTTTCCCTGGTGCATCTGCCCAAGAAGGCTAAGAATTAAGGAGGAAATGAAAATGGTTGACGCAAGAGGTTTCCTGTGCCCCATGCCCGTGGTCATGGTCCAGAAGGAAGTTAAGAAGAACAATCCCGCCGCTCTGGAGGTCCTGGTGGACGATCAGTGCGCCGTGGAGAACATCACCCGCTACGCCAATTCCTGCGGCTACAAGGTCACCGTTTCCCAGGACGGCCCCGACTACAAACTGAATCTGGCCAAGTAATGAAGGAATTTATCGCAACCTTTCACACCCATCTGTCTGCCCTGATGACCTGCCGGAAGCTCACTTCCCTGGGTCTGACTGCCCGGATGATGCCGGTTCCCCGGAAGCTCAGCTCCTCCTGCGGCACCTGCGTGCTGTACCAGTCCCCCGATCCCCATCTGGAGATCATGGACGAGGACGTGGAGGGCGTGTATGAGGTCACCGGCAAGGAGCAGTATCAGCTGCTGATGGAAAACGAATAACATGCAAAGTGCCGCTCCCCACGGAGCGGCACTTCTTTTGTATCCGGATATGACGGTAAATTATCGTTTATTCGGCCAGTGGCCGCTGACAATTCGAGCCTGATACCCTGGTAGTAATCGTTACGCCATTGGGCTCACCCGGTTCGATACAGCTCAATAACTAAGCCAATTTTGAACATGTAGCGTTACCGAGCGGGTCAGGGAAATAAAGAATACTGACGCACCAGGCACGCATTATCTGCGGGCATTGCCCGCTAAACGATAATTTATCTCGCCTTTTCAGGTACAGCAAAAGGCCGCTCCTTTCGGAGCGGCCCTGCTTGTTTTGGAAGGATACTGTAATTCGGGTCAGGAATTACTTCTTGGCAATGGCTTCCTTGCCTTCCTTCAGGATAGACTTGACCATTGCGGTACCGGCAACCAGACCCACCACGTTGGGCAGGACCATCAGGTAGTTGGCGGTATCGGTCAGCTCCCAAACCAGGTCGGAGGACATCATGGTGCCCAGGAAGATGAAGACCAGGGAGATGATGGTGTAAACCAGAACGCCCTTCTTGCCGAACAGGTAAGTGATGTTGATCTTACCAAACATGTTCCAGGACAGGATGGTGGAGAAGGCAAAGAAGAACAGAGCGACAGCAACGAATGCAGCGCCCAGGCCCTCGCCGAAGACCACGCCGAAAGCAGTCTGGGCCAGGTTGGTCTTGCCGATGGTCTCGGTAACAGCGCCAACATAGCCACCCGCCAGGATGCCGCCCTCGGTGTACAGGGTGGAGATGATGACCAGAGCGTTCAGGGTCAGAACCACGAAGGTGTCGATGAAGACGCCTGCCATAGCCACGGCGCCCTGATCGTGAGCGTGAGCCACGTTAGCCTGTGCGTGGGCATGGGGAGTAGAACCCATACCGGCCTCGTTGGAGAACAGGCCGCGCTTGGCACCCTGGGAGATGGCAGTCTTGATAGCCATACCGAAGGCACCGCCGATGATGGCCTGGGGCTGGAAGGCATACTTGAAGATCATGCCGAAGGTTGCGGGGATGTACTTGATCCGGGCGATCAGAACGATCAGGCCGCCTGCCAGGAAGATGGCAGCCATGATGGGAACCAGCTTCTCGGTGACGGAGGCCAGGCGCTGGGTGCCGCCGATGAAGATCAGGGCGCAGATGCCAACCAGAACGATACCCACGATCCAGCCGGGGATGCCGAAGGCAGTCTCGATGGTGGAGCCGATGGAGTTGGACTGGACCATGCAGCCGAAGAAGCCCAGAGCGATGGTGATGGCGATGGCGAAGAAGCCTGCCAGGAACTTGCCGAAGCCGCCCTTGATGAAGTGGGTGATGTAGTAGACGGGACCACCCAGGACTTCGCCGTCCTTGATGATACGGGTCTTCTGAGCCAGAACAGCCTCAGCGTAGATGGTGGACATGCCCAGGAAGGCGATGACCCACATCCAGAAGATGGCGCCGGGACCACCGGTCAGGATGGCGCCGGATGCACCGACGATGTTGCCGGTACCGACCTGTGCGGCGATGGCGGTTGCCACAGCCTGGAAAGAGCTCATGCCGCTCTCCTGCTTGTCGCCCTTCAGGCTCAGGTTGCCGAAGATGCTCTTCAGGCCCTGACCCAGGTAGCGCTGTACGAAGCCGGTCTTGACGGTGAACCACAGGCCGGCGCCCAGCAGCAGGAAGATCAGAACGTAGTCAGCCAGATAGCCGTTGATCTTCTGAACAATGGGCAGCAAAGTCGCATTCAAGTTTTCCATAGTTTTTCCTCCTTGTTGTTTTGATTCCTCTTCCCCCTATATTATATAAGGAAAAGAGAGGGGGATGCCGTGTAATGAAAACAGGGCTGGGGGATGATTTATCAGCTCTGCCGCAGCGGGTACAGTCCTTCCTTCTGACCAAGCTGCGGCAAAGAATCTTTACCATCTCTTATATGATACTAAAGAATCGATAATTACGCAACGGTAATGTTTATTATTACCCCTTTAAAATCTCTATTATCGAAAAATTCTATTATAGGAGAACGTTTCCAGAGCCCGGAGCAGAACTTTTTCCGGAAATCGGTTTACAATCGGCGAAAAATAGATTATGATAAATCAAATGTACATACAGGAGGACACAGAAATGAATCAGCAGCTTCTGCGCAAGCTCCCGAAGGTGGACGAACTGCTCCGCGCCCCCGCTGTGGAGGCGCTGCGCGGTGAACACCCCGAACAGACCGTCACCGATGCCGTACGCAAGGTCATCGGTAATCTGCGGCAGGGCATCTTAAACGGCCAGATTGACGCACTGCCCGATCAGGAAACGCTCTTTGCCCAAATCGCCGGTCAGATCCGCAGCGATGTCCGGCCTTCCATGCGCACCGTCATCAACGGCACCGGCATCGTGCTGCACACCAACCTGGGCCGGGCCTGCCTGTCCGAGAAGGCTGCCCAGGCCGCATCCGATGCCGCCCGGCGCTACTCCACCTTGGAATATAATGTATCCACCGGCGGCCGCGGCCTGCGCTACAGCCATGTGGAGGAGCTGATCTGCCGCCTCACCGGTGCGGAAAGCGCCTTGGTTGTGAACAACAACGCAGCAGCCGTGCTGCTGGTGCTCTCCTCCATGACCACCGGCGGCCAGGTCCCCGTGTCCCGGGGCGAACTGGTGGAAATCGGCGGCTCCTTCCGGGTGCCGGACATCATGGAAGCCTGCGGCGCCCAGCTGAAGGAAGTGGGCACCACCAACAAGACCCATCTGTTTGACTACGAGCGGGCCATCTGCCCCGAGACCAAGGCCCTGATGAAGGTCCACACCAGCAACTACCGGATCGTGGGCTTTACGGAAAAGCCCACCCTGGCCGAGATGGTGGAGCTGGGCCATAAATACAATCTGCCCGTCATTGAGGACCTGGGCAGCGGCTCCCTGGTGAATCTGGAGCAGTTCGGCCTCCACGACGAGCCCACCGTGCAGGATTCCATCCGGGCCGGTGTGGACGTGGTCTCCTTCTCCGGCGACAAGCTGCTGGGCGGTCCCCAGGCAGGTATTATTATTGGTAAGAAGCAGTATGTGGATAAGATGAAGAAGCATCCCCTGACCAGAGCCATGCGTGTGGACAAGATGACCCTGGCCGCTCTGGAATCCACCCTGCGCAGCTATGATAACGGCACCTGGAGCGATATCCCCACCATGGCCATGCTCTCCGCCTCCGCCGATGAACTGAAGGAGAAGGCCGGTATCCTCTGCGATCAGCTGAACCAGGCAGGTATTCCCGCCCAGCTTGCCGCCGTGGAGGGCCAGGTTGGCGGCGGCTCCGTGCCCACCCAGACCATTCCCTCCTGGGCCGTTGCCCTGGAAGGCGCTGTGGAAGCACTGGAAGAAAAGCTGCGGCTGGGCGAAACCGCCATCGTGGGCCGCATCCACAATGACCGTTATCTGCTGGACGCCAGAACCCTCTGGGTGGAGGACTTCCCCACCATCGTCCGCGCTGTAAAGGAGGCCCTGGCATGAAGCATGTAATTATCGGCACCGCCGGACACGTTGACCACGGCAAGACCGCCCTCATCAAGGCTCTCACCGGCATCGAAACCGACCGGCTGGCTGAGGAAAAGAAGCGGGGCATCACCATCGAGCTGGGCTTTGCCCACCTGGACTGGCCCGACGGCACCCAGGCCGGCATCGTGGACGTGCCCGGCCATGAGAAATTCATTAAAAATATGCTGGCAGGCGCCGGCGGCATCGACCTGGCCATGCTGGTTGTGGCAGCCGACGACGGCTTTATGCCCCAGACCATCGAGCATCTGGACATTCTGACGCTGCTGGGCGTCAAGGACGGACTGCTTGTCATCACCAAGGCCGACACCGTGGACCCGGAGTGGCTGGAAATGATGGACGAGGAGATCCACCAGCGGGTGGAGGGCACCTTCCTGGAGGGCAAGCCCATTATGGCCGTGTCCGCCCATACGGGCCAGGGCATTCCGGAGCTGAAGGAAGCCCTGCGGCAGCTGGTCCACAAGGCCAGTGAAAAGAGCATGCGTGTTCCCTTCCGGCTGCCTGTGGACCGGGTGTTCTCCGTGGACGGCTTCGGCACCGTGGTCACCGGCACCCTCATTGAGGGTTCCATGCACGAGGGCGACCCGGCAGAGCTGGTACCCTCCGGCGTTCAGACCCGAATCCGGAATCTGCAGGTCCACGGCAAGGACGTGACCACCGCCTATGCCGGTCAGCGTGTGGCTGTGAACCTGGCAGGCCTGAAAAAGACCGATATCCAGCGGGGTGACAGTGTTGCCAAGCCCGATTCCATCCGCACCAGCCGGATGCTGGACGTGCGGCTGCAGAATCTGCGGACCTCCCGCCGGATCATCCATAACGACACCCAGGTCCATCTGTACCACGGTGCTTCCGTGCTGCTGGCCAAGGTGGTGCTGCTGGGTCAGGACCAGTTGCAGCCCGGTGAGAGCTGCTATGCCCAGCTGCGCCTTTCCGAGCCCATTGCCACCAAGAAGGGCGACCGGTTCGTTATCCGCTTCTTCTCCCCTCTGGAGACCATCGGCGGCGGCGTGATCCTGGACGATTCCCCCCAGCGCCACAAGCGCACCGACACCGGCGTGCTGGAAGCTCTGAAGATCCGGGAAAGCGGCTCCGGCAGCGATCAGGTGCTGCAGGTTCTGTCCGAGTTCGCCGCCCAGCTGCCCACCGCCGCCCAGCTGGCAGCGAAGCTCCGCTGCGATGAAAGCGAGGCTGCCGAGTCCATCCGGGATCTGGTGAGCCAGGGCCGTGCCGTGGAGCCCCTGCCCGGCAAATTCGCCGCCTCCTCGGTCATGGACCGGATCTGGAACGAGTGCAAGGACATTCTGGGCCAGTACCACAAGGTCAATCCCCTCCACGCGGGTATGAAGGCCGCGGAGCTGCGCCAGAAGCTCTTTAAGAATATGGACCAGACTTCCGCCGATGCCCTGCTGGGTGCCCTGCGGTCCGAAGGCAAGATCAGCCGGGTCTCCGACCGGTATGCCCTTTCTGACTTTGTCATCACCCTGACCAAGCGGCAGCGGAACATCCGGGAAAAGCTGATCCAGACCTACCGGAAGGCAGGTCTCGAATCCCCCGCCACCGACGATGTGATGGCCGGCTTCCCTCAGAACGAAAAAACCGACGCCAAACAGGTACTGGAGAGCATCGTCACCTCCGGCGAGCTGGTGATGCTCAATCCCCAGATCTGCTGGTACAAGGATGTGTACGCGGATGTCTGCCAGGTGGTGCAGAAGCATTTTGACGAAAATGAGACCCTGACCCTGGGCCAGCTGCGGGATCTCTTAAATTCCTCCCGGAAGTACACCCTGGCAGTGCTGGAATACTACGACAAGAACCGGATTACCAAGAAAGACGGGGATCTGCGGCGGCTGAACCAGCCTTTTGATCGATTCTGATGATAAAAAGCGAGTTTTAGGCTTGCTTTTTTCAAAAGCCTGTGGTATAATCCACAGGCAATATGGGAGTATATGGGTGCTGGTGTGTCCCCCGGTCTTCAAAACCGGTGAGGGGGGCTAGGAACCTCCCGGGTGGGTTCGATTCCCACATATTCCCGCCACATGCCCTCCGCGAAAGCGGAGGGCCTTTTTTGCGTCTTGTAAAATTAACCAAAAATCAGGCATTTTTTTCTATATCCACATAAAACCCTATGTAATTTTACGCGTTTTTTTAGAAAAACACCCAATTTTTCCGATTTTTCCTCAGTTTTTGCGTTATATTCTTCCTTTTCTAATCGATATCAGCAGAGGGAAAAGTCCGTTTTTCGATTCAATGAATCGATAATAAAAAATAAGCCTTGATTTTTTCGGGAAAATGGAGTTTAATAGCCTTGTGGATAGTAGGTTCCTATGAACCCGAAGAGAATTTCATACCGGTGGATGATGGGTACTGGAGAGACCGCGCAGGCGGCGCCGAAGGAATAAGTGTCACAGCTTGCCGCAGTGACATGAACATTTCAGGCAAAAGGACTGTACCTTGACACAACTCTGGAAAGCGTAAGCACCGAAGGAGCAACTCGCAAGAGGAATCTCTCAGGTTCAGATACAGGGCAAGGCTATGCGTAAACAATTATATTACGCAGACCAGGTCCTGTTATTTTTATACCCGGATAGGCAAGGAGATACATCGCAATGAAGAGCGGACTGGACATCAAAATCATCACCAATAATCCCCTGGTGGTTCGCTGCCTCAGCGATTATTACACCATTGACTATCACGAGATCTCCTTCCGGGAGATCCTGGTCAAGGTTCGGGATATGGTCTATGAAGGTTATGAGCTTCGCACCCACCCCATCGCAGGCTCCGTTAAACCCAATGAGACCCCCTACAAGTCCATCGTGGTGACCAAGGAAAAGAAGGGCTTCAACATGGAACACGCGAATCTGTGTGCCAACGCCATTCTGACCTTCGATAAGTTCACCCCCATTGGATGGACCCTGCCGGAGCGGATCCTGCAGGACTTCCAGCTGATCGACTATACCCTGCTGGCCGGTGCATTGGACTTCGACGCCGCGGCGGGTCTTAGTAAAATTCCCTAAGCATTCCAAAAATACATCTACAAAAGGAGGAGGAATTCGCTTTGAAGTTAGAGCTTGGTTTCATTCAGATCAAGGACATCCAATTTTCAAACGAATGCGCTGTCAAAGACGGCATTCTGTACGTCAACGCTGATGACGTGAAGGCCTTCGTCTACGAAAACGACGACGTGAAGGCTTACATCGAGTCCATCGAACTCGATATCGCAAAACCCGGCGAGAGCGTCCGTATCACCCCTGTTAAGGACGTCATCGAGCCCCGTGTTAAGGTTGAGGGCCCCGGCGGCATTTTCCCCGGCGTCGTCTCCAAGGTTGATACCGTCGGCTCCGGCAAGACCCATGTCCTGAAGGGTATGGCCGTTGTTACCGCCGGTAAGATCGTGGGCTTCCAGGAAGGCATCATCGACATGACCGGCACCGGTGCCCAGTACACCCCGTTCTCCAAGACCCTGAACCTGGTTCTGGTGGTCAAGCCCGTCGCCGGCACCAAGCAGCACGACTACGAGCGCGCTGTCCGTTTCGCCGGCCTGCGTGCCGCTACCTTCATCGGTGAGCTGGGCCGCAACCTGGTTCCCGACGAGACCAAGACCTACGAGACCTACGGTGTCATCGAAGGCTACAACAAGCTGCCCGGCCTGCCCCGCGTTGGTTACCTGCACATGCTGCAGACCCAGGGCCTGCTGCACGACACCTATGTCTACGGCGTCGACGCAAAGCGCATTGTCGCTACCCTGCTGAACCCCACCGAGACCATGGACGGCGCTATCCTGTCCGGCAACTGCGTGTCTGCCTGTGACAAGAACACCACCTACCATCACCTGAACAACCCCGTGGTTGCTGAGCTGTTCGAGCAGCACGGCAAGACCATCAACTACGTCTGCAACATCATCACCAACGAGAACGTCTACCTGGCTGACAAGCAGCGCGGCTCCGACTGGGCTGCCAAGCTGACCAAGCTGCTGGATCTGGACGCTGTCATCGTTTCCGAGGAAGGCTTCGGCAACCCCGACGCTGACCTGATCATGAACTGCGTGAAGAACGAGAAGCAGGGCATCAAGACTGTTCTGATCACCGACGAGTACGCCGGTCAGGACGGCAAGTCCCAGTCCCTGGCTGACTCCGATCCTCTGGCTGACGCTGTCGTCTCCGGCGGCAATGCCAACATGGTCATCGTTCTGCCCCCCATGGACAAGGTTATCGGCACCCTGGACTTCGTCGACGTCATCGCCGGCGGCCATGCCGGTTCTCTGCGTCCCGACGGCTCCATCGAGGCTGAGCTGCAGGTTATCACTGGCGCTACCAACGAGATGGGCTTCAACTGCATGAGCGCAAGATAATCCTAAGAAAGGAGAAGATTTGACGAAATGAGTTATCGTGTAGTACATTACATCAACCAGTTCTTCGCCAACGTCGGCGGCGAAGAAATGGCTCATATCGCCCCCGAGCTGCGGGAAGGCAAGGTCGGCCCCGGCCTGGCTTTCGAGACCCAGTGGAAGGGCGAGGCTGTCATCGTGAACACCATCGTTTGCGGCGACTCCTACTTTGCTGAGCACGAGAAGGAAGCCAAGGAGCAGATCCTGGCCTGGGTCAAAGAGATCAACCCCGACCTGTTCATCGCCGGCCCCGCTTTCAACGCCGGCCGTTACGGCTACGCCTGTGCCAACATCGCTCTGGAAGTCCAGACCGTTCTGGACATCCCCGTTCTGACCGGTATGTACAAGGAGAACCCCGGTGCTGACATGAAGGACAAGATCCTGATCGTCGAGACCGCCAACTCCGCTGCCGGCATGCGTAAGGCTGCTCCCACCATGGCCAAGCTGGCTATGAAGCTGATGAAGGGCGAGGAGCTGGCTGCTTCCTGCGTGGACGGCTACCTGCCCAACGGCATCCGCCGCAACTTCTTCGAGAAGGAGCGCGGTGCAAAGCGCGCCGTCAAGATGCTGCTGGCCAAGCTGAACGACCAGCCCTTCGTCACCGAGTTCCCCATGCCCGACTTCGACCGCGTCGAGCCCGGCAAGGCTATCGCTGACATGAGCAAGGCTACCGTCGCTCTGTGTACCTCCGGTGGTATTGTCCCCAAGGGCAACCCCGATCACATCGAGTCCTCCTCCGCTTCTCACTACGGTGAGTACGACATCGAGGGCGTCGAGACCCTGACCGCTGAGGGCTGGGCTACCGCTCATGGCGGCTACGACCCCGTCTATGCCAACGACGAGCCCAACCGCGTCCTGCCCGTCGACGTTCTGCGTCAGATGGAGAAGGAAGGCAAGATTGGCAAGCTGCATCGCTACTTCTACACCACTGTTGGTAACGGTACCGCTGTTGCCTCCTCCAAGGCTTTCGCTGCTGAGTACGCTCAGAAGCTGCTGCGCGATGGAGTCCACGCCGTTATCATGACCTCTACATGAGGCACCTGCACTCGTTGCGGCGCAACGATGGTTAAGGAAATCGAGCGTGTCGGTATTCCTGTCGTGCACATGTGCACCATTACTCCTATCTCCCTGACGGTTGGCGCAAACCGTATCATCCCCACCATCGCAATCCCCCACCCCCTGGGCAACCCCACTCTGACCAAGGAAGACGAGTACAGCCTGCGTTACAAGCTGGTTGACGCTGCCATCAAGGCATTCTCCGTCGAGGTCGACAAGCAGACCGTGTTCGAGGTCTAATTCTCTCCCCTATTTGTTCTAAACGGAACCCCCCGCAGCTTCGGCTGCGGGGGCACCCGAAATAATTTTTAGGAGTGATTCCAATGAACAATATTTATGACGTCATTATCCTGGGCGGCGGCCCCGCCGGCCTGGCTGCCGGTCTGTATGCCGGCCGTAGCTGCCTGAAGACCCTGATCGTTGAGAAGGGCCAGGATGGCGGTCAGATCGCCATCACCGATGAAATTGAAAATTATCCCGGCCAGATCGTCGAAGGCGAGAGCGGTCCCTCTCTCATCGCCCGCATGACTGAGCAGTGCAAGAAGTTCGGCGCAGAGCGTGTCTCCGACATGATCAAGTCCGTCGAGCTGGAGGGTGAAGTTAAGAAGCTGGTCGGCGCCAAGGGCGAGTACCTGGGCAAGACCGTGATCCTGGCCACCGGTGCGTTCCCCCGCCCCATTGGCTGCAAGAACGAGGGCAAGTTTGTTGGTAAGGGCATCTCCTTCTGCGCTACCTGCGACGCCAACTTCTTCGAGGACTTCGAGGTCTTCGTGGTCGGCGGCGGCGACTCCGCTGTTGAGGAAGCTATGTACCTGACCAAGTTCGCACGGAAGGTCACCATCATCCACCGCCGTGACGAGCTGCGCGCTGCCAAGTCCATCCAGGAGAAGGCATTCAAGAACCCCAAGCTGTTCTTCATGTGGGACAGCGTTGTTGAGGAAGTCAACGGCGACGAGCTGCTGAACACCATGATCGTCCGCAACGTCAAGACCGGCGAGCTGACCACTGTGGAAGCTGACGAGGAAGACGGCCTGTTCGGTCTGTTCGGCTTCATCGGCATGATCCCCAACTCCGGCCTGTTCGAAGGCATCATCGACATGGAGCGTGGTTACATCAAGACCGACGACAACATGCGCACCAACATCCCCGGCGTTTACGCTGCTGGCGATATCCGCGTGAAGTCCCTGCGTCAGGTTGTCACCGCTGCTGCTGACGGCGCCATCGCTGCTATGCAGTGCGAAAAGTATATCGCAGAGATGGAGTAATCCATATCTGATATAAATTACACTAAAGGAGACTGATTAACATGATTCTCGATGTCGATAAGAATACTTTTGGCCCCGAAGTTCTGGAGGCCACCGGCAAGGTCGTTGTTGACTTCTATGGTGACGGCTGCGTTCCCTGCGCTGCTCTGATGCCCCATGTCCACGCTTTTGCTGAGAAGTACACCACCCTGAAGTTCTGCTCCCTGAACACCACCAAGGCTCGCCGTCTGGCCATCAGCCAGAAGATCC
>SVMD01000024.1 GCA_015067615.1 Oscillospiraceae bacterium
CTGTCAAAACTGGATATCTTCTGAGAAGGGTTCTCAGCGCCGAAAGGTCTGACAACAAATATCCTGCGGTGACAGCAATTTGACAACAATTTCGCATTTTTCCCGGTGCAATACGCAGCTGTATGAACACCGGAAAAGAAAGCGAATGAAGGGATATGAAGTGCTCTGGCGGTGGATGCAGTGGCGAGAAGGTAATTCCCCACCATGAAGCCCCAGGAAAACTAACTGAGAATGCTTTTACCCGGCTCCGTCCTGTGCGGAACCGGACTTTTTTCCGTTCAGAGGTTGTGCTTGTCCGAAAAATACGCTACAATGAACTGCGGAAAGTAAATTCCTTCTAAGTGCTATCAAATGTATCATGCAGCCGGAAACAAAGATACATAGAGACCGGCTGCATGCAAATAAGAAAAGGAGTGATCCCCATGCTGTTTATCCAATATCCACCCTGCTCCACCTGCCAGAAGGCGAAAAAATGGCTGGATGAGAAAGGAATCGTGTATACCGACCGGCACATCAAGGAGCAGAATCCTACCTATGAGGAATTGAAGAAATGGTACGAAAAAAGCGGCCTGCCGCTGAAAAAGTTCTTCAATACCAGCGGCCTGCTGTATAAACAGCTGAACCTGAAAGAAAAGCTGCCCACCATGACCGAGGAGGAGCAGCTGTGCCTGCTGGCCACCGACGGCATGCTGGTGAAGCGTCCCATCCTGGTGACGGAAAATGTGGTGCTGGTGGGCTTCAAGCCAGCTGAATGGGAGAAACTGCTGTAATTTCCCTTGCAAAATCGAGGGAAATCGGTTACCATAGAAAAAGATAAAAATACAGGAGGTTATCACACATGGATGCCAAGCAAATCATGAAAATCTTTGAGGACACCGCCTACGTCCGCATGGGCGGCACCGTGGAAGAACTGAAGGCTGCCGAGTACCTGAAGGCAAAATGCGCCGAACTGGGTCTGAATGCAGAGATCGTCCCCTTTGATGTGGACATGGCTACCATCCAGGAGGCAAAGCTGCTGGTCGACGGCCAGGAGATCACCTGCAAGGGCTATTTTAACGCCGGCAATGCTGAGCTGGAGGCACCCTTCTACTACCTGCGTTCCACCGACAAGTATTCCCTGTCTCAGTGCAAGGGCAAGATCGTCATGGTGGACGGCTATATGGGCTACTGGATGTACCAGGATCTGCTGGAAAACGGTGCTGTGGGCTTCATCACCTACGACGGTAATGTGAATTATGCCGACCGGGACATCGACCAGCGGGAGCTGCGTTCCCATGTTCACAAGGGTAACAAGATCCCCGGTGTGAATATCAATGCCAAGGACGCCGTGAAGCTGATCAGCGCCGGTGCCAAGACCGCAAAGATCATCCTGCGCCAGCACGAGTATGTGGGCCAGTCCCATAATGTGGTGGTGGATATGCCCGGCCTGGTGGATGAGTACATCGCTTTCACTGCCCACTATGACTCCACCTCCCTGTCCCAGGGCGCATACGACAATATGTCCGGCTCCGTGGGTATCCTGGGTATCGCGGAGCACTTCGCCAAGAATCCCCACCGCTACGGTCTGCGCTTCATCTGGTGCGGCAGCGAGGAGCGGGGCCTGTTGGGTGCCAAGGCCTACTGCGCCAACGAGGAGAACCTGAAGAACTGCGCTCTGAATATCAACCTGGACATGATCGGCTGCATCATGGGCAAGTTCATCGCCTGCGCCACCGCGGAAGAAAAGCTGGTGGGCTATATCGAGTATGTGGGCATGGAGAATGGCATGGCCGTTGCGGCCCGCCAGGGCGTCTACTCCTCCGACTCCACTCCCTTCGCTGACAAGGGCGTACCTGCCATCTCCTTCGCCCGGCTGGCACCTCCCCCCACCGGTACCATCCACAACAGCTACGACACCATCGCCCTCATGAGCGGCGAGCAGATGGCTGAGGATATCCGGTTCCTGGTGGCCTTCTCCGACCGGATGGCAAACGCTGTGCGGATGCCCGTCGCCAAGGAAATCCCCGAGAACATGAAGGAAAAGCTGGACGAATACCTGACCCGTAAGCGTCCCAAGAAGTAAAATCGAACCAATATCGGCCGGGGCGGTGATCCGCCCCGGCTTCTTTGTGAGATACGACAAAAGCTGTTCATGATCCGTTCATGATTTTGGGGCCTTACCTAATTGATAAATCGCTTTTAGGTGATAAAATATAGGTATCCTGCTTAAAACAAGGAAAAACCAAGAAAAGAAAGGGAAAAAGATATGTTTGAAAAGGTTTTTAAACTGTCTGAAAACGGCACCAACGTCAAAACCGAACTGGTTGCCGGTCTGACCACCTTCATGACCATGGCCTACATCATCGCTCTGAACCCCAATCTGCTGACCAATTTCGGCGCTGAGGGCTCCCAGCTTTGGAACGGCGTGTTCATGGCCACCTGTATCGCTTCCGCCGTCGGCATGTTCTGCATGGCCTTCCTGGCCAACAAGCCCTTCTGCATGGCCCCCGGCATGGGCCTGAACAGCTTCTTTGCTGTGGTTGTGGGCAACATTGTCGCCATGACCGGTATGACCTATGTGGCTTCCTTCCAGGCAGCTCTGATCATCATCCTGGTTGAGGGTATTGTGTTCGTGGTCCTGTCCATCTTCAATGTCCGGGAGAAGATCGTGGAGTCCATTCCTCTGGGCATCCGCCTGGGCATTTCTCCCGCCATCGGCCTGATGCTGATGAACATCGGCCTGGGCTCCAACGTGGGCATCTACGCAGAGGGCAACGGCTTCACCACCCCCTTCTTCGTGATGCGTGACTTCTTTGGCGCTCTGACCCCCAGCGTGCTGCACTCCAACATGGGCGACGCCGGTTACGCCACCATGATCCTGACCGTTATCACCATGTTTGTTGGTCTGTTTGCCATCGTGGCTATGGCCAAGAAGGGCATCAAGGGCGCCGTTCTGTTCGGCATGCTCATTGCCTCCGTGGTCTACTGGGCAGGCTCCTTTGCCTTCCTGAACACCAATCCCTTTGCATCCCTGGCCACCGCTTCCTTCCTGCCTCCCTTCGCTGACATGATGGAGACCACCTTCTTCAAGTTCAATTTTGCAGGCTTCCTGGAAATCGGCTGGTTCACCGTCATCACCCTGATGGTTACCTTCTGCATCATCGACATGTTCGATACCATCGGCACCCTGGTGGGCACCGCATCCCGTGCAAATATGGTGGATGAGAACGGTAATATGCCCAACATGAAGGAGGCCCTGCTGTCCGACGCCATCGGCACCATCACCGGCGCCTGCACCGGCACCTCCACCGTCACCACCTTCGTCGAGTCCGCTTCCGGCGTGGAAGCCGGCGGCCGTACCGGCCTGACTGCCCTTACCTGCGGCGTCCTGTTCCTGGCCTGTATGTTCATCGCCCCCATCGCTGCCATCATCCCCGCAGCCGCAACCTCCGCCGCCCTGATCTATGTTGGCGTGCTGATGCTGCAGGGCCTGAAGAACGTGAACTTTGACGATATGGACCAGATGGTTCCCGTTGCCCTGATGCTGATCGGTATGCCCATCTCCGGCTCCATCGGCCATGCTATCGGCATCGGCCTGATCAGCTACACCATCATGAAGGTCTTCGGCGGCAAGGCCAAGGAAGTTTCTGTCCTGACCTACGCCATCTCCGCACTGTTCCTGGTGAAGTTCTTCCTGGCTGTGTAATTTAATTAGAAACGAAAGTCCGAAGCGCAAAACGCTTCGGACTTTTTGTATGGTAAAAGTTTTCGGAACACTATGGACAGGACCCGCAATAATCTGTATAATGGAGCATAGAGATAACTGGGAGGTGTGCTATGGATATACAGAAAAAGCGTGATTTTCTGATTAACTGTGCCTACTGGGCTGTGATCATTGCAGGCGCCTATCTGGCTCTGGAATATTTACTGCCTGTTTTTATGCCCTGCATTCTGGGTGTATTGCTGGCCTGGCTGGTGGTTTGGATTTCCGGTAAACTCCATTGCAAAAACAGAGTGTTTCGCATCGTTCTTTCCGTGCTGATCTACGGTGTGATCGGCCTGCTGATCGCCTGGGCAGTGGTGCGCGGTGTGGACGCGGTCTCGGGACTGATCCAATGGCTGCCCCAGGTCTATGAGAAGAAGCTGCAGCCCCTGGTGATGCTGGTCTACAACTGGGGCGTGGATACCCTGGAGCATCTGGACCCGGCGCTGCTCAGCGCCCTGGAGAGCGTGTTTGAGAGCCTACTGTCCGGCCTTAAGAATCTGGTTTCCTCCATTTCTGGCTTTGCGGTGAATCTGGTCTCCGGTCTGGCAACAGGCATTCCGTCTCTGATTTTCAGCCTGCTGACCATGATCTTCTCCACCATCTTTGTGGTGGCAGACTATGAGCGAATCGCTTCCTTCACATCGGAAAATCTGCCCCAAAGTGTGAAGCGGGTGCTGAAAAACATCCGCATCTACCTGACGGATACCCTGTTCGTGGTGATCCGCTCCTACGTGCTGATCATGCTGCTGACCTTTACGGAGCTGAGCATTCTCTTCTCCGTTTTCGGTATTGAAAATGCTGTGCTGAAGGCGGCTGTCATTGCGGTGCTGGATATCATGCCCATCCTGGGCACCGGCGGTATCATGATCCCCTGGGCGGTGATCTCCCTGGTGCTGGGTTATACAAAGCTGGGCATCGAGCTGTTTGTGATCTACGGCATTGTGACCGTGATCCGCAACTATGTGGAGCCCAAGATCGTGGGCACCCAGCTGGGACTGCATCCCATCATCACCCTGGTTGCCATGTTTGTTGGCCTGCGGCTCTTCGGCTTCTGGGGCCTCTTCGGTCTGCCGGTGGGCATCTCCTTCCTGTGGAAGCAGAAAATGGAAAAGCAGCAGACAGCAAGTGCATAACAGAAAACCGGCGCTCCATTTTGGAGCGCCGGTAAATTTTTTCTTACAGTTCGCAGTTGCCAACGGTTCTGGGGAAGGGCAGCACATCGCGGATGTTGCCGATGCCGGTCAGGTACATGACCATCCGCTCGAAGCCCAGGCCGAAGCCGGCGTGGCGGGCGGAGCCGTACTTGCGCAGGTCCATGTAGAAGCCGTAGTCCTCGGGATTCATACCCAGCTCCTCAATGCGGGCCTTCAGAATGTCGTAGTTGTCCTCACGCTGGGAGCCGCCGATGATCTCGCCGATGCCGGGGACCAGGCAGTCCATAGCGGCCACGGTCTTGCCGTCGGGGTTCAGCTTCATGTAGAAGGCCTTGATCTCCTTGGGGTAGTCGGTGACGAAGACGGGGCGCTTGAAGACCTCTTCGGTCAGGTAACGCTCGTGCTCGGTCTGCAGGTCGCAGCCCCAGTACACGGGGAAGTCGAATTTGGCGTTGTTCTTCTCCAGAATCTCGATGGCCTCGGTGTAGGTCACGTGGCCGAACTCAGAGTTCACAACATGGTTCAGACGCTCCAGCAGACCCTTGTCGATGAAGGAGTTGAAGAAGTTCATCTCCTCGGGAGCGTGCTCCATGACGTAGGTGATGATATACTTGATCATATCCTCAGCCAGGCGCATGTCGTCGCTGAGGTCAGCGAAGGCGATCTCGGGCTCGATCATCCAGAACTCGGAGGCGTGGCGGGTGGTGTTAGACTTCTCAGCCCGGAAGGTGGGGCCGAAGGTGTAGATGTTGCGGAAGGCCATGGCGAAGGTCTCGCCGTTGAGCTGGCCGGAAACGGTCAGGTTGGTGGGCTTGCCGTAGAAATCCTGGGAGAAATCCACCTTGCCGTCCTCAGTCTTAGGGATGTTGTTCAGGTCCAGGGTGGTGACCTGGAACATCTCGCCGGCGCCCTCGCAGTCGGAGCCGGTGATCAGGGGAGTGTGGACATAGACGAAGTCACGGTCCTGGAAGAACTCATGGATGGCCATGGCTGCCAGGGAGCGGACACGGAACACAGCCTGGAAGGTGTTGGCCCGGGGACGCAGATGGGTGATGGAGCGCAGGAACTCCATGGAGTGCTTCTTGGGCTGCAGGGGATAATCGCCGGTGGAGGGGCCTTCCACGCTGACGCTGGAAGCCTGGATCTCGAAGGGCTGCTTGGCGCCGGGGGTCAGCTCCAGGGTGCCCTTGACGATCAGGGCAGCGCCCACGTTGATCTTGGAGATCTCCTGGAAATTGGCGATAGAGTCATTATAAACAACCTGGACGGGATTGAAGTAGGTGCCGTCATTCAGGACGATGAAGCCAAACTGCTTGCTGGGGCGCTTGTTGCGGACCCAGCCGCCGATCTCGATTTCCTTGCCGGCGTACTTCTCGGTGTTCTTGAACAGGTCGCGAACGGTGATCAGTTCCATGGGTATAACCTCTCTTATACATAAAATGTAAGGTAAGTATACGATAATTGGGGAGATTTTACAAGAGGGAATTGCAATTTTTGTGGGAAATAGTGAAAAAAGTTTTGATAAAAAGTAGGGGAGGGTCAGTGACCCTCCCGTTGTTTGGAATATCAGTAACCGAAAAGCCAGGCGAACAATGGGCTGTTCAGCATGAGAAGAACCCCCAGTCCCAGCAGGAGAGCAGTGCCCGTGGTCCATACCCAGACGGGAATGCGCAGAATACCCCGACGGTGGAGAGAAATGGTTTGGCAGAACATGAACACCACCAGGAGGATTCCCAGAATTTGAAGGAAAGTGTGTTCCTCCCACCGGGGAAAGAGGATGAAAAAGTGATCCCAGTAGCCAAAGGAAACGATCCAGCCGCACCAGACCAGGGGATGGGAAGTCAGCAGAAACACAACACCGCAGGCGACTACAGGCAGTACCATGGTCAAGGTTTCCGCCATGCTCAGCCCCTGATAGAGGATCACGCCGTAGATCAGGGCACAGAACAGGATCACGCCGCCGATGAGATACTGCCGTTTCACGGTGGGAAACACAGGCTTTTCAATGTAGATGACCTTCGGTTCCGGCGGTTCTTCCCGAATGGGTTCCTCTTTCGGCACAGGTGCTTCGCCGCTGACCAGTTCATCCAGGGTCACGCCAAAAAGCTTACTCATTCTGATCAGCTTGTCCAGCTCCGGCACTGCGGCGCCGGTTTCCCATTTGCTCACCGATTGCCGGGAGACCTCCAGAGCATCCGCCAGGTCCAGCTGGGACATGTTTTTCTCAGTGCGCAGCCTAAGAATATTGTCGGACAGACTCATTTTTCTGCCTCCTTACGCTTTCGGATTCGGAATGTGGTGGTCATCAGGGCGGCAAAAAGGGGGAATGTCAGAACTTCCATCACATAACCCAGGCTGAAACCGTCAAAAAGTTCCGGGGGCATCCTGAGGCTGGCGAGCCAGAATACAAACCAGAAAAACCAGGTGATCCAGCCCACGCCAAGGAAGGTAAAGATAGACTTCGTCAATTGCAGCGTATCCTTCCGGAAAGACCAGGCGGTAAAGAGGAGCAGCGGAATCCGGGTGAACAGGTTGATCACCATGGCGATATCCGATCGGAGATATTGCTTCAGAGGGATCAGCAGCAGGGGAAGGAACAAGGCCCAGGCACACCAAAGTCCCGCACGGCGTTTGCATACCAAACAGATGATGCCGCACATTACAAGGGGAATGGGCAGAAGAAGCCCTGAAAGGATGCCGCTGGTCAGCATAAGGATCACGGACAACAAAAACGCGAAAATCAGAAGAATTGTACCCACGATCTGCTGGGGCGACATGGATGCAATACCGCTGACAGTTGACGGCGTGGGGGTGGCAGGTGCCGGAGAAGCTCTGTCTACAAGCACATCCAGCGTGACCTGGAACAGATCACTCATTTTGATCAGTTTGTCCAGCTCCGGCACTGCGGCACCGGTCTCCCATTTGGACACAGACTGCCGGGAGACCTCCAGGGCATCCGCCAGATCCAGCTGAGACATATTCTGCTCGGTGCGGAACTGATAGATATTTTCAGCAAGGCTCATTTTCACAGCCTCCTTTTCTTGGGATGGCTCAATTATAGCATTCCAACCCCCGAAATGTCGACCAAGCCGGGTTGGAAACCGCGCAACCGGTGGTTGCACAGCCCATTTTAGCACAAAACTGCCCCGGTTGGAACCGGGGCAGCGGGAATTTGAGGATTATTTTGCTTCGTTGCTGGCCTTGATGGCGGCGGCGATCTCCTTATCGTTATAGAAGAAGTAGATGCCCAATGCACCGGCCACGAAGATGCAGGCTACCAGGGCTGTTGCTTGAACGCCTTCACTGGTGGCGGCGCCGGTGCCGTCAGCGCCCTTGCCCAGAAGCAGCGCGCAGGCGATGACCACGATGCTCTGGCAGAGCTTGTTGGCGAAGTTCCGGGCGGCCAGGAACATACCGGCACGGTTCTGTCCGGTCTTGATGGAGTCATACTGGGCCAGGTCCGCGAACATGGAGGCCGGGATGATATTGGTGATGGCGATGGGCATGGCGATGCAGAAGCCGATGACCAGGGCAAAGCCCTTGCTGCCGATGATACCAATGACGGTCTGATAGTTGTAGATGCCGAAATACAGCAGCACATAGGTGATGCAGGCGCCCAGCAGCAGGGGCTTTTTGCCGATCTTCCGGGCCAGAATATTCACCAGGGGATAGGTGCAGACACCCACACCGATGGAGATGACGGTGACGATGGTGACCCAGATATCCGGCAGGGCCAAAAGGTTCGTGATGTAGTAGACCTGGGCGGTATTGAAGAAGGTAAAGGCCACCCACATGACCAGGTATCCGATGGTGATGATGGTGAAATTCTTGTAGGAGAAGATGGCCTTCAGAGCCTCACCAAGGGGCTGGGAGTAGGTTTTGGGCACGATGTAGTCCTGCTCCCGGATGGCAAAGGCGGGGACCAGAGCCGCCGCAGCGCCGCCTACGCAGCAGACGATGAAGGGAATCCGCAGTGCCCAGATCTCCGGAATGCCGGCACCCATCAGCATCCCCTTGAACATGGAGGAGCAGAAGACCAACGCATTGGAGATGACGTAGAGCAGGGAATTCATGGTATACAGGAACACCCGGCGCTTGGGCTCGGCCACGATCTCCGCCTGCAAAGCGGAGAAGGGGATGTTATACAGGGTGGAGAACAGGTAGTACAGGATCAGCAGCACGCCTACCCAAACGGCATTGATGACGCTGGTGCCGTTCACCGGGGGGAAGAAGATCATCAGACAGCAAAGCCCGTAGGGGATGGCGCTCCAACGCATGAAGGGGATCCGGCGGCCCAGCTTGTGCTTACAGTTGTCGGTGAGGTTTGCCACCCAGGGGTCGGTGATGGCATCCACCACGGTGCCGATGCCCCGGATAACGGCCATGACCAGGGCAGCGTTCAGGAAGAACTGGGGCAGGGTGGTATTGGCATTGGTGGGAATGAAGAAGGTGAGCAAATAAGTGGTCACGATGCCGTTGATCATGCCCCGGGCGAAATCGCCCATGCACAGGGCAATGATCTTGCCATTGCTTAATTGTTTCATGACTGGTTCTCCTTAGAAATCTTTGATTGCCAGGAATTTTTCCCGCATCAGGCGCTTGAACTTCTCCGGCTCCTCACCCAGGGGGCCGTGGGCGGAGTTTTCAAACCATACCAGGTCCTTGTCCGGAGCTATGATGGAATCATAGTAGGCCTGGACCAGGGAGGAGGGGGTGTTGTTGTCCAGACGGCCCTGGAAGATATAGTATGGCATCTTAAAGGGGCCGCAATCCCTGATAAAATCGTAGTGGACGATGGTGGGCCACATTTTGGAAAGGCACAGCTTGTAGCCCTTGGCAGTGCCGATCTTGTCGCCGATGCTCAGCTCCGGAGATTTGAGGATTGGAATGACCGTGCCGGTGAAGTAGCTGCCTCCCTTGGTGGAGTGACCGCCGTACTTCTTCATGATTTTTCGCTGGGCCATGAGACCCTCAAAGCAGGGCTTGTACTGGCCGTCCACAGGAGGTCCGATCTTTTCCAGCTCGGCAATATCCTCGGCGCAGTTTGCCTCCTTTGCCTTTTCCAGTGCGAAGGCGTAGGACACGTTCTCGTTTTCAATGCCGTTGACCACCTGACCGTAGCCGATGTAGCCGGCCACCTTGTCCGGGTACTTCTGGCACACGAAGGTGCCCAGCTCCGTGCCCCAGCTGCCGCCCAAGAGGAAGATTTTCTTCTTGTGCAGCTTCAGGCACAGATAGTCCAGGAGCTTTCCGCAGTCGGAGACCAGCTGCTCCAGAGTCAGAGTCTCCGGGTCGCAGCCGAAATAGCTGCCGCCGGTACCCCGCTGGTCCCAGGCTACGATGGTGAAATCGTCCAGAAGGTCCATGTGGGCCACTGCCATACCGTGGCGGTTGGGGATGCCGGGGCCGCCGTGAAGAAACAGAACCACCGGGTTCTCCAGTTTGGTACCCCAGATGTGGATGGTCTGCTTCAGGCCGTTGATGATAATGCGCTCCTTGTAATCGATGGGATATTTCATGGAATCGCCTCCTTTATGGCAATCAAAGTAAATTCTCCGGGGACGGTGGGATCCGTCCAGGCAGGGTGCTCGTCAAAGCGCCGCAGGATAAAACCGGTGTCGAGAACCGTATTGATGATCTGGCTGATGGTATATTTCCGGTAGCTGCACTTGGGCATCACGGAACGGATTTCAGCAGGATAAAACCGGGCGTGGGCCATCTCTCCCTCGAATACATCGTCGGAAAAATACCCACGGGGCTGCTGTTCCAGGGAAAGGGTATCGGCTATCTTGGTAAAGGGGTGGAAATCGCTGCAGATCATCCTGCCACAGGGTTTCAGAAGATCACCCATGATTTGCATGAATCGGGGAAGATCATGAAAATAATGAAGGATTCCTCCCTCCATAAAGACAATATCGAAGGTGCCGCCGTATTGGGCAAGGTCGATCTCGTAGATATCGCAGACCGTATATGTGATTTTGGTGCCGGCTGCCTCCGCCAGTTCCAGTGCGTAGCGCTGATTTTCCCGGGAGATGTCAAACACGGTAACCTGCGCACCCAGCAGTGCCAGAGGTACGGCCTTTTTTCCGCAGGAGCCGCAGATATTTGCGATGCGGATTCCGTCGTAACGGTCGAAATACTTGGCAAAGCGCTTCAGACTGGCTGCCGGGTCGTGAAGTATTGCTTCAGCACGCTCCGCAGGCGTTCCGGAATCCCGAACCCAGAAATCGTAGGCGCTATACTCCCAGGCCAGTTTGTTCTGCTTGCTGTAATCCTCCATAGAGCACCTCCTTTTGGGGTTATTATACAGTAAAGGTTCGGAAAAAACAATGTGCGGAACAAAAATGGGGAGATAAATTATCGTTTACAAGAGCTTCCCCCTGGGGGGAAGCTGGCACCGCGTAAGCGGTGACTGATGAGGGGACTACCCTACGATGATTTGGAAATGCTACGGTTTTCCTACTGCAGTCCCCTCATCCGCCCCTTCGGGGCACCTTCCCCCCAGGGGGAAGGTATTACGCTAAACGATAATTTACCACCTAAAACGAAAAGAACACCCTCCGATCAAAAGATCGGAGGGTGAATTCTTACTCATAGGAGGCCACGCTCTTGCGGACCAGGGCCCGATGGAGCCGGGCTTCTGCCAGCTGGATATCGGCGGCGGAGGCGTCCTTATTGCTCAGGACCTTCTCAGCACGCTCCAGAGACAGCTGGGCGCGGGCTGCATCGATGGATTCGGCCCACTCAAAGGTGGTGGGAACCAGGCTTACCTCGCCGTTCTGCACGGAGAGCATGCCGCCGATGCAGGCAGCGTAACGCCGGTTGCCGTCGGCATCCACCACGGTGGCACGGCCCATACCCAGGGGCGCCACACAGTTGATGTGCCGGGCCATGACAGCCATATCGCCTTCCCGGGTCCGGACGATGATCCGCTGGGCTTCGCCGTCATAGATCAGGCCGTCAGGGGTGACGATTTTCAGAGGGAAAGTGCTCACTTGCCCTCACCGCCCTTGAACTTGGCCACGACTTCGTCGATGGAGCCGGCGAAGAGGAAGAAGGACTCGGGGATATCGTCGTGCTTGCCCTCGATGATCTCCTTGAAGGAACGGATGGTCTCCTTCAGGGGGACGTACTTGCCCTGGTAGCCGGTGAACTGCTCAGCAACATGGAAGGGCTGGCTGAGGAAACGCTGGACCTTACGGGCCCGGTTAACGGTCAGCTTATCTTCCTCGCTCAGTTCGTCCATACCCATGATGGCGATGATGTCCTGCAGTTCCTTGTAGCGCTGCAGAATGTTCTGGACGGCACGGGCGGTCTCGTAGTGCTCAACACCCAGAATCTCGGGGGAGAGGATCCGGGAGGTGGAGTCCAGGGGGTCAACGGCGGGGTAGATACCCAGGGATGCGATACCACGGTCCAGAACGGTGGTGGCGTCCAGGTGGGCGAAGGTGGTGGCGGGAGCGGGGTCAGTCAGGTCGTCAGCGGGGACGTAGACTGCCTGAACGGAGGTGATGGAGCCGTTCTTGGTGGAGGTGATACGCTCCTGTAGGGCACCCATTTCGGTGGCCAGAGTGGGCTGGTAGCCGACGGCGGAGGGCATACGGCCCAGCAGTGCGGAAACCTCGGAACCGGCCTGGGTGAAACGGAAGATGTTGTCGATGAACAGCAACACGTCCTGATGCTTCACATCACGGAAGTACTCTGCCATAGTCAGACCGGACAGGCCCACGCGCATACGGGCTCCGGGGGGTTCGTTCATCTGGCCGAAGACCATGGCGGTCTTGGAGATAACGCCGGACTCGGTCATTTCGTTATAGAGGTCGTTACCCTCACGGGTACGCTCGCCGACGCCGGTGAACACGGAGTAGCCGTTGTGGGCGGTGGCGATATTGTAGATCAGCTCCTGGATCAGAACGGTCTTGCCGACGCCAGCGCCGCCGAACAGACCGATCTTACCGCCCTTGGCGTAGGGGCAGATCAGGTCGATGACCTTGATGCCGGTTTCCAGGATCTCGGTAGCGGGCTGCTGCTCCTCATAGGCGGGAGCGGGACGGTGGATGGGCCACTTCTCGGCAGTCTGGGCTGCGGGCTTGTTGTCGATGGGCTGACCCAGCAGGTTGAACACGCGGCCCAGGCACTCTTCGCCAACGGGGACGGAGATGGGGGCGCCGGTGTCCACGGCTTCTGCGCCGCGGCTCAGGCCGTCGGTGGAGGACATGGCGATGCAGCGGACCACATTGTCGCCGATGTGCTGTGCAACCTCGGCCACGATGACGTTCTCACCGACGCGGACCTCAATAGCGCTGTTCAGCATGGGCAGATGCTCATCAGAAAAGCGGATATCAAGAACAGGACCCATAACCTGGATCACAGTTCCGGTAGTTTTGGACATGGGTAATTCAACTCCTTTTGAATAATGCAGAATGCAGAATTCAGAATGCAGAATTTGGGGAACGAATTGCTGCAAATTCCAATGGGAATTGGATTTGACGATGGTAGCAGACAAAAATCAGAAAGTGAAGCTTGTTTACAAAATAATAATTCATCATTCTGCATTCAGCATTCAACATTCCGTTAGGAACCAGCGACGATCTCGGTGATCTCCTGGGTGATGGCTGCCTGACGGGCCCGGTTGAACTTCAGGCTCAGGTCGGCGATCATTTCGTCTGCGTTGGAGGTTGCTGCATCCATGGCGGTGCGGCGGGCTGCCTGCTCGGAAGCACGGCTCTCGCACAGGGCACCGTAGAGGATACCGCCCAGGAACTCGGGCACAATGGCGGCGAACACTTCTTCGGCATCGGGCTCGTAGATGGTGTCGCTGCGGCGGGGAGCACCCTCCGCGCGCTCCCGGGCTTCCTCAGGGGAGAGGGGCAGGAGCTTCTTGTCCGCAGGGACCTGGGACAGAACGGAGACGAAATTGGTGTAGGCAATGTGGATCTCATCAAATTCTCCTGCCAGGTAAGCCTTGCTCAGGTTCTTGGCAATGGAGAAGCAGTCACCGATGCCCACATCAGCGGCCTCGGCATAGGCTTCCGTGAAAGCGGGGATCTTCCGGGAACGGAAGAATTCCACAGCCTTCTTGCCGATGGGCAGCACCACAGCGTCCTTACCCTTCAGTTCGGCTTCCACCATCTTCAGGATGTTGCTGTTATAGCCGCCGGCAAGGCCGCGGTCACCGGCGATGACGATATACATCACCTTGTTGACAGGACGCTCCTTCAGGTAGGGGGAGGAGAAGTCCCGGTTATTCTCCAGGATGTCGTTGATCGCGGAGGATAAAATTTGGAAATAGGGGCGGGATGCAAGAATCTGGGCCTGGGCACGGCGGAGCTTGGAGGCAGCGACCATTTCCATGGCCTTGGTGATCTGCCTGGTGGACTCCATGCTTCGGATCCGATTCTTGATCTCCTTTGTGGAAACGCCAGCCATTTAAGCGCCTCCTTCCTTACACAGCGGCGGTAAATTCAGCCACCAGTTCCTCGATAGCAGTCTTCAGAGCAGCCTCGGTCTCGGTCTCCAGCTTGCCGCTGGTACGGATGGCCTCCAGAACGCCGTAGTGACGGCCGTCCATATGCTCCTGCAGACGCTTTTCGAATTCGGGGATCTTCTCAACGTCCACGTTGGCCAGGTAACCATGGGTGACAGCGTAGATGATGCACACCTGATGGGCAACCTCAACGGGGGCATTGTTCTTCTGCTTCAGGACAGCCACGATTCGCTCACCCAGAGCTAGGCGGCTCTTGGTATCGGCATCCAGGTCGGAGCCGAACTGAGCAAAGGACTGCAGCTCGCGGTACTGGGAGTACAGCAGCTTAAGGGAGCCTGCGACCTTCTTCATGGCCTTGATCTGAGCATCGCCGCCGACACGGGACACGGAGATACCGGGGTTAACTGCGGGCATAACGCCGGAGTTGAACAGCTCGGTCTCCAGGAAGATCTGGCCGTCGGTGATGGAGATGACGTTGGTGGGAATGTAGGCAGAAACGTCACCGGCCTGGGTCTCGATGATGGGCAGTGCGGTCAGGGAGCCGCCGCCCAGTTCGGGGGACAGCTGTGCGGCACGTTCCAGCAGGCGGGAGTGCAGGTAGAAGACGTCGCCGGGGTAGGCTTCACGTCCGGGGGGACGGCGGATCAGAAGGGAGATGGCACGGTAGGCAACAGCGTGCTTGGACAGATCGTCGTAAATCACGAGAACGTCCTTGCCCTGGTGCATGAAGTGCTCACCCATGGAGCAGCCGGCGTAGGGGGCGATGAACTGCATGGGCGCCAGCTCGGAAGCGGTGGCGGAGACCACGATGGTGTAGTCCATGGCGCCGCCCACAGTCAGGTTTTCCACCAGCTGGGCAACGGTGGAGCGCTTCTGGCCGATGGCAACGTAGATGCAGATACAATTCTTGCCCTTCTGGTTCAGAATGGTATCGGTGGCGATGGTGGTCTTACCGGTCTGGCGGTCACCGATGATCAGCTCACGCTGGCCGCGGCCGATGGGGATCATGGAGTCGATGGCCTTGATACCGGTCTGCAGGGGACGGGACACGTGCTGACGCTCGATGATGCCGGGCGCGGGCATTTCGATAGCACGGTAGCCCTCTGCTGCAATGGGGCCTGCACCGTCAATGGGCTCACCCAGAGCGTTGACGACACGGCCGATGAGGCCCTGACCAACGGGCACGGACACGACACGGCCGGTACGCTTGACGGTGTCGCCCTCCTTGATACCCGCGTCGGAGCCAAGGATAACGATGGAGACAGTGTCCTCCTCCAGGTTCTGGGCCATGCCGTAGGAGCCGTCGGGGAATTCCACCAGCTCACCAGCCATGCACTTTTCCAGACCGGAGGCCTTTGCGATACCGTCGCCGACCAGGATGACGACGCCGGTCTCGCTGACTTCCATCTTATTTTCGTAGTTCTTGATCTGACTGCGAATGATTTTGGTTATTTCTTCGGGTCTTAATTCCATACTTTCCCTGCTTTCTTGCATTAGAGTACGGTGTTCTTGAGCATATTTCTGACCGCGTCCATACGATGGGCCACGGTGTCGTCCACACGCTTACCGTCATAGTCCAGGCGCATGCCGCCTAAGATATTGGGATCCAGCTTACTCACAAGCTCAATGCGCTTGCCGGTGATCTGCTGCAGCTTCATGGTCAGAGCTTCCACCTGCTTGTCCGTCATGGGCACTGCGGTGACAGCGGTGACGGGCAGAATGCCGTTATCCTGATTGTACAGCTCCCGATAGGTCTTGACGCAGTCGGAAAAATACCGCATATAGCCTTTTTCGGTGAGGATCTTCAGGAAATTCAGCACATAGGGCTCTACCTTGCCCCGGAAACTGTCGTCCAGGATCTGGGTCCGCTCAGCCTTGGGCAGGTTGGGGGCACCCAGCAGCCGGATGAAGTCCGGCTGAGCAACAAAGCAGCTGTCTAAAACCTTCAGCTGCTGGAGGATCGGCTCGGAAAGACCTTCCTCCCGGGCGAGAGTGTACAGTGCCTCGCCGTACACGCTTCCTGCGCCGGTCATGCGTTGTCACCCAGACCGTTAATGAAGCTGTCAACCAGAGCGGACTGGTCGGCTGCATTCAGTTCACGGCCAACGACCTTGCCCGCAATGGCCAGAGCCATTTCGGAGATCTCGTTCTTGGCGTCATTGATGGCCTTCTTCTTCTCCTGGGCGATGTCAGCCTCTGCCTTCTGCTTGATCTGCACGGCAGTACGCTGGGCGTCCTGAATAATCTCCTCACCCCGGAGCGCAGCGGTCTGCTGGGCGCTGATAAGCAGAGCGTCTGCCTTTGCCTTGGACTGACGCATATTTTCCTCATAGGTAGCCTTGATGGTCATGGCCTCAGCCTTGGCGCTCTGGGCGTCGGTAATCTCCTTGTCGGCAGCAGCCCGGCGCTGGTCCAGAATATCCAGGACCTTGCTCCAGAAGAACTTTTTGAAGACAAACAGCGTAATGAATAAGTTGCAGATCTGGGCAATCAGGGTTACGGGATTGACCGCCACGAGGGACTGATAAATTGCTTCCACTGATTGGCCTCCTTCCGTTTATTTGGTAATGGTTCAGTTAGGAAGTTAGCCCAGGTAGTTCATGAACATGCCGGGAGCGGCGAAGATCAGCAGCAGGCCGGTGACGAAGCCGTAGATACCGGTGGTCTCGGACAGAGCGATACCCAGGATCATGGTGCTGGTGACGTCGCCCTTGCACTCGGGCTGACGGCCGACGGCCTCACAGGCAGCAGCGGCACAGTTACCTTCGCCGATACCAGGGCCGATACCAGCGATCAGAGCCAGACCAGCGCCGATGCCGCAGCCGGCCAGAGCGATACCTTTTGCCAGAACAGTGAAATCCATAAATGTTTCCTCCTAAAAAATAATTACATGGTTAATATTCAAATGGCCAGGCGGTTAGTCACCCGCGGCCTGTTTGATGAAGAGAGTGGTGAGGGTGCAGAAGATGAATGCCTGGATACAGCCGCCGAACCAGTCGAAGTACAGGCTGGGCAGAGCGGGGATACCCACGGTCAGCCAGGGGAAGGTGGCACCCAGGACGGTGATCACGGCCAGTGCGCCCAGAATGGTGACGATGATGCCGGGGATCAGCAGGCCCTTTTTCTTCTTGATAATGCCGAAGATCAGGGGGCAGGCACCGATGACCAGGGTGGCAACTGCGGTATACATGCTGGAGCCCAGAAGACCAAAGACAAAATTGTTCAGAGCGGTCAGGGCGCCGTAGACCAGAGCGCTGATGACAGTGCCGGAGAGAATGTTGCCGAAGTGACGGCAGGCCATGGAGATGGGGGTGAAGCACTCGGACATGACGTTGATGGGGGCCATAACGAAGATGGGATCCAGGAAGCCCTTCAGATAGCCGCCGATGCCGGAGGACTTGATCTTGTGATACGTAATCAGTACAAAGACCACCAGTGCCCAGGCCAGCTCAGTCATCAGGTCCGCCGTGGGGCTCCAGATGCCCAGCAGGCTGATCAGGTTGGAGATCACGGAGCTGACAAAGATGGCGCCAACCAGAGGGATGTAATGGTCGAAATTGGGTCCCATGTTGTTGCGGACGAAGTTGAGCAGCGCGGTGGCGCCCATTTCGGCCACGGCCTGCTTCCGGGAGATATTCGTCACCTTCAGACCGGAGCCCAGCCACCAGCACAGCAGGGCAATGATGCCCACAACCAGCCAGCTGACAACGAGGGTCTGGGTGATGTCCACTTTTCCAAGGATGGGGACGTTTTCAAATGTGTAGAGTATTCTCGCACCGTTGATAGAAAGTTCCATATCAAAACCTCACTTCATTAAAGATAAGGATTTATTCTTCTTTCGCTGCGTCGTCCCCGGGGACGTCGCTTTTTTCCACCAGCCTGCCTTTTCCGTTCAGGTACAGGATGGTGATCTTGGGAAATGCCAGGGGCAGGGCACCGGCAAAGATATTCAGCCAGGGGACAAAGAAGCAGATGACCACCCAGGCAGCCTGAACGACCATGCGGATGTTATAGCTGAGCTGGAATTTGGCCTGCATTTTTTTTCGGTCCTCGATCTCCACTGCCTGCTGCACGGTGATGCACAGTACAGTGAAGCTGCCGATGGCGAGGCAGGAACCGATGGCGGCTGCCAGAATAACGGACAGGGGCTGGAACTGGAGAATGCCCAGTAAACCCAGCAGGGCGAAGGCGGCAATCATCAGCACGTCCAGTATGGCGGTGCCAATGGCGATACGTTTGATCTCCTTGCGGGAGGCGCTTTGCAGTTTCATTGTGGTGTTCAGTCCTTTTGCGGTTGGTTATTTGTGGTCATTAAAGCTGACGGGAGGGGGCTTGGAGCCGGACTCGGCCTCTTTGCGCATAGAGCGCCAGTTGGCCTTTGCGGTGCTGACGGCAATCAGAACACCCAGAATTCCTCCGACAATGGTTGACCAGAAGCCCCAACCATGATTTTGCTGTAAATATGTGGCCAGCCACAGAAAAAAGCAGGGGGGCAGCAGAATGGAAAGACCGAACTGGGTCACCCAAAGGATCAATGATAGTGTCTTCATACAACCTCCTCAGGAGTTCAAATGACGGTCTTGGCAAATATGCCCTCATAATTACCAAAATATTATACCCGAAATTGACAGAAGATGCAATGCTTATTCTGTTACAAAACGGTAAAGGATTTTTGGGGAAACTAAACAATTCGGAACCATCACAGGGCGGAAAGCATTCACAGAACGGATTGGCATATGAAAAAAACGGATTTGGGCCTTTTCTTTTCTAAAAAACTCGTGTACAATAAATAATATAATGCTCTTAGTATGCCCTCCGGTATGGAATGCGGCTGAGGTGGTGCTTTTATACCCCGACCGTTATTAGGCATGTCTGCCTGAAGCGGACACTACGGTAACTGCGATGAAAATTACCGCCTGTCAACCGACGGTTGCGCATTTGCGAAAATCCGGTTGTCATAGTTGCGAAAACCGGAAAACGAAGCGTTTTTTGAAGAAAAAACTCAGATAGGAGAGAGAAAGCGTGAATCAGGAACTGGAGATCCTCCAGGGCGCCATCAGCGCCGTGGTATATCAGAATTACGAAAACGGCTACGCGGTACTGCGGCTGAACGTAGGCGGCGGACAGCAGGTCACGGTTGTGGGCACCATTCCGAGACCCGCGGTGGGCGAACGGCTGATGGTCACCGGCCGCTGGGGCAATCACGCCTCCTATGGCCGCCAGTTCGAGGCGGAATTCCTGGAACGGCTGATGCCTCAGACCGCTATGGAGATTCTGGGCTACCTGTCCAGCCGGGTCATCAAGGGTATCGGCCCCCGGATGGCAGCCCGGATCGTGGAAAAATTCGGCGAGGAGACCCTGCTCATCATGGAGCGGGAGCCGGAACGTCTGGCTGAGGTCAGCGGCATCTCCAAAGAGAAGGCAAAGGCCATCGGCGAGGAGTTCATGCTGCAGATCGGTATGCGCCATCTGCTGGAATTCTTCGGCGCTCACCAACTCCCCGCGGAGCTGGCAGTGAAATGCTACAAACTCTACGGTGACAGCACCATTGATCTGCTGTATGACGATCCCTACCTGCTGATGGAGCAGGGCCTGGAAGCGCCCTTTTCCAGCGTGGACCGGTTTGCCATTGAGCTGGGTATCGCCGGGGACGATCCCCGGCGGGTGGAGGCCGGACTCCTCTTTGAACTGAACTATAACCTGACGGCGGGACACAGCTTCCTGCCGGAGGAGAAGCTGATGGGTGCCACGGCTCAGCTGCTGAGCGTGGGCAATGACGCTGTGGCGGAAGCCATCTCCCGACTTTTGGCGGCTGACCGGTTGGTGCGCTGCACTTTGGCCGGAATTACAGTGATCTATCTGCCGGACCTTTATGAGGCGGAGCAGTACTGCGCCCGTCGCCTGCTGGAATTTGCAGACAATACCTTTCCCGAGCCCCGGAATCTGAACAAAATGATCCGCAATGTGGCAAGGGAGTCCGGCATTACCTATTCCGAAGAACAGGAAACCGCCATCCGGGCCGCAGCAACTACCGGTGTACTGCTGGTCACCGGCGGCCCTGGTACCGGCAAGACTACTATATTAAATGGTATTCTGGAGCTTCTGGGCCAGATGCAGCTGCGCTGCGTGCTGGCTGCCCCCACAGGACGGGCTGCCAAGCGGCTCACGGAAGTGACAGGGGAGGAGGCTTCCACCATCCATCGCCTTCTGGAAACGGAGATCGATCCGGGCACCGGCCTGATGGTGTTCACCCGGGACGAGGACAACCCCTTGAAGGCTGACGCGGTGATTATTGACGAGATGAGTATGGTGGATGTGCAGCTGCTGCATGCGCTGCTCCAGTCCATTCCCCAGGGAAAACGGCTGATCCTGGTGGGCGACCCGGATCAGCTGCCTCCGGTGGGTCCCGGCTTCCCCTTCAGTGATATGCTCCGCAGCGGCGTGCTGCCTACGGTGCGGCTGACGGAGATTTTCCGGCAGGCCCAGGAGAGCCTGATCGTTATGAACGCCCACCGGGTCAACCGGGGTGAGCTGCCGGACCTGAAAAATGTGAAAAGCGACTTTTTCTTCATGCGCCGCCAGAACGAGGAAGCCCTGGCAAGCCTGATCCGGGATCTCTGCACCACCCGGCTGCCTAACAACATGGGTATCCCGGCGGACCAGATCCAGGTGCTGTCTCCCACCCGGAAGGGCGGTGTGGGCACCGTGAATTTGAATAAGATCCTTCAGGAAGCACTGAATCCTGCCGCTCCCACGAAAAAGGAGAAGGCTTTCGGCGATTACATCTTCCGGGAGGGGGACCGGGTCATGCAGATCCGGAACAACTACGACATTATGTGGAAGAAATACGACGGGAGCCAGGTGGGCACGGGCATTTTCAACGGTGACGTGGGTACCATCCTGGAGATCGATCCCGGCACCGAGACCATGACCATCCGATTTGATGACCGGGAGGCGGACTACGATTTCACTCAGCTGATCGAGCTGGAGCCCGCCTATGCCATGACCGTCCACAAGAGCCAGGGCAGCGAATACCGGGCGGTGATCCTGACTGCCTGGAACGGCTCACCCTATCTGCTGTCCCGGAGCATTCTGTACACCGCCATCACCCGTGCCCGGGAGCTGCTGATCATCGTGGGCCGGGAGGAGACGGTGGCGGCCATGACCCAGAACGCCAAGAAGAACCGCCGGTACACCGGCCTGAAACTGCGACTCCAGGGGAAAGCGGAATGAGTGCTATACATTATATATATAATATGCTCTTTCCTCCCAAGTGCATCCTCTGCGGCAGGGTGCTGCGTGATGAGGAGAGCGACCTGTGCCGGGACTGCCGGACTGAGACCGACGAATATCCGCAAGGAAAGCTTAAGCTTCAATTTATTGACAGCGCCGCCGCGGTCTGGTATTATAGAGGAAATGTGAGGCGTTCCCTGCACCGATATAAGTTCAACCGGGGACGGCATCTGGCCGAAAGCTACGGAAAGCTCATGGCCATGAAGGTCCTGGCCTCGGGCCTGGAGGAAATCGATCTTGTTACCTGGGTTCCCATCAGCTCCCTGCGGAAGCTGTTCCGGGGCTACGACCAGGATCAGCTGCTGGCAGAGGTGATCTCCCGGGAGCTGAGCATTCCCTGTATACCGCTGCTGAAGAAGGTGCGCCACAACCGGGCCCAGTCGGGCATCAAGGGCTACGCCAAGCGCCGGGCCAATGTGCTGGGCGTGTACAACAGCCTGAATCCGGAAGCAATTCCCGGCAAGAAGCTCCTGCTGGTGGACGATATCCTGACCACCGGTGCCACGGTATCGGAATGCGCCCGGGTGCTGCTCACGGCCGGTGCGGAAGAAGTTCATTGCGTCGTGGTTGCCTCGGCGCATCACAATAATCCATAGTAAGGTGATAATTTATGAATCTGCTGATGACCAATGACCTGGGCGTGGACCTGGGTACATCCAATGTTCTGATCAATGTGGACGGCAAGGGCATTGTCGTCAAGGAGCCCACCGTCGTGGCCATGGACCGCAACGACGGCAAGATCCTCCAGGTGGGTGCCGCAGCCCGGAATATGATGGGCCGTACCCCTGGCAACGTGGTTGCCATGAAGCCCCTGACCAACGGCATCATCTCCGACCATGAGATGACTGTCCGGATGCTCTCTGCCATGTTCAAGACCGCTTCCAAGGGCGGACTGCTGACCCCCAAGCCCCGTGTGGTCATTACCGTTCCCAGCGGCATCACGGAGGTTGAGGAGCGCAACGTGATCAACGCCGCCATCGAGGCAGGCGCCCGCCGTGTGTTCCTGATCGAGGAGCCTCTGGCCTCCGCTCTGGGTGCCGGCATGGACCTGAACGGCCCCAAGGGCCACATGGTGGTGGATATCGGCGGCGGTACCACCAATATCGCCGTGCTCAGCATGAACGGCGTGGTTCTGTCCTCCTCCCTGCGGATCGCAGGTGATTACTTTGACGAGATGATCGCCCGGTATGTGCGCCGGAAGTACAACATGGTCATCGGCCAGGTCACTGCCGAGGCTGTGAAGATCAATCTGGCACAGGTATATCCCGGCGGCGAGGAACTGGCCATGGAGGTCAAGGGCCGTGACGCCAAGACCGGCAGCCCCCGGTCCGTCACCATGACCTCCACGGAGGTATTCGGCATCCTGCAGAAGCATGCCGCCACCATCGCCGACGAGGTCACCGACGTTCTCAGCCGTACCAGCCCCGAGCTGGTGGGCGACATTGCCGAGTCCGGCATTACCCTCACCGGCGGCTGCGCCCAGATCACCGGCATGGCCGAGCTGATCATGGAAAAGACCCAGATTCCCTGCGTGGTGGCGGACGAGCCCGCCTCCTGCGCCGCCTACGGCTGCGGCAAGAGCCTGGCCTGGATCAACAGCATGAAGGAAGGTCCCATCAACATCGCCAGAAAGCGCATGATGCGTGCCTCGCAGCAGTAATCTGAGGTTGCCCGCTGATTGCGTGACCGGAAAAATCAATAAATCAGAAAGCAGGAAGCGTTACCGCTTCCTGCTTTTTTATGTGATTTCTTCCTTTCGGAAAACCAGACACCAGACTGCCAGTTCCACTGCACACAGACCGAGGATGGACAGGAGCATTTGGGTTTTCTGAATGTTTGCTTGTCCGTAGCTCAGGTTGTCTACCCGGAGCATATGGACGCCCGTGGGGCTGTGCTCCTGGACGGAGACCTGGAGCCGGGTAAAACCTGCTTTCAGGGTGGTTTCTTCCTCACCACCGGACCAGGGCAGGCAGCCCCCTTTCAGCAGCTGGTACCGGTTCATCAGAAAATGCTTCCGCAAGGTGACAAAATGGAGACTTCCGTCCGACTTTTCCACCAGGAAAATATGCAGATTCTCATATGTTATATCTTTGTCGGACACAATGGTACATCCGTCGTACTGCTTATCCAGCCCTGCCAGTGCAGCTTCATCCACAGGACCGGGGGCCCGGTAGCTGAACATCGTCTGGATGCCCAGGATCAGACCGAAGTTGACGGCGAAGGCCAGAATTAGGATCAACATCAATTTCACCGGTATTGTGGTGCGCATATCATCACGACCTTTCTACGAAGGACAGAAGATTATTTCCTTTCCGGGTCAGCTGAATGGACAGTCCCTCCCGGAGGTCCCGGTACTGGTCCTCGCTGACATTCAGTTCCAGTTCTTCGTCGCACTCTGTCCGGAAGGTAACCACCCAGGTGCATTCCATCCGGCGGGAGAGAACGGTGGCGAAAAGCGTTTCTTCTTTGTATTTTCTGTCAAACAGCCTTTGAAACCAGCCTCCCAAAGCCTGGGAGGTAAAAGCCGCGTTTGCTCACTTGTTGGACATAGGCATTTTCCTTTCTTAAGTGTCGGAGTCGAAGCTCACCAATTGATCGTTCTGCCACACGAGAACACCGGTCTCGCCGTCCTGCAGGACCGTATAAGCTTCCTTGCTCACATACAGCTCCAGCTCGCTATTGTCGCTGAACCGGAAGGTGATCAGGCGATTATAGTTGTCGGCCCATTTGCTGCCCAGTTTGCTGAGCTCCAGCCGCTGGGATACTACCGTGGCGGTGCCGGTGAGCTCATGGCCCCGGGAGACAAAGTGGTAGACGATTATGAATATGCCCGCAAGGGCGATGATAATAAGGAATATCAGCATGGTGTTTCCTCCTTTGCGCTTCCAATAGCGGGCAGGAACGGTTTAGTCTTCGTAATCGAAGCTTCGGAATTTCTTTCCCTGCCAGGTCAAGGTTCCGGAAAGTCCTTCCTTCAGGGCCCGGTATTCCCCTTCGCCCACATACAGTTCCAGCTCTTCGCCGTCGGAGAGGGTGAAGGTGATCAGGTAGTTCCAGTTGCCCCGGGTGTTTCCCTGATAGCCTGTGGGGGCTTTGCCCTGATAGCTGCCCTGATCCACCCGGCGCGCCTTCACCGTGGCGGGACCGGTCAGCTCCGGGCCTTTGTTATCCTTGTCACGGTAGACCCAGCGCTGGTAGAAGATATAGAGGAAGGACAGGAGAAGAATACCAGGTAAAAGCAGTTTTTCCATAGATTACACCTCATCTTCCTTCAGAAAGTCCAGGTCAAAAGGCTTGTCCAGCTCCGTGGCTGCATAGCCGCCGTTTTTTCTGCGCTGCTTGACGCATTCCGTTAACAGGTACTCGATCTGGCCGTTGACAGACCGGAAATCATCCTCCGCCCAGGCGGCGATGGCGTTGTAGAGTTTAGCAGAGAGCCGGAGGGGTACCTGCTTCTTCTGATCCGTTGCCATGGCTTAGTACAAGGAACCGGAGTTGACGATGGGCTGGGCGTCCTTGTTGCCGCAGAGGACAACCAGGAGGTTGGAGACCATGGCGGCCTTCCGCTCCTCGTCCAGCTCCACGGTGCCGTTGGCGCTTAAGCGCTCCAGAGCCATCTCCACCATACCCACTGCGCCGTCCACGATCAGCTTCCGTGCGTCCACAACGGCGCTGGCCTGCTGACGCTGAAGCATCACGGCGGCAATTTCCGGAGCATAGGCCAGGTAGGTGATCCGGGCGTCCACGATCTCCAGACCGGCTTCCTCCACACGTCCCTGGATCTCTTCCTTGATCCGGTTGGCCACGATCTCGGAGGAACCTCTCAGGGAGCCGTCATCGGCAATGCCGTCGCCGGTGGTGTCGATGCCGGGGGCGGTGTCGTAGGGGTAAAGGCGGACGATGTTGCGCAGAGCGCTGTCGCACTGCAAAGACAGGAAAGCCTTGTAGTTGTCCACGTTGAAGGCAGCCTTGGCGGTGTCGGTGATGCGCCACATGACGGCGATGCCGATCTCCACGGGGTTGCCCAGGCAGTCGTTGATCTTCTGCTTGTTGTTGCTGAGGGTCATGATCTTCAGGCTCATCTTCATGCCGGTCTCGTTGGCGGCGCTGGCCTTTACGTCACCGCTCTGGTTCAGCACGGTCCGGGCGGCGGGATTCACAGCGGAGCAGAAGGGGTTCACCCAGTAGAAGCCCTCGCCCTTGATGGTGCCTACATAGTTGCCAAAGAGGGTCAGCACCAGGGCCTCCTGGGGCTTCAGAACCTTCAGTCCCGCCAGAGCGATGAGACTGACGATCAGCAGGATCAGGGCAGGAACGCCGATCAGGGGGCTGACCTCGATGCCGATGACGAAGAGTACAATGCTCAGGATCATCACGGCAAGGCAGCCCAGCAGCATCAGCATGCCGTTCTTTTTGGTGGTCAGAATTTTTTCGGTCATAAATGTTACCTCCTTGTGTAGATGACGGTGGTTATTCTTCTGTATCTATATGATATCAAACTGATATCATATTGTCAAGGAGTATATTAGGTAAATTATCGTTTAGCTTACTAAGCGCCGTAGGCGCCTTGCCTCCACCTTTGGGGGAGGTGGGCCGCCGAACGGCGGCTCGGAGGGGGTGTTGCAGCGTCTTTTGCCCTCTCAGTCACCGCTAAAGCGGTGCCAGCTCTCCCAGAGGGAGAGCCAAGTTACTAAGATAAACGATAATTTACCGCCGGAGGGAATTCCTCCGGCGGTGGGGCATCAGTTATTGCAGGTAGTCTGGTAGCCGCAGCCGTTGTCCCAGCCCTGGTCGCCATCACAGCCCCGGGGGGCAAACTGCTGGGCAGGGAAGGGAATTCTGGAGAACATCTCGCAGGGGTCCTCGGCGCAGCCGATGGCATCGCAGCAGTCCTTGGTGGGGATGGAGTAGTCCAGCACCGGCACGATCAGCTGGGCATCCCGCTCAAGACGGATGATGGAGAACTGGCCAAGGGTCACATACAGCCGCTTTCTGTCCCCGGAGAGCACCAGCTCTTCATCGAAGCAGCACCGGATGGCACCGGGGATCTGGCAGCAGACCTCCCCGCCGCAGTCGCACACATCCCGGACTTTGCTGCCCAGTACCATGGGATCCAGTACTTCCACCACGGCGGTAGGACGGTTGAAGTGGAGGGTGGTCAGGCCGTCGGCCTCGCCCAGACGCGTGTCGCTGCGGAAGATATGGGCGCAGCTGTCCTCGCCGCAGAGGACCGCCCGCTTGGAGAATACTGCCAGACCGTAGAGGGTGGCAGGCCGGGCTGCGCCGATGACGGCGTCTGCCAACACCTTATAATAGAAGGTCACATCGATGCAGTAGTGATTCCGGTCGAAGGCCACGCTCTCCACATCAATATATGTGTACAGAAGCTCCGCGCAGCGGACCTTGGCATTGGCGCAGGTGTCCAGCAGCTGCTGGCTGCCGGTGGTTAAGTAGACCCGCAGGTCCTCGATACAGTCCTTATCCCGACAGGAGTCGGTGATTTTCCGTGTGTGGATGGACATGGCCTGCTGCAGATCTTGCGGATTGCACTGCAGGGTGTCCCGGCATTTTTCGGACATGGGATTACCTCCTGACGAAGTGTTGTATAAGCAAATGCGCTTACAGGACAGTTTATGCGTGTTTCTTACGGGTGTGCAGGGAAGAAAAAATGTGCAAAAAGTGAAAGCAGGCGGGGGTCCGGGAACAGAAGGGGCGAAAAAGGACGAAATATGTTCAGGAAAAACTTTCCTACATTATATTGTGCTTATATATTGACAAAACCACAATATATAGTATAATGATCACGCTAAGTATTATGAGAACCAGCGCCCCAAGGAGGAAACGCCCTATGAAAATCATCAAGAGAAACGGCGCGGAAGCCGTATTTGATATCCATAAAATCGTCAATGCGGTGACCAAGGCCAACAACGCCGTAGAGGAATCCGTGCGCATGACCCCTCTGCAGATCCAGCGGATCTCCCAGTCCGTCCAGATCGCCTGTGAGGAAATGGGCCGCAGCCCCGCTGTGGAGGAAATCCAGGATCTGGTGGAGAAAGCTATCATGGCCCACGGTGCCTTTGAGGTTGCCAAGGAGTACATTACCTACCGCTATACCCGCAGCCTGCTGCGCCAGTCTAACACCACTGACGACCGGATCCTGAGCCTCATCGAGTGCAACAACGAGGAGGTCAAGCAGGAGAACGCCAACAAGAATCCCACCATCAACGCTGTCCAGCGTGACTATATGGCGGGCGAGGTAAGTAAGGATATCACCCGCCGGATCCTGCTGCCCCAGGATATCGTGCAGGCCCATGAGGCGGGCATCATCCACTTCCATGACTCCGATTACTACGCCCAGCATATGCACAACTGCGACCTGGTGAACCTGGACGACATGCTGCAAAATGGCACCGTCATCTCCGGCACCATGATCGAGAAGCCCCATTCCTTCTCCACCGCCTGCAACATCGCCACCCAGATCATTGCCCAGGTGGCTTCCAACCAGTACGGCGGCCAGTCCATCAGCCTTACCCATCTGGCACCCTTCGTCCAGGTGAGCCGGGAGAAGATCCGCAAGACGGTGGAAAAGGAGCTGTCCATCTACGGCATCGAGCCCGATGAGGAGACCGTGGCCAAGGTGGTGGAGAACCGGCTCCGTGAGGAAGTCAGCCGCGGCGTCCAGACCATCCAGTACCAGGTGGTCACCCTCATGACCACCAACGGTCAGGCACCCTTCATCACCGTATTTATGTACCTGAACGAAGCCCGGAACGAGCAGGAGAAGAAGGATCTGGCCATGATCATCGAGGAGACCCTGCGCCAGCGCTACGAGGGTGTCAAGAATGAGAAGGGTGTCTGGATCACCCCTGCCTTCCCCAAGCTGATTTATGTGCTGGAAGAGGACAACGTCCGGGAGGGCACCCCCTATTTCTACCTGACCAAGATGGCCGCCCAGTGTACCGCCAAGCGGATGGTTCCTGACTACATCTCTGAAAAGAAGATGCTGGAACTGAAGGGCGATGTGTATGTCTGCATGGGCTGCCGCTCCTTCCTGACTCCCGACCGGTTCACCGACGCCGGGGTGGGCAATATCGCAAACGCAAAGAATTATGAGCCGGGCAAGCACAAGTACTACGGCCGCTTCAACCAGGGCGTGGTCACCATCAACCTGCCCGATATCGCCCTGAGCTCCGGCCGGGACGTGGACAAGTTCTGGAAGATCTTTGACGAGCGGATGGATCTGTGCTACCGGGCCCTGCTGTGCCGTCACGAGCGCTTAAAAGGCACCACCTCCGACGCTGCGCCCATCCTGTGGCAGTACGGCGCCCTGGCCAGACTGGAAAAGGGCGAGCTCATCGACAAGCTCCTCTACGGCGGCTACTCCACCATTTCCCTGGGCTACGCGGGCCTTTACGAGTGTGTCAAGTACATGACCGGCAAGTCCCACACGGATCCGGAGGCCACCCCCTTCGCCCTTGCCATCATGGACAAGCTGAACGCCGGCTGCAAGCTGTGGAAGGAGCGCCACAACATCGACTTCTCCCTCTATGGCACCCCTCTGGAATCCACCACCTACAAGTTCGCCAAGTGCCTGCAGAACCGCTTCGGCATCATCCCCGGCATCACCGACAAGAATTACATCACCAATTCCTACCATGTCCACGTGTCCGAGGAGATCGACGCCT
>SVMD01000006.1 GCA_015067615.1 Oscillospiraceae bacterium
CCAAGGAGCCCGGCTCCCAGGGCGAGCCCCTGTACCAGGATGTCGTGATGGCTCTGGCAAAGTGCGGCTGCAACAACGTTCCCGTCATCGGCGGCCGTTACGGCCTGGGTTCCAAGGACACCACCCCCGCCTCCTTCTTCGCAGTTTACGAAGAGCTGGCTAAGGATGAGCCCAAGGAAGAGTTCACTCTGGGTATCGTTGACGACGTCACCTTCCTGTCCCTGGACGAGAAGGTCTCCCCCAACACCGCTGCAGAAGGCACCATCGAGTGCAAGTTCTGGGGTCTGGGCGGCGACGGCACTGTCGGCGCTAACAAGAACTCCATCAAGATCATCGGCGACCACACCGACAAGTACGTACAGGCTTACTTCCAGTACGACTCCAAGAAGACCGGCGGCGTCACCGTTTCCCACCTGCGTTTCGGCGACAACGCCATCAAGTCTCCCTACTACATCAACAAGGCTGACTTCGTTGCCTGCCACAACCCCTCCTACATCACCAAGGGCTTCAAGATCGTTCAGGACGTTAAGCCCGGCGGCGTGTTCCTGATCAACTGCCAGTGGTCCCTGGAGGAGCTGGAGCATCACCTGGATGCCGCTTCCAAGCGCTACATCGCTGAGAACAACATTCAGCTGTACACCATCAACGCCATCGACCTGGCCATCAAGGTTGGCATGGGCAAGCGTACCAACACCATCCTGCAGTCCGCATTCTTCTCCCTGGCCAACGTTATGCCCGGTGAGGAGGCTATCGGCTACATGAAGGACGCTGCCGAGAAGTCCTACTCCAAGAAGGGCCGCGACGTTGTCGAGTGCAACTGGAAGGCCATCGACGCCGGCGCTACCGCCTACGTCAAGATCGACGTTCCCGCTGAGTGGGCCAACGCTGAGGCTGTTGCCACCGAGCTGGAGCTGGAAGGCCCCGCCGACACCGTCAAGGTCGTCAAGACCATCCTGAATCCCGTTGGCAAGATGGACGGCTACTCCCTGCCCGTTTCCGCCTTCGAGGACATCGCCGACGGTCAGTTCCCCCTGGGCGCATCCGCTTACGAGAAGCGCGGTGTTGCTGTTACCGTTCCTCACTGGGACGAGACCAAGTGCATCCAGTGTAACAACTGTGCCTATGTCTGCCCCCACGCTACCATCCGTCCCTTCGCTCTGACCGAGGAAGAGGTCGCTGCTCTGCCCGCAGGTGCCCGCGTCATGGACGTCAAGGCCGGCAAGGGCAAGGGCGTTTACAAGTACACCATGGGCGTCTCCCCCCTGGACTGCATGGGCTGCGGCGTCTGTATCGGTGTCTGTAAGGTCAAGGCCATCACCATGGTTCCCCAGGAGCAGGAGCTGGCTGAGCAGCCCATCTGGAACCACCTGGTCTCCAAGGTCTCCGAGAAGAAGGATATGCAGGACTACACCGTCAAGGGCTCCCAGTTCCGCAAGCCCCTGCTGGAGTTCTCCGGCTCCTGCGCTGGCTGTGCTGAGACCTCTTACGCCCGCCTGGTGACCCAGCTGTTCGGCGACCGGATGTACATCTCCAACGCCACCGGCTGTTCCTCCATCTGGGGCGGTCCCGCTGCTACCTCTCCCTACTGCGTGAACGAGAAGGGTCACGGCCCCGCTTGGGCTAACTCCCTGTTCGAGGACAACGCTGAGCACGGTCTGGGTATGTACACCGCTCAGGCTGTCATCCGCGAGTCCCTGGCCAACAAGGTCAAGGCTATCATCGCCAACCCCGAGTGCTGCGACGAGCGCAAGGCTGTCTGCCAGAAGTGGCTGGACACCTTCACCGACGGTGAGGCCAACAAGGCTGCTACCGAGGCTCTGGTTGCTAACCTGGAGTCCAACGTCTGCTGCGACGTGGTTGCTGACATCCTGTCCAAGAAGGAATACCTGTCCAAGAAGTCCATCTGGATCTTCGGCGGCGACGGTTGGGCATACGACATCGGCTTCGGCGGTGTTGACCATGTTCTGGCTTCCAACAAGGACGTGAACATCTTCGTCTTCGACACCGAGGTTTACTCCAACACCGGTGGTCAGGCTTCCAAGGCTTCCAACATCGGCCAGGTTGCTCAGTTCGCAGCCAACGGTAAGGAAACCAAGAAGAAGTCCCTGGCTGAGATCGCAATGTCCTACGGCTACGTCTACGTTGCTCAGATCGCCATGGGCGCTGATATGTCCCAGACCATCAAGGCCATCAAGGAGGCCGAGGCTTACAACGGTCCTTCCCTGATCATTGGCTACGCTCCCTGTGAGATGCACTCCATCAAGGGCGGCATGACCAACTGCCAGGCTGAGATGAAGAAGGCTGTCGACTGCGGCTACTGGAACATGTTCCGCTTCGATCCCTCCAAGGAGACCGGCAAGTTCCAGCTGGATTCCAAGGAGCCCAAGGACGGCTACCAGGCCTTCCTGCTGAACGAGGCCCGTTACGCACGTCTGACCCGCGAGTTCCCCGACCGCGCCACCGACCTGTTCGCCAAGAACGAGGCCGCTGCCAAGGAGCGTTGGGAGCACCTGAAGAAGCTGGTCGACATGTACAAGGACTAATTCCTCGTATTGCATGATCATCTGATCTAAACTCCGCCGCCCCCGGTTTCCGGGGGCGGCTTTTTAAAAGGAGAACACTATGCTCTGTACTGTTGTGGATATCCGGGGCGACTATGCTTATGTGAAGTACGTCGACACCGGTATCGTATCCGAAGTTGCTCTGGCCCTGCTCCCCTGGGACATCGATGTGGGCGATCGGCTTAAATTCGAGGACTACAGCTTTGAAAAGGTATAAGGAAAGCCGCTGACGGTTCCGTCAGCGGCTTATGTCTTTTTATCATCAACCGACACGGCTGATATAATTTGCGTTTACGTAGCCTCTCATGCCTTCATACTCTATGAAGGCAAAACCATCCACCCAACCAAGAACCGTGAACTGAACATTGTCCTCAATGGTATTGATGCTCTTGGCAGACACACTGGGTGTTTCCCGGACATTGATGTACTCGTTGCACTCCGCACGCCAGAGAGAAATCTCGCCGGGATCAAATACCTGCTCGATTTCGTACTCGGTTTTCTCTGTAAAATGCCACCATTCAGACTGAAGGCCTTCAAAGCCATTCTTTTCCATGGTCTCCTGCAGAAGCATGGCATTTTTAGCGGCTGCGTCTGTACAGTCGGAATAATCCCGGTTGGCATAGGCAGTGAAATCGTCAAAGCCGGTGGGCATTTCCAGCTCCTTGCCCTCGGCATCCACCAGGGTCAGATCCACAGTATTACCGCGGCTGTGGCTGTTTTTGCCGGTTGCCGGATTGGATACATAATTGGGATCAGGCTTGGCGTTCCACAGTTTCTGCTGCGCCTCCAGGGGACGGAAACCATCCCAGATCTTTAACCGCAGCCCCTGCTCCCGCAGCTCCGCCTGTACATCCATCAGCTTCAGAACCGTGCTGTAACGAAGGTATACTTCTGTAAAATCATAAATAACGGTACCGGTAAAATTGCCGGAGGTGGCATATTTTAATTCCACCACAATGTCGGGGATGTAGTCCCGGACCTTGACAAAATCTCCTGCCTGCCGTTTCGGCATCTCATCCAGGTTTACCACAGGCACTTCCAGTACCGCCCCGGGCTCCGTGGGAGAAGAGGGATCCTCTGCCTGACTACCTTCGTAATTCTTTGTAGATTGATAATCATCCATGGGCATAGACGGCAGCTTGAGCCATTTTTCCATAAAGGACGCCCGCTCATTTCCCGGTGCATAGCAGCAGCCGGACAGAGCCAATGCAAAAATCAGGATCAGTGCGGCGATTTTCCGCTTCATCCATCATTCCTCCTCTGTCTTTCTCTTTTGGTCTGGGCAAAGCTTGCCCATTTCTTATCTTATTATTATACAGCAACCGAAAGGAAAAATCCAGTGAACAGGCTGTAAATATTAGGATCTTTCCGTAATTATTTCCAGATCCCGGCACAGGGCATCCACATTTTCTTCTTTTGTAGCCCAGCTGGTGCAGAATCGGCACACCCGGTTGTCCGCATCGATCTGATCCATCTCAATGAAGGTGTAGGTCTGTCCCAGATATTCTCTCACCTTTGCGGGCAGAATCGGGAAGAGCTGATTGGTCTGGGGCGGCATAAAGAAGGAATAACCCAGTCGGGAGAAGGTATCCCGCAGCTTTTCCGCCATAGCATCTGCGTGAGCAGAAACCTTGAAATACAGATCATCCTCAAACAGCGCATCGAACTGAACGCCCAGCAGACGGCCCTTGGCCAGCATACCGCCCCGCTGTTTCATGACGTAGCGGAAATCCTTTGCCAGGGCGGGATTGGAGATCACCACCGCCTCGCCGAAGAGGGCACCGACCTTGGTACCGCCAATGTAGAATACATCGCACAGATTGGCAAGGTCCGCCAGGGTCACGTCGTTATCCTGTGCCATCAGGCCGTAGCCCATGCGGGCGCCGTCCAGGAACAGATACAGGCCGTTTTCCCGGCATACCCGGCTCAGTTCCTCCAGCTCAGGTCTGGAGTAAAGAGTGCCCCATTCCGTGGGACTGGAAATATAGACCATACCGGGCTGAACCGTATGCTCAAAGCTGGGGTCCGCCCAGTGGGCTGCCATATAGTCGCTGACCTGTTTGGCTTCGATCTTACCATTGACAGAAGGCAGCCAAAGCACCTTATGGCCGGTGGCCTCAATAGCACCGGTTTCATGTACATTCACATGAGCACTGTCAGCGCCCAGCACGCCCTGATGGGGGCGCAGTCCAGCGGCGATTACCGTCAGATTTGCCTGGGTACCGCCCACCAGGAAATGGACCGCCAGGTCCTCCCTGCCGCAGCATTTGCGGATCTTCTCCGCTGCCTGGGCGCAGTAGTTATCTTCACTGTAGCCGGGCGTCTGCTCCATATTGGTTTTTACCAGTGCAGTCAGGACCTTCTCGTGGCAGCCCTCGCTGTAATCATTGTGAAACAGGATCATAATTTTCCTCCTAATTATATTTTCACCATTGTATCGTGTTCCCTCTTTTCTGTCAAGGAGGCATAAGTACTTCCCTTCAATCATAGTCTTTTTCAGCAGCACACAGCATCGGAGGGAACATCTATGCCGGAACGAATTGAGAAACGGGCCTGCGAACTGGCTGTGTACATGATCGAAACCGGCGCAACGGTAAGGGCCGCTGCGCAGCATTTCGGAATATCCAAATCAACGGTACATAAGGACCTTTCCTGCCGACTGCCCCGAATCCATGATGGCCTGTATCAGCAGGTCCGTAAAATCCTCGACCTGAATAAGCAGGAGCGCCATATCCGGGGCGGCATGGCAACCAGACGAAAATACAAAGGTGACTGATAAATCCCCAACCTTTTGGTTGGGGATTTTTTCACAGATCGTCAGCGTCCTGGACGATCTTATCTTCCGGGTCCACCGGTCTTCCGGTATAGCTTCCGTTGGGATCCGTCACAATGGCAGCTGGATCATAGCTCCCCGGGTTTCCAGTCAGGATATTCTCCCAAATGATCCTCTTTTTCCGTTGTTTCATGGCTCTCACCTCCGGATATAGTATGTGACAAAAGACAAAAAGCTGCCATCTTTCGATGGCAGCTGAATTTTCCATTTTAAAATGCCAATGCGCCTGCAACGCCAAACAGAATAAGAGCAACCGGGTAGAACAGATAGCTGACAAGCCTGTTCTCTTCGCCCTTCTCGCCGTTATAGAAATGCAGCACCATCACACTCATAGGTGCCACCATGTAGAAGGGAGAATACAAACTGCAGGCCATGGCTGCGGCGCCGCCCACCAGATTTCGGATATTGGGCTTATTCCGCACGACCCAGAACACCAGAGTAATAGCCACAATGGGAACACCATGCTCGATCCGCAGCATGCTGCACCAAATGACCGCTGCCAGCGTAACAACAGCTTTGATCAGCACATTGACAGCCTTTTTCCCGCTGTATTGTCTGTACAGGTACAGAACCACCAGCACTACCAGCAAACCAAAGGCAGGATTCCGGGTGCTCAGGTCAAAGAATTTTCCGGACATGGCATAATTGTAGGGAAGCTCGCTGATCACAGCCACACCGGCTACACGGCCAAGATACCGGGAGGGATTGGAAGTATGCACAAAGCCATCGGCCAGTAGGAAGCAGAAGATGGGAACCGCGCAGGTTTCCAGGAACTGTAAAATGATAGCAAATGTTACCATCAGAACCACTTCCGGTCCGGAATTCATTGCCTCCAGCAGCTGGTCACTGGTCAGATTCATCAGACCCAGATACCGGACCTGCAAAATGCTTCGTCCAAAAATACCCAGAAGGGCAAACAGCATGCCCCATTTTCTCAGGCCGGCTCGGGAAAGGCCCTTGGGCCGTTCGGTTTGTAATCTCTCCATATTGGGTCACCTCTCAGGATTCAAGGGGTAAAACCGTCCCGGCCGACCCGGGACGGTTTCAATTATTTATGCGTTGGGGATCAGAACTGCGGTACCAAAGGCAGGCAGTTCCAGGGTAGTGCCGTTCAGAACGATCTCGTTGCCGTCGGCACTGAGGGTGGCAGCTACAGTCCAGTCAGCGTAGGCAGACAGATCAACCTGAGCAGCTGCAGTATTGATGTTCATCAGAATGATGCACTGCTGCTCCTCCCAGGTCTTACGCTGGGCGCTGACGCAGTTCACATTCAGAGCATCCTCCACAGTGGTTCTGCCGTGGGAGATCACGGGCAAAGCCTTGCGGATGGCAATGGCCTGACGGTAGTAGTTCCACAGGGAATTGTCGTCGCCCACCTGCTCCTCCAGACTGCCCAGAGGATATTCCTCAGGGATCTCACATTCGGGAGGCGGATTGGTAGTACCGTTATCCCGGGCGGCGTTCCAGTACATGGGAGCACGCTTGGAAGGATCGTTGCCGGAGCCCAGCATGCCGATCTCCTCACCGTAGTAGATGAAGCAGCTGCCGCCCATGAAAATATTCATGGCACCAGCCATCTTCATTTTCATCTCGTCCCGGTTCACAAAGCCGGCGATACGGCCCACGTCATGATTGCTCAGGAAGGGAGCATCGATGTAGTCAGGATTGGATTCCAGATAAGCAGCATCGGCCTGAGCCAGTGCCTTGGCATAGCTGGCCACAGTGGAGGCAGAGCCTGCGCCCCGAAGGACCGCAGGAATCTTGCCATTGGCGTTACCGAAGGGGAAATCAAAAATGCTGGTGATACCGGAGGTATAGTAGTTGGTTACATTGGAGAAGTCCTCCCAGACCTCGGCTACCAGATAGCAATCCTCTTTCAGGGAGGTTGCGGTGGTCTGGATCCAGTTCAAAACTTCAATGTTCTGACTGGGGCTTCCGGAGTAGAACTCCTTGGCGGCATCCAGACGGAAGCCGCTGACACCCAGATCGATCCAATACTCCATAATAGCCTTGATATCTGCCCGAAGTGCCTCATTGGCAAGGTTCAGATCCGGCATATCAGGAGAGAACATTCCCAGGTAATACCACTGGGAACCGGAAACGGCATGATAATTTGCGCCGCTCTCCCGACTGAAAGTGTAATAATCCACATAGGGGCATTCATTCACATCGGGCTCAGCACCTGCGGGCAGGCTGCGCAGATAATCACAGGCTTCGAGGAACCATTCATGGTCATCGCCGGTGTGGTTCAGAACCAGGTCGGTGATCACACGGATGCCCCGGGCGCTGCACTCGTCCAGCAGCTGCTTCATATCCTCCAGAGTGCCGTACTGAGGATCAATGTCATAGTAGTCCCGGACGTCGTACTTGTGGTAGGACTGGCTGGGATGGACGGGCATGAACCAGATACCGTTGATACCCAGCTCTTCCAGATAATCCAGCTTGGAGATGACACCCTGCAGATCGCCGATGCCATCGCCGTTGGAATCACAGAAGGAGTAGACGAAGATTTCGTAGAACACCCGGTAGTTGTCATCGGGAGAAGTGCCCAGCTGAGCGATCTGGGCCAGTGCCTGCTCGGTTCTGTCGGCTGTCTGAACAGGTGCCTGAGTTTCCAAAGCCGCCCCCGTGGAAACGGGGGCGGTGGTGGAATCAGTATTCTCCCCTTGCGGGGCGCATCCGATCAGAAGCACGCAGACCAGCAGCAGACAGATCAGTCTTGCAGTCCGCTTCATAGGCATTAACCCTTGACGGCGCCGCCCATGGCTTCCTGGTAGCACTTCTGGGTGATCATGAACAGGATGGAGATGGGGATTGCGACCACAACGGCGCCGGCGCAGAACCGGGTGAACCAGTTGTTGACGAATTCCATTTCCAGCATCTTGTACAGACCGATGGAGACGGTGTAGTACTCAGCCTCGGCACGGACGATAACCTTTGCCAGGATGAAGTCCATCCAGGGACCCATGAAGGAGGTGATGATCTGATACACGATCATGGGCTTGCACAGAGGAAGGGTAATCTTGGTGAAGGTCTGCCACTTGGTGGCGCCGTCCAGATATGCAGCCTCGTCCAGAGCCTTGGGAATGGTATCCATGTAGCCCTTCAGGATGAAGAAGCCGGTACCGGCGCCGGAGGTGTAGCAGATGACCAGAGCCAGAGGCAGCTTGGAGCCTTCGGTCAGGCCCATGGCCTTCAGCAGGAAGTACACAGCAACCATGCCCATGAAGCCGGGAAACAGGTTGATGATCATGCCCATGTCCATGTAGGACTTACGCAGCTTCCACTTCACGCGGGACAGGGAGTAGGAAACTGCCAGCACGAAGAAAGTGGAGATGATACATGCAAAGATTGCGATGACGAAGGTGTTCATGAAGGTACGGGGGAAGTTCATGGAGTCGGTCTCGGTGAACAGCCGCACGTAGTTCATGATGGTGTACTCCTTGGGGAAGAAGCCGGGGGTGAACAGGCCCTGGGATTCAGCACGGAAGGAGTGGGCGACCAGCCAGATGAAGGGGATCAGCCAGACGATTGCCACGATGGTCAGGAAGATGTGGACAATGATGTCGGTGACCATTCTTTGGGTCTTGACGGAAGCAGTTTTCTTAGCCATTATTTGAAGCCCTCCTCATCCTTGTAAGATCCGGAGTTCCGGTAGGTAAGCAGTGCAACGGTAGCCAGAACGAAGAAGGTCATAATGCCGATAACGGCTGCCAGGTTGTACTCCTGATTGTCCATGGTCAGCTTATACAGCCAGGTGACCAGCAGGTCGGTCTGACCGGCAGAGTCGCCGATGTAGGTGGGGCCACCGCCGGACAGCAGGTAGATGATGTTGAAGTTGTTGATGTTGCCGGTGAAGGAGCTGATCAGGGTGGGAGTCATAACGAAGATCATGTAGGGCAGGGTAACATTCACAAACTGCTGGAAAGCGTTGGCGCCGTCGATACGGGCAGCCTCGTACTGCTCAGCGGGAATGTTCTGCAGAATACCGGTAACAGACATAACGGTGTAGGGAATACCGACCCAGCAGTTGATCACGATGATGGTGACACGGGCCCAGGTGGCATTGGTGAAGAAAGGCAGAGCCTTGTCGATCCAGCCCAGGTTCAGCAGGAGGTTGTTGATAGCGCCCTCTTCCTTGAACATGGTACGGATGATCAGCAGAGAAACGAACTGAGGCACGGCGATGGTCAGGGACAGGATAGTACGCCACATACCCTTCAGACGGGTGGAGGGGCGGTTGATGATCATGGCCATGACGGTGCCGGCGAAGAAGTTCAGGAAGGTTGCGAAGAAGGCCCAGATCAGGGTCCACTTCAGAACGGGGAAGAACTGACGGCCCAGAGCGGAGGAGCTGTCAAACAGGGAAATAAAGTTGTCCAGGCCAACCCAGTCAAACAGGGTCAGGTGGTCACCGGTGCGGCCATAGTTGGTAAAGGCCATCATCATCATGTAGACCAGAGGAACAACAGTGAAAATCATCAGAGCTGCGAAAGGCAGGAACATCAGCAGCTTGTGGATGTTCTCGTCAAACAGGCTCTTGACGTCGTCGACGAAGGTGGGAACCTTCTTACCGGCCTTCTTCAGGGACTGAGCCTTGAAGCCGGAGCGGACGGATGCACGCCAGACAACAATGAACACCACGATAGCAACGATGGTTGCGGTGGCGTACAGCAGGATCTGCTGAGAGTTGTCGCCCTGAACGTACTCGTAAACACCAAGGTCGTCATTCCAGACTTCCTCAGTGACGCGGTCACCCAGGCTGGGCATCAGGCCGAGCCAGTGCAGACCGCCGTTTTCGATCAGCATAAAGCCGATGAAAATAACCTCAATAGCCAGGAAAATCAGAGTCTTGATGTACTGGCCAGCGGCGAGGTTGCCGAAGCCCATGATCAGACAGGAGAGCCAAATCAGAGGGCCGCCGTTTTTCAGTGCATACAGTAAGCCGTCCTTATTTTCGGGCTTCCGGTATGCTGCTGCGGTTTTTGTCAATTCTTTCGTTGACACGTTACCGTCTCCCTTCATTTCCGGATGTAAATCGTTTCCAGAAAAGATTTTTAAAAATGGCGGCGACCTTTCGGCCGCCGCCGGAATTCATGGTTTAACTGAATTTAGCAGACTGTATGAGATTACAGGCCGCCCTCGTTCAGCTGGCCGTTCAGCAGGTCGACCATCTCAGCAACGTTGTCCTTGGTGACGGTGCCGTCAGCCAGGTTGGTGCCGTAGGTGCCGACAGGGCCCCAGACGGGGTTCATCTCAGCGATGGTGGGCTGAGCAACGGAAGCGTAAGCCATGGTTGCGGACTCAGCGGTAGCGACGATGGAAGCAGCGACATCAGCGTTCTCAGCCAGAGCGGTGACAGCGGGAGTGATGTTACGCAGCTGGAAGCGCAGCAGCTGGGAGTCAGCGGAAGCCAGGAATGCAGCGAACTGCATAGCAGCCTTCATGTTCTTGGCGTTGGGGTTGACACCGACAGCCTTGGAGCCAGCGTAGGCCTTCAGCTGAGCGGGAGCGCCATTGACCATGACAGTGGGAGCGGGGACAGCGCCCAGGTTCTCGCCCAGAGCCTCAGCCAGGCCGGCGTAGTCCCAGGAACCGGAGAAGTAAGCAGCGACAGTGCCGTCCTTCAGGCCAGCGTTGCCGTAGCCGTCGCCGTCAACCTTGAAGTTGGGGTTGGCCAGCAGATCCAGGACAGCGTTGGTGGCGTTGATGCCGATCTCGCCGCCGAAGTTGACGCCAGCAGCAGCGTCAGTGCCGGTCTCGCCGAACAGGGTGCCGCCTGCAGCGAAGAAGAAGGCGGGCAGGTACCAGGAGTTCTTAACCTCGAAGGCAACGATGCCCTTCTCCAGGCAAGCTTCCATGGACTTAACGTCCTCCTCGGACAGGATGGACTTGTTGTAGTACATGAACCAGGTGTTGGGAGCCACGGGGAAGCCGTAGACGCCGCCGTCGGTAGCGGTAACGGTGTTCAGGTAAGTGGCAGAAACGTCGTTCTGAACCTGCTCCAGGTAACCGCCGCCCAGCTTAGCCAGGGCGTTGGACTGCAGCAGAGTGCCCAGCTGGTCGTTGGCGAACATGTAAACGTCAGCAGCAGCTGCGGGGTCAGCAGTGACCATGGTGGCAGCGTCGCCCTCGGGGCAAACGCCGTTGTCCCAAGTGATGACGTACTCGGGGTGAGCCTCAGCGAACTTAGCCTGAACCTGAATCAGCCAGGAGTTAGCGTCGACCTGGTCCTCCTGGGGAGCCCAGACCTTCAGGGTGATAGCCTCAGGAGCAGCATCCTGAGCCTCGTTGTTGCCAGCCTCGGGAGCCTTGGTCTCGTCGGTGTTGCCGCCGCCGCAGGCAACCAGGGACAGAGCCATTGCCAGAACCAGCAGCAGAGCAATGATCTTCTTCATTTGATTTTCCTCCTATGTTTTTTGACATATATGCAATCACAGCCATTTTGCTGCAAGAGCCAGAGAATCATTTTTCCACCCGGGGTGGAAAAAGAAAAGGGTACCCTTTTCTGTGCTATGTGTAAACTGTAAACGTTTCATCAAATATTGAAACGTTTTCAAAGGACAAAAACAGTATAACATTAAATATATGAATGCGCAACAAGGCATTCTCTCCAAATTCCTTATTCATATTTTAGTCATATTTTACAATTTGTTCTGTCGATGATAATTTCCTTCTTTTTCCTGATTTATTTGCATTTTCGGGAATCTGTGGTACAATCTTTTCAACGCTTTTTGGGGGTAAGACAATGTTTGATATCACACTGATCACCATGGGAAAACTGAAGGAAAAGTTCTATATTTCCGCCGCGCAGGAATACGCAAAACGGCTGGGCGCCTACTGCCGCTTCACCCTTCTGGAGCTGCCGGAGGTAAGACTTCCGGAGGACCCCTCCCCTGCCGAAATTTCTGCCGGTCTTGAAAAGGAGGCGGAGCTGATCTTCTCCAAAATTCCCAAGGGTGCCTGGTTCTGCGTCTTTACCCCGGAGGGTAAGGAGCTTTCCAGTGAGGGCTTCGCCGCGAAGCTCAGCGAGGTGAAGCTCAGCGGAAAGAGCAGCGCCTGTTTTCTCATCGGTTCCTCCTTCGGCATGTCCCCCAGAGTCAAGCAGAGGGCGGATTTTAAGCTGTCCATGGGGCCCATGACCTTCCCCCACCATCTGGCCCGGATCATGGTGCTGGAGCAGATCTACCGGGCGGAAGCCATCCAGGCGGGCAGCAAATACCATAAATGAGTTGAAAGTTGATAGTTGAGAGTTGATAGTTTTTGATCCTTGTCCGGTTCATTAACTATCAACACTCTGCTATCGACTCTTTTTCACGCAAAGTACCTTGACAGGTGAGGTACTTCGTGTTATCATAATCACACAAAGGAGGGATCACCCATGTCAATTGCAGGCGATCTGATCCGGGGCCATACCGATGCCATCATCCTGGCCCGGCTGCTCCGGTCTGACAGCTACGGCTATGAGATCAACAAAACCATCTCCACCCTCTCCTCAGGCCGGTTTGAATTGAAGGAAGCCACATTATATACCGCCTTTAAACGGCTGGAGGACGCCGGGTTCATTGCCTCCTACTGGGGATCATCCGGTGCCGGTGCCCGGCGGCGGTACTACACCATCACCCCCTCCGGCCGGGAAGCCTGCCACAGGCTTCTGCTGGAATGGGAGGAGACCAAGCAGATTATGGATAAACTTCTGGTAACGGAGGAATGATTATGAGACAGCAGCTGATTCAATATGTAGAGCTTCTCTTCGCCGGGGCCCCCGGTTCCGAGGAGATCAAGCAGGAAATTCTTCAGAACACCCTGGACCGCTATGACGACCTGGTATCCCTGGGCAAGACTGAGGCGGCCGCTTACCGGCTGGCCATCTCCGGCATTGGCGATATCAATGAGATTCTGGGGCAGTCCACCGAACACACCGAACACACCGCACCCACGGGGCAGCCCAGACAGTCGGAGCCGGAAGACCGGGAGCAGCGGAAACTCCGGGCCGTGGCCATCGCCATGTACATTCTCTGCCCCATTCCGCTGTTCATCCTCTCGGAATTCGATCTTGCAACCATGGGACTTTGCTTTACCCTGGCACTGGTTGCCACCGCTACCTATCTTCTGATGCTGGCAAGAAAGGGCGAACCGGAAGAAGAAGCGGAAGCTGCCGGCGCGCCTGTTTCTCCCAAGAAGCAGGCTGTGGGCAGGATCCTGGGACCTGCCACTCTGGTAGTATACCTGCTTGTCAGCTTCCTCACCCATGCCTGGGCCATCACCTGGCTGATTTTCCCCATTTCCGGCTGCATCAAGGGCATCATCAATGCCGTTATCGACCTGAAGGAGGTTAATAGCTATGAGAACTAACCCCATTTTGCGCATCGTCCTCTTTAGCATCGCCCTGATTTTTCTGCTGGGTATTCTGGGTGTTGGATTGGGTGTCACCACTTTCATGAACATCAGTAAATACGGTGAAGGCACGCTGACCCATCACACACCGGTTCTTCAGTCGGACGAAATTTCCGGTAATCAGGGCAGCTTCGCCGACAGCGAGGTTTACAGCGTCCCCGCCTCCGTCCGGGAGCTGGATATCGAATGGGCTGCCGGAACCATCACCATCGCTCCCTCCCCCAACGCAACGGATATTCAGGTATCTGAAAACTTCACCGGCAGCGACAAATATAAAATGGTATGCCGGCAGGAGGGTAATAAGCTGGAGATCCGCTCTTCCTCCGAGACCTTCCACTTCCCCAGCTTCGGCGTGAATACCGATTCCAAGGATCTGGTGATCCTGGTTCCCAGTGACTGGACCTGCGACGCTCTGGAGATCGACGCTGCTTCCGCCGATGTCTATGTCTCCGGCCTGACCATCGGCGAGATGGATTTTGACGGTGCCTCCGGCATCTGCAACCTGGAAAACTGCACCGTATATAATATGGACGTGGACGCCGCCTCCGGCGAGGTGATCTTCTCCGGTCATCTGGACTGTCTGGACTTTGACGGTGCCTCCGGCGACTGCACCCTGAAGCTGACCAACTGCCCCAGCAGCATCGATCTGGACGGCATGTCCGGGGATCTGGATATCACCCTCCCCTCCGACTGCGGCTTTATCGTCAATTCCGAGGGCTTGAGCTCTGATTTCACCACAGATTTCGACATCAAAAACATCAACGGCGCCCACTGCCACGGCGACGGCAGCTGCCGCATTGAGGTGGATGCACTTTCCGGCAGGGTATGCATCCGGGACGGCGGCTATAACTGCCACGCCACGGAGGATCACGGCCACCACGGCAGCCACCACTAAATACCAGTTAAAGGCCCCGCACAGCTGTGCGGGGCCTTTTTACGAAATGTTTACATCCATATATTCCCATTCTCTTGCATCCCGGGATCTCCTTCGATATAATAAGGAATAGTTTTCGACATTGTGAGGGATTTTATGATCACTACCATTTTATTTGACCTGGACGGCACGCTGCTGCCCATGGATCAGGATATCTTTCTGAAAGCCTACTTAGGCGGTCTGGCGAAGAAGGCCGCAGGCCATGGCTATGAAGCTGCACCTCTGCCCAGACAGATCATGGCAGGCACCTACGCCATGGTGAAAAACGACGGCTCCGCCACCAACGAGGATGTATTCTGGTCCGCCTTCTCCGCCCTCTGCGGAAAAGACGCAAAGCAGGATATCGCCATCTTCGATGACTTCTACCGGAACGAATTTCAGGAGGTCCGCCATGTCTGCGGCTGTGACCCCCGTGCAGCAGAGGCCATCCGGGAAATCAAGGCAATGGGCTATACCGTGGCCCTGGCCACCAATCCCCTGTTCCCGGCCATCGCCACCCACAGCCGTACCCGGTGGGCAGGTCTTGACCCCGCCGATTTCGCCCTGATCACCACCTATGAAACTTCCCGGCACAGCAAGCCCAATCCCGCCTACTATCAGGACGTGATGGAGGCCCTGGGTGTCAAAGCCGAAGAATGTCTGATGGTTGGCAATGACGTAGGCGAAGATATGATCGCCGAAAAGCTGGGCATGCAGGTGTTCCTGCTGACGGACTGCCTGATCAATAAAGACAACGCGGATATCTCCCGGTATCCCCACGGCAGCTTCCCTGAGCTGATGGAGCATATCAGGAGGCTCAGATGATCGTTTTTCTTCTGATTCTTACGGCAGTGGTCCTGGGCGGCAGCTATTTTGCCTACCGGATGGCCTTCCATTTTCCCAAAGAGCTGCGCAATCAGATTCCCTCCACCTCCTCGTCCCAGTATGACCCCTACCGAACCCGGATGAAGGAGATCTTCGAGGAGCTGTCCCGGCGGCCCTGCGAGACCGTGACCATCCGGTCCCGGGACGGCCTGACCCTCTCCGGCCGGTATTACCATACTGCCGAGGGTGCCCCACTGGATATCTGCTTCCACGGCTACAAGAGCCACCCCTTCACGGATTTTTCCGGAGGCAGCGGACTGTGCATCGAAATGGGCCACAACGTTCTGCTCATCGACCAGCGGGCTCACCACGCAAGCGAGGGAAAGGCCATCACCTTCGGCATTCAGGAGCGGTGGGACGCCCTGTCCTGGGTGGATTACGCCATTGACCGGTTCGGCAGCGATGTGAAAATTACGCTTTACGGCATCTCCATGGGCGGCGCCACGGTGCTGATGGCCGCGGGACTGCCTCTGCCGGAGCAGGTGAAGGGCATCATTGCCGACTGCCCCTACGCAAAGGCTGAGGACATTATTCTTGATGTAGGCCACAAGATGCACTATCCTCCCGGACTGATCCGGCCCTTCCTCCATCTGGGCGCGTTTCTCTTCGGCGGCTTCCGGCTGAATGAGACCGACGCAGTCCGCTCCGTTCAGAATACGAAGGTGCCCATTGTGATCATCCACGGTGAGGCGGACAGCTTTGTCCCCTGCGCCATGAGCGAAGCCGTGGAAAAAGCCAATCCCAGCATGGTCCGGCGCTTCACCTTCCCCGGCGCGGACCACGGCATCAGCTATCTGGTGGATGAGCAGCGGTATCGGCGCATTGTAACAGATTTTACAAACGAGATTCTTGAATAAGGAAAGCCCCGGCGGGATATCCCGCCGGGGCTCTCTTTAACGCTGGTATTCGGTTCCTTCCACCACCACAGCAGACACATTTTTCAAATCCACAATGCGATTCAGGCAGTATGTTACATAACCATTCGGTTCCTGAACCATAGTGCCATAGGCGTAATTCATGACACCCTCATCACAAACCAGATATTCTGTTCCATCGTTGTAGCGAATCACCAGAGAATGGACCATGGTTTCATCACCAGCGTTCATGAGGCCCAGATCTCTTCCGTAAATCACAATACTCATGGGTGAAATCACAATATTGCCGTCAGCCAGCTTGACAGTGTCCATTCCCTCAGTATCACTCTGAACAGGCAGACTAATGCCTGCAACCGATTCCACACGATTACCCAGCTCATTCCAATCCAGATTCGGAGAGAAATTCAGGTAAATGTTTTCTCCCCTACCAGACGCCAGAATACTGACGTATCCTGCAAGGCTGAGTTTATTTTCTGTCGTCTCAGCCTGGATAATGTAGCTTTTCATGCTATGATTGCAGAATACCAGTTCTCCACCAGGCCACCACAATTCGCCGTTTTTCTGAAGGGAATATCCGGTAACACCATTGGGATTTTCAATGGTATAGTACAGCAGGGCTGTATTGGTCTCTGTTTCAAAGGAATACGCCTCGATGGTCATGGTGTAATCTTCATAAGTGACAGTCTGACCAACTGCGGAAATATGCGGAGCAATCAGTTCCTGCGCCAGAGTCTCGTTCACGGGTTCCCGATCCTGTGCAGGAGCCTGCCACTGTGCCAGTCCATAGTCCCCCTTATCATAGGTGATGGTTTCTCCCTCAATATGGTCGTACCCATTTTCGCCGAAGAACGCATCCAGCATATTTTCCGGATTTTCGTACACAACAAAGCCTGTATAGGCAAAAGCTGTCAGGACAAGCATACTGCACAGCAGAGCTCCCACGAAAACAATCCGAACCACTCTGGTAAAGCGAATCGCTTTCTGTTCCAATTTCATATTCATGACCCTCCTTGTTAAGCCGTCGGAGGCTTTGACCTGGGAAAACACATCCCTGTATTCCTGTTCATCAAACATCATCATTCGCCTCCTGTAATTCCTTTTTGAGCAACTCCCGGCCCCGCTTCAGGTGGGAACAGACCGTATTCTTAGGGATCCGCAGAATCTGGCCGATCTCCTGGGTGGAATAGCCTTCATAGTAATGCAGATAGATCGTCATGCGGTACTTCTTCGGCAGGCCCATCACCGCCCGGTACAGCTCCGAATGGGCGGGATTGTCGAAAGCCACCGCAGTCAGGTAGTCCTCGATGGCTTCAATCTTCCGCCAGGGGGACCGCAGCAGCTTCTTGCACTCGTTGACGGCCACCCGGATCAGCCAGGCACGGATATGCTCGTCACTTTCAAAGCTCCGCTTCTCTTTCAGCAGCTTCTCGAAGGTGATCTGGGTCACATCCTCCGCATCCGCCGGATTTTTCAGATAATTCAGGGCCACCCGGAATACGGTATCTATGTACCGCCGGACCAGGCGGGTAAATTGCTCGTCGTTCATCATGTTTGGTTTCTCCTTGAAAAGCTTTTCACCAATAATATCCACGAGATGCACGTTTGATTGCAGCAGAAATACAGTTTTTTCACATTCTACTTGATTTTATGGAAAAATGGAATACAATAGGACCTATATTTCCCTATTGAGAGGTTGATTCCCATGAACAAGATCTACATTCCCGAGGGCTACACGCCCATTCTGGATGAATACGATACCCAGCGGGCCATTGCCTATATCAAGGAGACCTTCCAGGAGGAGTTCTCCAATGCCCTGAACCTGAAGCGTGTCTCCGCTCCCCTGTTCGTCACCCAGGACTCCGGTCTGAACGACAACCTGAACGGCTACGAGCGGCCTGTCTCCTTCGACGTTCCCGCCGTGGGCGAGGATGCCCAGGTGGTCCATTCCCTGGCAAAGTGGAAGCGTCTGGCCCTGAAGCGGTATAACTTCCGTGTAGGCGGCGGACTGTACACCGACATGAACGCCATCCGCCGGGACGAGGACCTGGACAATGTCCACTCCATCTACGTGGACCAGTGGGACTGGGAAAAGGTCATCACCCGGGACAACCGGAACAGCGAGTACTTAAAGCTCATCGTCCGGGCCATTGTCCGGGCCATCTGCGATACCAATGACCGGCTCCATGTCCGGTTCCCCCAGCTGCGCACGGAACTGGACCGGGAGGTTTCCTTCATCACCACCCAGGCCCTGGAGGATATGTACCCCGACCTGAAGACCGGCTCCGAGCGGGAAAAGGCCTACGTCAAGGAGCACCACACCGCCTGCATCATGCAGATCGGCGGCAAGCTCCGCTCCGGCAAGCCCCACGACGGCCGCGCCCCCGACTACGACGACTGGCAGCTGAACTGCGACATCTTCTTCTGGGACGAGGTGCTGGGCCGGGCACTGGAGATCTCCTCCATGGGCATCCGTGTGGACGCCGAATCCCTGGACTACCAGCTTCGTGTCTCCGGCTGCGATGACCGCCGGGAGCTGCCCTTCCACAAGATGCTTCTGGGGGGTGAGCTGCCCCTGACCATCGGCGGCGGTATCGGCCAGAGCCGTCTTGCCATGCTGATGATGGGCTGCGCCCACATCGGCGAGGTCCAGTCCTCCATCTGGGACCACGCCACCGTGGAGGCCTGCGAAAAGGCCGGTATCCGTCTGCTGTAAATCATATACTCCAGGCAGGAGGCTTGCCCCTGCCGAAATTATAAGGGAGGAATACCATGTATTTTGCGCCCAAGGAAATTACATTAAAGGACGGACGAATCGCCCTGCTCCGGTCCCCCCTGCCCTCCGACGCGGAAGCGGCCCTGGAATACCTGAAGATCACTGCCGGAGAGACGCCTTATCTTCTGCGGACCCCTGAGGAAATCCGGCTGACCGTTGCGGATGAGGAGAAATTCCTCTCCCGGTTCCCCGATAACCCCAACTCCACCATGATCCTGTGCTTTGTGGAGGGAAAGCTGGCCGGCAACTGCCAGATCGACCGCCGGACAAAGCTGAAAAACAGGCACCGGGCCAGTGTGGCCATCGCACTGCAGAAAGAATTCTGGAATCTGGGCATCGGCACCGCATTGTTTGAAGAAATGATATCCATTGCCGAAAGCTGGGGTGTGCTGCAGGTGGAGCTGGAGGTCATCGAGGGCAATGACCGGGCCATGGCCCTGTACCGCAAGATGGGCTTCGAGACCGTGTCCTTCGTCCCCAACGCCATCCGGATGCCGGACGGCAGTTTTGTGCGGGAATTTCTCATGGTAAAGCCCCTGAAAAAATAAACAGAAAAAAGTAAAATTAGGGCTTGACTTTTCTGAGACTATCGTGTATTATATGCAAGTCGGCAAGAGAAGCCGCCCACATGGAGCAGTATCGAAGTGGTCATAACGGGCACGACTGGAAATCGTGTGTACCCCAAAAGGGTACCGAGGGTTCAAATCCCTCCTGCTCCGCCATAAAAAAGAACCTCACCCAAAAGGGTGAGGTTCTTTTTTATTCCGCAGGTCGGATTTGAACAATTCAATGCAACAGTCCGGTGGACTGTTGCTTGCCGTCAGCTCGATGACGGCAACACATTGATTTTCATTTCCGCCGGAAATGAAAATGCAAACAAATCCCTCCTGCGTTGTCTCGTCTTCCACACTATCCAGTCGGATGGGGATTTTCTTTTTGGCGGAGCAGGAGAAAGGATTTGAAAGGACGGCCTGAGCGAAGCGAAGGTAAAAAAGTGTCCGGTGGACACTTTTTTAGTCCGTGGGAAAATCCCTCGTTTTTCAGACGCAGTCCGCAGGACTGTGGATGGAAAACGAGAACAGTTCACCAGCAGGCCCCATAAGAAAAACTTAATCTCTTCTTCGATTGTATCTTAAAACTTCCTTCCCTATAATGAAGGCATCACAATCGGAGGATTATTTATGTATCTTCTTCTCCATACCGGCATTGACCTGCTGGCATCAGCATTTGCCCTGATTCCTGCCCTTCTTCTGCTGAATCATGTTCAATTCCGCAATCTTCGCCTGACCGGATTGTATTTGCTCTTTTCCCTGTACTTAAGTGCCCTCTGGCTGGTGACCGGACTTCCCACTATTCTTTCCCACACTTTCGAGCCCACGTTCTATCTGCTTCCCATCCTCGGCATGGCCGACGATGTCCGAAACAGCATTCTCAACTGCATTCTGTTCCTGCCCCTGGGGTTTCTGCTTCCGCTGATCTGGACAAAGTACCGCAAATGGGGCGTCACGGTTCTCTTCGGTTTTTTCCTGTCCCTGGCTGTGGAACTGATGCAGATTTTTACTTACCGGCTGACAGATGTGAATGATCTGATCACCAACACTGCGGGAACGGCACTGGGCTTCCTCCTGGCACGTCCCCTACTTTCAAAAAAGCAAGGACACCCCGTTTCCCATGCATTCCCTGTTGTCGCAGTCACTGCCTGTGCCATGTTTTTCGTGCAGACCCTGGTTTCCGGACTGCTCTGGAAGCTGATTCCATAAGTTAAGCCCCGATCCTTTCGATCGGGGCTTTCATCATTTTTAGCCGTATCCCCAGGTGCGCAGCACCCAGTCTTCTCCCTGATTCCGGGTCAGGACCCATTGCCAATTGCTGTATGTGCTGTTGGGATTCAGGCTGCCGTCGCCGCCGGAGGCATCCACATCGAATACAGAATACAGAACGATGGCCTCATCGGCACCATACTGCTGCGCCCACTCCCGGGCCGCCGGCTCGCTTTTGCTTTCGATGTACTCGATCTTCGTCATGGTGCAGCCGTCAAATTCCTTTCGGAAGTAGTTCATGGCCGTCTCCATGGCATCCTCGATCTCTGCTTCCGTAAACAACGCCGATTCTCCGGTAATCACCTGAACCTCGGAAGCATTTCCTCCGCCGCAGGCAGTCAAAAAGAACGCAAGCAGAGAAATGCACAGGATCATCCATTTTTTCATGGGATCACGCTCCTTTGTTGGTTTGTACCAAGATAGCAGAATCCAGACGTACCCGCAACATAAGTTCGTAAACCTTACAGGAATCTTAAACCATTCTTAAAAATATGAGTCCGCTGATTCTTTTCGCAACCCTTTGGCTCCAAAAAAGCCACCCCGATGGGGTGGCTTTTTTGGAGCCAGTGACGTGACTCGAACACGCGACCTTCTCATTACGAGTGAGACGCACTACCGACTGTGCTACACTGGCAGTTATTAACCCGGTTATTATACAGGCAACCGGGTTAAAAGTCAACTGAAATTTATACCTTTGCGCCTACTTCCCGGATCTTCTCCCGGAGGGAGATCAGATCATCGAAGGTTTCGGGCCGTTTGCTCACATCCCGGAGCAGTGCGGAGGGGTGGTAGATAGCTGTCATCCAGATATCGCCCTTTTTCACCCATTGGCCATGCTGCCGGGTGATGCGGTAATTCTCATCGATCAGCTTTTTTGCCGCGATGCGGCCCAGGCAGACAATGATTTTGGGCTTCACCAGGGCCACCTGGTTTCGAAGATAGCCGATGCAGGCATCCTGCTCCGTCTCCAGGGGATCCCGGTTCCGGGGCGGACGGCATTTGACGATGTTGGAGATATACACATTCTCCTTCCGGCTCAGGTCAATGATGGAGAGCATATCATCCAGCAGCCTTCCTGCCGGGCCTACAAAGGGGATTCCCTGCAGATCCTCCTGTTCGCCGGGGCCCTCGCCCACGAACATCACATCGGCGCATTCATTGCCTACGCCAAAAACCACATTGTGCCGCTGTTCACACAGGCCGCAGCGTCGGCAGTCGGCACATTCCGCCTTTAATCCGTTCCAATCATTCATAACGGCGGCTCCTTCTGCGGGCAGCACGGCGGCGGGCCTTACGGCGCTCGCCACGGATCCGGCGGATATTATTGATCACCAGGTAAACGCCAAACAGCGCAGCCAGGCCCAAAATCACAAGGCCCAGGGACTGGAAGAAGTTCCAGATGTCAGAGTCGTCCCGGGAGGCCACTGAATGGATGGTCACACCGGAATTGACGGTGGAACGCACATTGTTCATAGCGAAAACCTGAGACTCGGTGACACAGGAGGTCCGGTACCAGACCTGCACGGTAGCGATCTTCTGATCCCTTGCGACAGGGGCATAGAGCCCTCCGCCTTCCACATTGTAGCGGAAGATCAGGTTATCCAGCGTACAGTCCTTGGGAAGCACGGAATTGACGGAAATATCCGGATAACCCACTACATCACATTCACCGCCCTCTACAGGGAACTGGTTCAGGGCCAGATCCGGATAAAGGACCTTCGCAATCCGGTAACCATCAAAGGAAAAGTCCAGCAGATCGAACATCTCCTCAAAATTACCATAGTATGTAACCTTGCCATCCTGGGACTCACGCTCCGTACCCATAACCAGCAGGATAAGCTTCATGTCATTTTTTTCTGCCGTACAGATCAGAGAGCTGCCTGCGCCGGCGGTGGAGCTTGTCTTGCCGCCGGTGACTTCACTGCGATGGAACTGAGGAAGGATCAGCTGGTAGATCAGGTAGTTGTCGGAGGTGATTTCCCGTTCCTTCTCACTCTTGTTAGTGGCCGGCATATCATAGGTTTCCGCGCCAAAGAACATGCAGAACGTCTCATTTTTAATGGCTTCCATGACGATCTTCACCATATCCCGGGCAGTTGTATACTGTTCGGGATCGTCCAGACCGGTGGAATTGGTAAAATGGGTATCGGTGCAGCCCATCTGGGCAACCCGCTGGTTCATCATCTCCACAAAGGCTTCCTGGGTTCCTGCCACATGACCGGCAATGTTCAGCGCCGCATCGTTGGCGGATGCCAGCATCATCCAGTAGATCAGGATATCCAGTGTGGTCTCTTCTCCTTCTTTCAGGTCTGCCACAATGGCCTTGTAAGGCAGAGAGGAATTCCACTTGGTGGAAAAAACGACCTTTTCTGTCACATCGCACTCCTCAATGGCAATAAGGGCCGTGACGATTTTGGCAAGGGAGCCGGGATACATACGGATATCGGGATTATATGAGTACAGCACCGTCTCGGTGTTTACCTCAAAGATAAAGGCAGACTGTGCCGTTTCCAGCATCCGCTCGGTACCACCCAGAGGAGTCTGACCGTTGATAGTACGGCAGCCGTTGGAGATAGGGACACCGCCGTATGCCAGCTGGGGCGGCTCCTCATAGGGGATGGTCTCCTCCTCTGTGGGAACCTGGGTGGCTTCTGTGGTTTCCGTGGCATAAACGGAGAAAGGCACACTCTGCACCAGCAGCATCAGGCACAGCAGCAAACTCAAAATTCTGATTTTTTTCATATTTCTCCCTCAATATTGGATCCGCGGACTTGTCCGGGGAAAAAAAGTCGTGTATAATGAGCTATATTATATCAGCTTTTTTCTATATAGTCAATCCGGGAGGTTTCATCCCTTGAAAAATAGACAATCCGCTATCCTTGTTCTGATTACCTGCATCGCCGTTTCCTTCACACTGGGCTTCCTTGCAGGACGCGTTTCTGCCCCCGGTGACACCATCATCACCCGCGCCCCGGAGCCCACATCTCCTCCTGCCTTCAGTACCGAGGCAGCGCCTGCGCCGGAAAGACTCACCGTACTGACCACCATCCCTCCCGAAACGGCAGCGGAAACCACACTGCCCGCATCTGCTGACCCTGCGCTGATCAATGTGAACACCGCAACCCTCTCCCAGCTGGACACCCTGCCGGGTATCGGCCCTGTTCTGGCCCAGCGGATCATCGACTACCGGGAGGCTCATGGTCCCTTCACCTCGCCGGCCCAGCTGATCCTGGTGGAGGGTATCGGAGAAAAGCGGCTGGCGGAAATCATCGGACTGATCACCATAGAATAGGAGTTTTACTATGAAAATACTGGTTGTTGACGACGAAGCCCTGCTGGTCAAGGGCATCCGGTTCAATCTGCAAAATGAAGGCTACGAGGTCATCACCGGCTCCGACGGTCTGGAAGCCGTGCGTCTGGTCCAGGAGCAGAATCCTGACCTGGTGGTGCTGGACGTGATGATGCCCCATATGGACGGTATGACTGCCTGTGCCAAGATCCGGGAGTTTTCCGACATTCCCATCATCCTGCTCACTGCCAAAACCGACGACATGGACAAGCTCATGGGTTTTGACTTCGGCGCTGACGATTACCTGACCAAGCCTTTCAATATTTTAGAGCTGAAGGCCCGGATCCGGGCCCTGCTGCGCCGCTCCGGCCGGAGTGAAAAGAAGCCCGTGGCCCACGAGCTGTCCATCGGTTCCATCACCCTGGATCTGGACGCCCGGAATGCCTACCGCAGCGGCGTGCTGGCAGATCTGACCGCCAAGGAGTTCGACGTGATCGAATTTCTCATGCGCAATCCCAACCGGGTCTATTCCCGGGAGGCACTGCTTGACACCATCTGGGCCTATGAATACCGCAGCGATATCCGCACCGTGGACGTGCATATCCGGCGTCTGCGGGAAAAGCTGGAGGAAAATCCGGCAGAACCCAAGCACATTCTGACAAAGTGGGGAGTTGGCTATTATTTCAAGAAGTGAGAAACCGGCCTTCCGCCGGTACGGCAACACACAGTTCCGCTACGCGATGACCTACGTGTTCATCACGTTTTTTGTGCTGCTCTTTTTGAATATCTACACCACGAAAGCCACCCATGAGCTGTTTTACAGTAACAACAAAGTCGCCATGCTGGAAAAGTGCCAGCTTGCTTCCGATGAAATCGCCAAGCTCGAAGTCATGAACCGGGAGGGAATCGGGGATATCTTCAACGAGCTGGGCAGTATGACCGTCACACGAACCGTAGTCACGGACCCCTATGGGTTGGCCATATATGACAGCTTAGGGCAGTCCGAAGGGAGCTTTATCCTTTTCCCGGAGGTGGTCCAGGCACTGGATGACACGATGTGGCAGTATGGCAATGATTCCTTCTCCTGGGTCTACCACGACGGTGCTATGCGTTCCTGCGCCGCGACACCTGTCATCCGGTTTGATGCCATCATCGGCTGTGTCTATATGACAGAATATAACGTGGAGCAGGGCGCTTTGATCAAGTCCGTCCAAAGTAATGTTCTGCACACCACTCTGATTCTGGAGATTATCCTGATTTTCTTCTCCCTGGTATTTTCCAAGACCTTCTCCCGGCGGCTGCAGAAGATCATGACCTCCATGCGCATCATCCAGGAGGGCGACTATTCCCACAAGGTCTCCCTGGGAGGCAATGACGAGCTGACCGTTTTGGGCGATGAATTCAACGACCTGACCGAGCGGCTTCAGACCTCTGAGCAAAAGCGCAGCCGGTTTGTCTCCGATGCCTCCCATGAGCTGAAAACGCCTCTGGCCTCCATCAAGCTGCTGACCGACTCCATCATGCAGAACGATATGGACACGGAAACCATCCGGGAATTCGTGGGCGACATCGGCGATGAGGCGGAGCGCCTGAACCGGGTGGCCTCCAAGCTTCTGAGCCTGACCAAGGTGGACGGTGAGCCGGTGGAAGAAAGCCAGATCATTCCCATGGCCCCCACAATCCGGCGGGTGGCCCAGCGGCTGTCCGGCATCGCCATGGCATCGGGCATCACCCTGAGCCTGGACCTGGCCATGGATACACCCATCCTGATCCTGGAGGATGACCTGTATCAGATTGTGTTCAATCTCATCGAAAACGGCATCAAGTACAATGTTCCCGGCGGCTCCCTGACTGTCCGTCTGAGTCGGGACGAGGAGAATGCCTATTTGGAGGTTTCGGACACCGGTATGGGTATTCCGGAGGATGCGATTCCCCATCTGTTCGAGCGGTTCTTCCGGGTGGACAAGGCCCGCTCCCGTCAGAGCGGCGGCAGTGGTCTGGGTCTGGCCATTGTCCGGGCTATCATCCAGCGCAGCCGAGGTGATATCCGGGTGACCAGTGTCGTAGGCGAAGGCACCACCTTTACCGTGTCCTTCCCCGCATTTGATACGGAGGTGGATTCTGTATGAGACGTTCCGTTATCACCTTGCTAATTATGTGTATTCTTCTCAACTTTGCTGGCTGCATCCCCTCTGAGGAACCTTCCTACACCTTCTACTATCTGCGCACCTCCGAAACGATCCAACATGGCAGCGCAGATGCCCTGGTGGCTCCGGTGACCATGGATATCTCCACCCCCAATGCGGAGCTTGACTATCTTTTACAGCTGTATCTGGACGGCCCAACCAAGGCAAACTATGTCAATCCTGTTCCCAGCGGCACCTACCTCCTCAGCGCCCTCTGGGAGGATGACATACTGGTATTGGTTCTGAGCCGGGAATTTTCTCAGTTGAACAACATCCGGCTGACACTGGCCGGATGCTGTCTCGCCGCCACCTGCCACGCTCTGACCGGTGCGGAAGCTATTCAAATCCGCAGTGGCGAAGCGATCTACAATTTTACCATCAACGACTGTATTTTCCTGGACGAAAGCACCGGGAAATAAAGAAAGGAACCAATATGAAATTCATTTCCTGGAATGTAAACGGCCTGCGGGCCTGCATGGGCAAGGGTTTTATGGACTTTTTTAGTGCCCAGGATGCGGACTTCTTCTGTCTGCAGGAAACCAAGCTTCAGGCAGGACAGATCGAAATGAATCTGCCCAATCACCGTGACTACTGGAACTACGCCGAAAAGAAGGGCTACTCCGGTACCGCCATTTTTGCGAAGCAGGAGCCCCTGTCCGTTTCCTACGGCATAGGCGCACCGGAACTGGACAACGAGGGCCGGGTGGTGACCCTGGAATACGATAATTTCTACCTGGTCACCTGCTATACCCCCAACGCCCAGCGGGAGCTGGCACGACTGGACCACCGGATGAAATGGGACGAAGCTTTCCGGGATTTTCTCAAGGCTCTGGACGAAAAGAAGCCCGTCATCATCTGCGGCGATCTGAACGTCGCCCATCAGGAGATCGACCTGAAGAACCCCAAGTCCAACCGGGGTAACGCCGGCTTCTCCGATGAGGAGCGGGAGAGTTTTACCAAGACCCTTGACCTGGGCTTCACGGACACCTTCCGCCACCTGAATCCGGATCTGGCCGGAGCCTACACCTGGTGGAGCTACATGTTCAAAGCCAGAGAAAAGGACGTGGGCTGGCGCATTGACTATTTCCTGGTATCCAACCGGATTGCCGATAAAATCACCGCCGCTCCCATCTACAAGGAGATCTTAGGCTCCGATCACTGCCCCGTGGGTCTGGAAATTGATCTGTAAGACAGACTGAAGGCCGCTGCATTACGCAGCGGCCTTTACTTTTGCTTCACAGAACATGTATCTGTCTTTAAAAAAGCTGCCTTTCGGAATTTCCATAAAAGGCAGCTTCCATTTATCTGCAGATTTAGAATTTATGTCCGCAACGGTGATTGGCCCGTTCCTTTAGCCGCCGACGGTGATCCACATGGCAGGACGGTAGCCCACCATGTTATGTCCCACATCGGATCCGTAAAACGTGGCAGCACCGTAATCCGCCACCACATACATGGCATTGATCCGGAAAATACCGGGCGTACGCAGCCAATAGTATGCATCTCTTCCGCCGTATTCCACCGGAAGATTACCCGCATAGGTGGTGAAAGTGGCAATACGATCCGCATCAGTGGGCAGATACGTCTTTAATTCATCGTAGCTCAGGAAGAACACATAATCCTGGGTATCCGGACCGCCGATGGTGCCATACATGGGGTTGTTATGGTTGATCAGATTGGACAGGACGATTCGATCCTTCTCTTCGTCGGTAAAGCAGTCCTTATAGAACACTTCGTTGCACCAGTGTCTGGCATGGAGATAATACAGATCGGTTTCCGGTCCACGCTCACCCTTCCAGCTCAACGGAACGGATTCCGGTGTCAGCCCACCCATCAGTCGATCAGGGGACTCCGGCGCACTGCCCCAGTAATTCGTATAAGAGGTTGCAGCAACGCAGGAATGGGACCAGTAGGTGTACTTATACTTGATCCATTCCGGATTGAAGTAGGAGCCTCTGGTGAGGATATGCTCAGAAAGCACAAAAGCCTTTCCGTCCTCAACAGTCAGTATCCGCCATTCAATGGGTTCCGTATCCGTTGCATCATCGTCCTGTTCGTAATGGCCAAGGGTGAGCTTTTCTGCCACAGGAACAGCCTCAGTCGTAATGGTTTGCTGCGTCAGCTCATTGATGAGATCCACAGTGAGGGAGTACACGCCCCCTTCTGCGGGGGTATAGACGAAGCTGTCCTCCGGGGTGGGCTCGGAGGTGAATACCGGTTCGTCATTGAAGTTCACCGTGTATACAAACTGACTGTCAATGGTCTGTCCGGGCATCACATCCACGGCGCTCCAGGTAATGGGCAAACCCACACAGCCATTATTGACCGTATCGCATTGGACGGAGAATGCATCGTAATAAACCCGCTCATAACCCTGCGCTCTTGCAAAATGGTCAGCCGTGCTGTCCAGATAGCAGTAAAACACGACGTTTTCAGTGCCGGAAAACGCATTCTCGTGGAAATTAACATCTCTGGAACTGCAATGGAATTTCTTCAGTTCATGGCAGTTGGCGAAAGCACCTTCGTCAATGTATTCCACCACGTCAGAAAGCCGGAATTGCTGGATTTCGCTTCCGTTATGGGCATCTTTTCTGATTCTGGTCTCGTCATATGCTTCAGTAGCGGCGACTGTAGGGGAAGTGGTTTCCGGCGCAGGGGGCTCGGAAACGGCGCAGCCGCTCAAAACAGTGGTCGCAAGTAAAACGCAGGACAAGCCTGCCGCAAAATATTTGGACAACCTCATGGAATACCTCCAATATAATTTATGGGCAATGTTATCCTGCGGATATCAGGTATAACACCGTAATGGACACTGCGCTCTGTCAGGTCAGGGGACACAAGCAATGGATAACCTTAGACAATAGGTTACCATAAAATGTCGAAAATAGCAATATGAAATCTCCCCATAGATGACCTTTATCTCTCATGGATGAAGCCCATAACAGACGGAAGGCCGCTGCATTTCGCAGCGGCCTTTGTGGATTCAATTCTGAAAAAATGTAAACATCTCCGCGTATTCACCGGGAATGTCAAAGCTGTCATAACCGTAATACACGAGACACCGCTGACTTTCCATATCCGGGAAAATAGTCTTAATATCTGTTTCAAGAACCATAGCGTCCCGCTGCGTTTTCAGAAGGCAGACCGTGTCTCCCCGCCGGGCAAAAAGATTCTCCCCGTCCTGCTTGTAATACACTTCAACCAGGCGTTTTTCATTGGCATAGATAACCACTTTATCATCCAAGCCTGCCTTATCCTTGTTCAAAGGATAATCCGTAACTTCACCCCGGATTTCCAGCGTGCATTCCAGGGTCTGTCCGGACTCTGTTATGACGGTTGCCGGAATTGTCTCGTTAATCTCTTTCGGAAACCCTAAATTCCGCAAAAACAACACAAGAACAACCAGAATACCCAACGCAAGTACGCCGTAACGAATACCCTGAATCAGCCTGGCGGATTTTTCCTGCCACTGCTCCGCTTCCTTTTGCATCTGTTCCCGGTGGTCCATAGTTTTGCCCCCTTTTTCTTTTATTCTACCAGAACAGATGGGCAATTCGTGAACAGGGTGTAAAGATTATTCCAGAAACAGTCCCGGCTCCCCCTCCCGGAAGGCAAGCTTTCCCAGGCGCAGCTTATCCAGCTGGGCAAAGGCTTCTCCCGGGCGGATGGGGATAAAGGTTCCGTTTCTTTCTTCCAAGGAAAACACGCAGTCGGGCTTCAGTCGCTTCGCCGCCACCCTGGTTTCCAGTGTCAGCTCCCCGTTTTTGGGCAGCAGAACACCGATTTTTTCACCGTCGGCATAGAGTCGGTGGACCTGACTGTCCACCATCCGGCATCGGCAGGAAAGGTGATAATAAAGTCCTTCCCTTCTCAATTCCACCGTGCCCACGGCCTGTCCATCCAGCATTACTTCGTATGTTCCATCCAAGAAAATCCCCCCTGACGGAGTCTATGCGTCAGAGGGGCGGATATTACGTTGTCCGGTTGTCATGAAGTCCAAAGCTCACAGCAATGGCCTCATCCACCTGGTTCATCTGTGTTTCGTCCAGCCGGCCCATATGCTCCCGGAGGCGCTTTTTGTCGATGGTGCGGATCTGCTCCAGGAGAATCACCGAATCCTTGCTCAGTCCCACACTGCCGCCGGCGATGTTGATATGGGTGGGAAGCCGGGCCTTGCCGGTCTGGCTGGTGATGGCGGCGGCGATGACCGTGGGAGAATGGCGGTTGCCGGTATCGTTCTGGACGATCAGCACCGGCCGGGTGCCTCCCTGCTCGCTGCCCACCACCGGGGACAGGTCTGCATAGAATATGTCCCCCCGCTTGACTGTTCCTTCCATTTCTGTTCACGCTCCATGTAACTTTATCCCTGCGCTACCGGAAAGAAACCTATGTAACGCGGATACTCTATTCTCCCACGTTCCACAGAAAGTTATACGGCGCACAGGCATTTTATCCTATGCGCCGTTATGATAGAAAGCTACAGAATCTGAAAGTTTTCGATGGTAAGCGTCAGAATCCGGCGGCCATCATAGAGGATCTCCGCCCGGATGGGGGTATCGGTTTCATCCAGCCAGATATCCACGGTTAAAGCGTCATCGTCATAGCTGTCGTCGATGGTGACCCTCAGCAGATCCTCCTCCATCCCGGCGGCGGTCAGGTAGCCGCCCCGGAGAGTCGAATAGAAAATCCACGGCGCGCTCACCGGGCTCAGCTGGTCCTCTGCCAGGAGCGGGAATGCAAGCACCGTATCCTGAAAGGTCAGATTTCCCTCCCCGGCTTCGATCCTGCCGGAAATGTCGGCAATGGTTTCCGGGGCTGTGACCCGGAAACCCAGATTTCCCTGTTTGTCCCCCTCGCAGTAGACCGAGAAGGTATGTACTTCATCTCCATAATCCGCGGTGATCTCCGCGTCAAAGGTGACTGAGGCTGTGAGCAATTTTGCCCGGAGGGCCATGGCCCGGTCCAGTTCTTCGTCGTGCTTTCCGCAGCCCGTCAGCAGCAGAAGGATGCATACCGCCGCCATCATTTTCAATTCCGCATCAAATCCTTATTTCAGAAGTCGCGGAAGGGCACCCAGCATGTCCGTGGGCAGCATGCCGTACTGGCCCAGCTCCTTTGCACACAGGTCCCCGGCAGCACCGTGGAGCCAGGCACCTATGGCCGCCGCTTCCAGCGGGGCAATTCCCTGGCCCAGCAGGCTCACGATGATGCCGGACAGCACATCACCGCTGCCGCCCACCGCCATGCCTGGATTTCCGGTTTGATTCAGATAGTCGGTAAAGCCGTCGGTGATGCAGGTCTCGTGGCCCTTCAGCAGCAGGATGCAGCCCAAGTCCCTGGCAAGCTTTCTGGCAGCAGCCATCCGGTTCCCACCGATTTCTCCGCCGATCCGGGCAAATTCCCCGTCATGAGGCGTCAGGATGGTGGGAGCAGTTCTTCCGCGCAGTATATCTCTATGCGCGGCCATCACATTTATACCATCGGCGTCCAGAACCACCGGACAGGCGACCTTTTCCAGCACCGTTTTCACCACCTGGAAGGTCCCTTCGGACTGCCCAAGGCCCGGGCCGATCAGCACCGCGTCCATTGTGGGCAGGCGCTTCAGGATCTCCGGGATAGCATCGCTGCTGAGCTTTCCATCCATGTCCGGCAGCGGAAATACCACCGGCTCGTTGAGCTTCACCGCCTCGATGGCGTAGATGCTCTCCGGTACACCCAGGAAGGTCAGTCCCGCGCCGGTCCGCAGCGCGCCCATGGCAGCCAGGTATGCCGCCCCGGTGAAGCCACGGCTGCCGCAGAGCAGCAGAATTTTGCCGAAGCTGCCCTTATGTCCCCAGGGATCCCGGTCCGGCAGCAACTGCCGCACCTGAAACTGATTCAAAATTTTCTGTTCCATATTACAGATTATACAGCTTGGTGTACTTTTCGGTCAGATAGTCCGTAAAGTATTTTGCGTCGAATTCACCGCAGACGGACTTGAATAGTGCATCGGGCTTGATGAAACTGGCGTGGCGGTGGATTTTTTCCTTCAGCCAGCCTGTAACCTTGCTCAGATCGCCATTGGCCACATCCTCATACACATCGCCCAGGTCTTCCTGCATCTTCATGAGCATCTGGGGACCGTAGGCGCTGCCCAGGGCGTAGGAGGGGAAATATCCGATGGAGCCGCCGGACCAGTGGCTGTCCTGGAGGCAGCCTTCGCTGTCAGAGGGCACATCGATGCCTAAGTATTCCTTGTACAGCCGGTTCCATTCGGCGGGCACATCGACAACAGCCAGGGTTCCGGCAATCATCTGCTTTTCGATCTCGTAGCGGACCATCACATGAAGGGCGTAGGTCAGTTCGTCAGCCTCGGTTCTGATCAGGCTGGGCTGGGCCTTGTTCACAGCCTTGTAGAACATCTCCGCATCCACATTTTTCAGCTGTTCCGGGAATATCTCCTGGATTTTGGGGAACACGGCCCGGATAAAGGCCTCGCTTCTGCCGATCAGATTTTCGTAGAACCGGCTCTGGCTTTCGTGGATGCCCATGGACACGCCGCCGGAGAGGTTGGTGAAGTTGTAAGCATCATCCGCACCCAGCTCATACAGAGCGTGACCGCCCTCATGGACCACAGAGTACATGGAATAGGTCAGATTGCTTTCGTGGTAGTGGGTAGTGATGCGAACGTCCTTGTTGTTGAAGTTGGTGGTGTAGGGATGCTCACTTTCGGCAATACCGCAGTAGTTCCGGTCCAGACCCAGCACCTCCATCAGGTAATCAGACAGTTCCCGCTGCTTGTCAATGGGATAATGCTGATTCAGGAAGGAATCATCGATCTGGGGTGCCTGCATAACCTTTTCCAGCAGGGGAACAATGGCGCCGCGCAGCTGGGCAAAGAAAGCATCCAGGGTCTTCATATTCATGCCCTCTTCGTATTCGTTCAGCAGGGCGTCATAGGGCTCCATGCTGGGATTATAGTAGCCGGCGAATTTCCGGTTGAAATCCACGATCTTTTCCAGATAGGGGGCGAAGGATGCAAAATCATTCTCATTCTTGGCCTTTTCCCAGACATTCTGGGCGTCATTCATGAGAACGGAGTATTCCACATACTCATTGGCAGGAATCTTGTGCATCTGGTCGTAGCCTTTGCGCATGACCTCCACCTGACGGCGCTGCACAGGCGTCAGTTCCTCGGCATGCTCTTCCAGATAGGTCAGCAGTTCGCCGTTTTCAGGGCTGGTTTCCAGGTCGTAGATAATGCCGCTCATAACGCCCATGGTCTGGCCCCGGCCCTCCCAGCTTCCCTTGGGGGCCACGGTGGAGCCATCGTGGAACATAACACCCAGAGCGTGGTTGTAGGCGGCCATGGTGGCCTGGTGCTTGGCAAGGGCTTCGAGAGCCTGATTTACGGATTCATATTTCATAGGTAATCACCATTCCTTTCATATAAAAAGCATACCACAGTGTAAAAACTTCGTCAATGATGAAATAACCCTTGCATTTTTTTACCGAATATGTTAATATTCAATTTGATATTGAAAAAGCGATGACTGGGCTGCCTTACATTGGTTTGCATTTCAGAGAGCGCGGGATGGTGCGATCCGCGTATGTGCAATGCCGGGCTTTCTCCCATGAGCTGCCGCCTGAAACAACAGTAGGGACGGCCGGGTGACTCCGTTATGGGTTGCGAGCGTGATAGCGCTTTTAAGCTGCGCCGGATATCCGGCGAATGCGGGTGGTACCGCGGAAGGAATGCCTTTCGTCCCGATTTGTTGGGATGATGGGCTTTTTTTAATGCAAAATTACAAATTACGAATTACAAATTAAGGTTATCTTCCTCATTTGTAATTTGTAATTATGAATTAATCATTGCAATGCAAATTGCCTTTTAGGAGGAAAGATAATGAAAGAACAATTAGAGCTGATCAAAGTCAATGCTCTGGCTGCCCTGGAAGCTGCCGAAACCCCTGCCGCGCTGGATGAGCAGCGTGTCAAGTGGCTGGGCAAGAAGGGCGAGCTGACCGCCGTGCTGAAGATGATGGGCAAGCTGTCCGCTGAGGAGCGTCCCGTCATGGGTCAGATGGCCAACGCCGTCCGTGCCGAGCTGGAAGCCAAGCTGGAAGAGCGGAAGGCTGCCATCAACGCCGCCGTCCTGGAAGCCAAGCTGGCAAGCGAGTCCATCGATGTGACCATCCCCGGTGAGGAGGTCACCCTGGGCCATCAGCACCCCATGAACCAGGTGCTGCAGCAGGTGAAGGACATCTTCGTGGGCATGGGCTACACCGTCGTGGACGGCCCCGAGGTGGAATACGCCGACTACAACTTCACCCGCCTGAACATCGAAGAGGGCCACCCCAGCCGTGACCGCTCCGATACCTTCTACTTTACCGACGACGACAGCGTTCTGCTGCGGACCCAGACCAGTTCCATGCAGATCCGCTTCATGGAGAACCATCAGCCCCCTCTGTGCATGCTGGCCCCCGGCCGCGTGTTCCGTAAGGACGAGGCTGACGCCACCCACTCCCCCATGTTCCATCAGATCGAGGGTCTGGTGGTTGCCGAGGACATCACCATGGGCAACCTGAAGGACGTGCTGATCACCATCATGCGCAAGATCTACGGCCACGACGCCAATGTGCGCTTCCGTCCCCACCACTTCCCCTTCACCGAGCCCTCCTGCGAGATGGACATGCAGTGCCACAAGTGCCACGGCACCGGCGAGGTGGACGGCAAGGTCTGCTCCACCTGCCATGGTGAAGGCTGGATCGAGCTGCTGGGCGCCGGTATGGTCCACCCCGAGGTTCTGCGCAACTGCGGCATTGACCCCGACAAGTACTCCGGCTTCGCCTTCGGCATGGGCCTGGAGCGTATGGCCATGGGCCGCCTGAAGATCACTGACCTGCGTCTGATCTTCGACAACAACATCAAGTTCCTGGAACAGTTCTAAGAGGAGGAAAGCAACATGAAACTCAACAGAAAATGGCTGCATGAGGAATTCGTGGATCTTTCCCACGTTTCCGACAGAGATTACGTAGAAAAGCTCACCGTCTTCGGTCAGAAGGTGGAGACCTGGGAGCGGATGGACGCTGAGATCAAGAATGTTGTGGTGGGCAAGGTTCTGGAGATCGTCCGTCACGAGAATTCCGACCACATGTGGGTCTGCCAGCTGGACGTGGGCGAAGCAGAGCCTGTTCAGATCGTCACCGGTGCTCAGAATGTGAAGCAGGGCGACCTGGTTCCCGTGGCCAAGCACAATTCCTGGCTGGCCGGCGGCGTTCACATCACCAAGGGCAAGCTCCGTGGCGTCAAGTCCAACGGTATGCTCTGCTCCTTCGCCGAGCTGGGTCTGACCCAGAACGATCTGCCCGGCGTCTTTGCCGACGGCATCTGGATCCTCAACGACGAGGACTGCCAGGTCGGTCAGGACATCAACGATATCATCGGCAACGATGACACCATCGTGGAGTTCGAAATCACCAACAACCGTCCCGACTGCTACTCCATCATCGGTCTGGCAAGAGAATCCGCCGCTGCCTTCGGCATGGAGATGAAGCACCACGAGCCTGTGGTTCACCGCTCCGATGCCGGTTCCATCTTCGAGCATCTGGACGTGGAGGTCCCCGCCGAGAACCTGTGCAACCGCTATTCCTCCCGGATGGTGGCCAACGTGAAGATCGGCCCCTCCCCCAAGTGGCTGCGTCAGCGGCTCCGGGCCAACGGCGTGCGCCCCATCAACAACATCGTTGACATCACCAACTACGTCATGCTGGAGTACGGCCAGCCCATGCACGCTTTCGACTACCGTTACGTGGGTTCCGGCAAGATCGTTGTCCGTGAGGCCGTCGAGGGCGAGACCCTGACCACTCTGGACGGCAATGTGCGCAATCTGAAGCCCGGCATGCTGGTCATCGCCGACGAGAATAAGCCCATTGGTCTGGCCGGCATCATGGGCGGCGAGAACTCCGAAATTCTCGACGACACCACCACCGTGGTCTTCGAGTCCGCCAACTTCAACGGCACCTCCATCCGTCAGACTGCCCTGGCTCTGGGTATGCGTACCGAGTCCTCCGGCAAGTTCGAGAAGAACCTGGATCCCATGATGACCGTTCCCGCTGTGCAGCGGGCCTGCGAGCTGGTGGAGCTGCTGGAGTGCGGCGATGTGCTGGACGGCATCATCGACATCATCAACTACGTTCCCCAGCCCAAGGAGCTGCCCCTGGAGGTCAGCAAGATCAACAAGCTGCTGGGCACCGACATTTCCAGGGAGGAAATGGTCAAGTATCTGAACCTGCTGGAGATCGAGGTTGAGGGCGATACCATCAAGGTTCCCTCCTTCCGTCCCGACCTGAACCTGATGGCAGACATCGCTGAGGAAGTGGGCCGCTCCTACGGCTACAACGAGATCCCCACCACCCCCTTCAAGACCTCCACCCAGGGCGGCTACTCCCCTGAGATGATTCTTGAGGGCAAGGCTGGCCAGCTGTGCCGCAGCCTGGGCTTCAGCGAGATCATCACCTACTCCTTCGTGTCCCCCGCCATCTTCGACAATATCCGCATCCCCGCCGATTCTTCCCTGCGCAACACCCTGAAAATCCAGAATCCTCTGGGTGAGGACACCTCCATCATGCGTACCATCGCCCTGCCCTCCATGCTGGAGATCCTGGGCCGGAACTACGCCTATCACAACAAGTCCGTCAGCCTCTACGAGCTGGCCAAGATCTACCTGCCCCGTGAAAATGACCTGCCTGAGGAACCCAAGATGCTCACCCTGGGTGCCTACGGTCCCGGCGTGACCTTCTTCACCCTGAAGGGCCAGCTGGAAGCCGTCTTCGCCGGTATGCGGGTGGAAAAGAGCAGCCATGTGGCTGACAAGTGCAATCCCTCCTACCATCCCGGCCGCTGCGCCAAGGTCTTCCTGGGCGGCGAAGAGGTTGGTGTCATCGGCCAGGTCCATCCTGCCGTTGCCAAGAACTACGGCATCGATGTGGAGGTCTACTGCTGTGAGATCAGCTTCCCCAAGGTCCTTGCCCATCTGCTGCCCGAGGTCACCTACACCCCCCTGCCCAAGTACCAGGGTACCACCCGCGACCTGAGTGTCCTGTGTGACGAAGCTGTGACCGTTGCGGACGTGGAGAACGTCATCGCTGCCTCCGCCGGCAAGCTGCTGCGGGGCGTGAAGCTCTTCGACATCTACCGGGGTACCGGCGTGCCCGAGGGACAGAAGAGCCTGGCCTTCTCCCTGGAGCTGCGCGCTGACGACCGGACCCTGACCGACGCCGACTCCGAGGGCGTCATGAACAAGGTCCTCTCTGCCCTGGCTGAGAAGCTCAATGTCGTTCTGAGATAAGCACATTTCACAGAAATTTTTCCAAAAAGGGCTTTACATGCCTCCGGTTTTCGGTTATAATACCAATAATCTGTAAAGTTTAAAGGAGGCTGAGACCATGACGGATAAGGATACCCTGAAGTTCACAGTCCCCAACGATGACAAAGAGAATATGCGAAAGCTTCTCCGTGGTGTGTTCGATGCCTTGAATGAAAAAGGCTACAACCCCATCAACCAGATCGTTGGCTATCTGCTGACCGAAGACCCCACCTATATCACCAACTATAACAACGCCCGTGCCATGATCTGCAAGATCGACCGGGATGAGCTGATGCAGGTGCTGGTCCGCGAGTACCTCTTCGACAAGGAGTAATCCCACGCAAAACCCAAGAGGCTTTTGCCCCACGCAAAAGCCTCTTGCTTTTGTTATAAACCCCTTTTCCCCAGTTTGCGACACATTCCCCTGTTTTCCAATTTCATACGCCCCCTCCGTCTTACCTTAAGTTTTCCTTAATTTCTGGATCAAATTGTTAGGAAATTGTTACCAAACTCCCGGTTTTCCAGACATTGACTTGACAAGTTTGGTGCAATGTGTTACAATTTGATTACAATTTTCTCAGGAGGTTTCCCAAATGGCTGAAGAAAATGCTGTTTTGATGTACAAGGGTCGTCCCCTCATGCGTAAGGACAACCTGATCTACTACGGCTCCATGGCCGACTCCCACATCGTCATGCTGCAGGTCCTGGAGACCAAGAAGCAGGGCGACATGGACATCGCCACCAAGGTGAGCGTTCAGCTGCAGCTGACCGACCCCGCCGCCAGAAGCCGTGACCGTATTGTGAAGAAGAGCGAAAAAGACGGCCTCTACACCGCCCTTGACTTAGGCTGCGTGTGGCTGGAGCGCGCTCTGGCAGGTAAGTAATTTCTTTGTTTTCTGAACTGTAAGACGGAGGGTATTGTATGAAATTCACCAAGCGACTCCTGGCCCTGGTTCTGGCTGCGGTGCTTCTTATGAGCGCCGTTCCCATGACCGCCTCGGCCAAGGGTGTCATTATGTACGGCATCGGCTTTACCACCGGTTCCGACCTGCGGCTGCGCCAGCAGCCCTCCACCAGCTCCAAGATCATAGATGTCTCCCCCAAGAATGAAGTGGTGGTGGTCATCGGCAAGACCGGAGACTGGTATCACGTCATCTACAACCTGACAGAAGGCTACATGCACAAGAATTACGTCAGTGTCCAGACCACCCAGAACGCCGAGCTTGGCTACGGCAAGGTCAACGGCACCGATGTGAATATGCGCACCGGCCCCGGCACCAACTATTCTGCTGTCACCCAGGGCAACACCGGCGACAAGGTGTACATACTGGGCATCAGCGGTGGCTGGTACAAGGTGATCTTCGGTGATAAAATCTGCTACGTCCGCAGCGACTATGTGGACCTGACCGAGATCCCCTACGAAAACGCAAAGTCCGACAACGAGCCCCTGTTCTTCAAGGGCGGCAAGACCACCGGCATCACCCCCAGCGCCGAGGCCCTGAAGGGCCAGGACAAGCCCAGCACCCCTGAGGAGACCAAGCCCGAAGCGACTGAGCCTCCCGCAGAACCCACCACGCCTCCCACCGAACCGGAAGAGACCAAACCTGAGGAAACCAAGCCCCAGGAGCCTGGCCAGAAGGACGACGGTCTGATGGACGGCGTCGGCTTCGTCACTGCCACCAATCTGATCCTCCGCGCCGGTCCCTCCACAGATTCTGCCGTGCTGGGCAGCGCCCCCCGCAATGACGTGGTGGTCATTGTCAGCAAGCACGGCGACTGGTACAAGGTCATTCACAACCTGAAGGAAGGCTACATGCACGGCGATTACCTGAATGTCCAGAATCCCGGCCATTCCGAGCTGGGCTACGGCAAGATCACCGGCTACGGCGTGAACCTGCGCAAAGGCCCCGGCACCGATCACGATGTGGTAACCATGGGCACCAAGGGCAACACTGCTTACATTCTGGGTCTGGAGGATGGCTGGTACCGGGTGATCTTCGGCAATGATATCTGCTACATCCGCAGCGACTATCTGGCCCTGACCCAGTACCCCTACGAAAATCATGCTTCCCCCAACTCCCCCAAGTTCTACCGGGGCGGCAAGTCCACCGGCACCACACCCAGCGCCGAAGCCCTCTACGGCAGCACCGGCAATCAGGGCGGCAGCGGCAACACCGGTTCCACCTCCGGCCTCACCGGCCAGCAGGTTGTTGACTTCGCCAAGAAGTTCCTGGGTACCCCCTACAAGTGGGGCGGCACAACTCCCGCAGGCTTTGACTGCTCCGGCTTCGTTTACTATGTCTACAACTCCCTGGGCTACAAGATGCCCCGGATGATCAATGACATGAACAGACAGGGCACTTACGTTGCCAAGGCCAACCTGAAGCCCGGCGATGTGATCATTTTCCAGAACACCTACGCCAGCGGCCTGAGCCATGTTGGTATCTATGTGGGAGACGGCAAGTTCATCCACTCCCCCAACTCCCGGAGTGTGGTCTCCTATGCCGACCTGTATTCCACCTACTACATTAACCACTATTACGGTGCCCGCCGGATCTGCGGCAGCTAACTTTACATCAAAAACGCCGACACTTTTGTGTCGGCGTTTTTTCATACCTTTTCATAGGCGATCCGGGGATCTCCGTCCTCCAGATAGATGATTCCGCATCGTTGGAAGCCGTGCTTTTCCAGCACGTGCTGCATCACCACATTGTCATGGTGGGTGTCAATGCGGACGTGAGGGTTACAGTCCTGCGCGAATTTTAAAACTGCGGAAAACACGCCGCCGCTGCCGTCTCCGGCCACCCGGTGGATGGTGCCGTAGGGACTCTCATTCAACCAGGCACCGCCCTCAATATAGCCATAGGTGGGATCCGGTTCCGAAAAATAGGCGAATACGCCGTGGAGCCCCTCACGTTCCACTACAAACAGATTCCCTACCCGGATATCTTCCTGTAACATTTCCACCGGCGGATAATTAGTACCCCACTGGTTGGGATTTCCGGTTTTCACCATAAATTCCCGGGCATGGGCATAAATCTCCAAAATACGCGGATAGTCGGCCTCCACCGCTTTTCTCACCTGATACATACATCTTCATCCTTTCTGTTTTCGTCATTATAGCTTCCCTGCATGGAAATTACAAGCATGGGTATACTACCAAAAAACAAAAGAAGGTGTTTTCTTGGCGAAATACAAGCAGGGACGCCAGAGCATCCGGTTCGAAGAGCCCCCGGTGATCACCCATTGGGCCAGTATCGCGGGCAAAAAGGAATCGGAAGGTCCTCTGGCCCATACCTTTGACTTTACTTCCACCGATACCCTCTTCGGCCAGAAAAGCTGGGAGCAGGCGGAGAAGCACATGCAGCAGCTGGCACTGGACACTCTGGTATCCAAGGCGGGCCTCACAAAAAAGGAGCTGGACCTGGTTTTTTCCGGGGACCTGCTGAACCAGTGCATCGGCTCCTCCTTTTCCCTGCGGAACCTGAAGATTCCCCATCTGGGACTCTACGGCGCCTGCTCCACCATGGCAGAGAGCCTGCTGCTCTCTGCCATGACCGTGGGCGGCGGTTTTGCCGACCGGGTGGTGGCCATGACCTCCTCCCATTTTGCATCCTCCGAGCGGCAGTACCGGTTCCCCCTGGGCTACGGTGGGCAGCGAACCCCCACGGCCCAGTGGACCGTCACCGGTTCCGGAGCGGCGCTGGTCCAGAGCAGCGGCAAGGGGCCCAGGATCGAAAGCTGCACCATCGGCACGGTGGTGGACCTGGGAATCAAGGATGCCAACAACATGGGGGCCGCCATGGCTCCGGCAGCCCTTTCCACCATCCAGGCCCATTTTGCCGATTTCGGAACCTCGGCGGCGGATTATGATCTGATCGTCACCGGTGACTTAGGACAGCTGGGCAAAGAGCTGCTGCTGCAGCTGGCAAGGGATGCGGGACTGAGCCTGGGCGGAAAACTGGAAGACTGCGGCACCCTGGTTTTTGACACATCTGCGCAGGATGTCCATTCCGGCGGCTCCGGCTGCGGCTGCAGCGCCATCACCCTCTGCGGAGAACTGCTGAACAAGCTGCAAAAGGGTAAGCTGAAGAAGATCCTCTTCTGCGGCACCGGAGCGCTGCTCTCCCCCACTTCCACCCAGCAGGGCCAGTCCATTCCCGGGGTCTGCCACGCGGTGTGCATCACAGGAGGTAACTGATGGACTATATCAAAGCATTTCTGGTAGGCGGCACGTTCTGCCTCATCGGACAGATCCTCATTGACAAAACCAAGCTGACTCCCGCCCGGATTCTGGTCAGCTATGTGGTCATCGGTGTTTTCCTCGGTGCCATCGGCCTTTACAAGCCCCTGGCGGAATTCGCCGGGGCCGGTGCTACGGTGCCCCTGACCGGCTTTGGCTACAATCTTGCCAAGGGCGTGAAGGAAGCCGTAAATCAGGATGGTTTTCTTGGCATCTTCACCGGCGGGCTGAAAGCCTGCGCCGGGGGTATCGCCATCGCCGTTTTCGCCGGGCTCCTTGCCAGCCTGATTTTCAAACCCAGGGATAAAGCCTGAAATTCCGGGCAACCTAATGCAGCGGAATCACCGCAAAACAGGATTTGGAGGAAGAATCATGAATAACCAGAACAACAATCAGAACCGTTACCAGAACCAGAACAACAACCAGAACCAGAATAATTCCCAGAACCGCAGCCAGAACCAGAACAACAACCAGAATCAGAACCAGAACAACTCCCAGAACCGCAGCCGCTAAACCGGCCTACGGGCGCTCCAAGGTCGGAGCGCCCGTAAATTCTACCATGCGTAGGTTGACCTTCACCCTTGTTTAACCCCTAAGATGGTGGTACAATCAAAAAACAAGGAGGAATCCCTATGAAAATCAACGAAGCCGAACAGCTCCTTGGAATCACCAAGGCCAACATCCGCTTTTACGAAAAGGAGGGGCTGCTGACGCCCTCCCGGAATGAAAGCGGCTACCGGGAGTATTCCGAGGCGGACATCAGGCAGCTGAAGCAGGTCGTGATCCTGCGCAAGCTGGGTATCCCGGTGCAGCAGATCGCGGACATCTTAGACGGTGCCCTGCCTTTGCAGAAGGCGCTGGATGACAACATCGCATCCCTGAACGCCCAGATCGATGCCCTGAACGGCGCTCTGGCTCTGACCAAGCAGCTGCGGCAGGAAAACAGAGAAACCCTGGATACGGACCGCTGCTGGGAGCTGATCCAAACAAAGGAAAGCCAGGGCTTTCGGTTTCACGAACTGGTTGACGATTACTTAAAATTTACGGAACTGAATTATGAGTGGCTTCTCTGGCCTCTGCCGGGAGACTCCCTGCGTCACCCCTGGAAAGTTGCAGCCTACATTCTGTGCATCAGCGCAATCGTTGCCTTCGCCAACATGCCCCTTGGAGTTCCTTTCTTCCTGGGATTTTTCACACGGTTAATAAACATGATTCTTGCGCTCGCTGCCTGGACCGTGGTTTTTATCCCCATCTTTCTGCTGCGGCGCCGGAAGCCCAGGCTGGCTGAGGGCATTTTAACATTTCTTCTCATCGCAGTACCCATCGCATGTGTTCTGTTGTTCTGTTATATCCTTTATCTCGGCGCAAATCCATAATGTAAAAGGCTGCACCAAAAGGTGCAGCCTTCTTCTTATACATCCACAAACTGGTTTAAGCGGAAGAAATAGAGTTTCATTTCCTTGATGGGCTTTTCGTAGATGCGGCTCAGAGCTTCGCCGTAGGTCAGCACCTGCTCCCGGTAGCTTGCAGCCACGGCATCTACTGTAGCATCCGTCACCCGGTCTGTTTTGAAGTCCAGGATGGTGATGCCGTCCTCCTCGATGAGGGCGCAGTCCACCACACCCTGCAGCAGCACCTGTTCACCGGAGACCTCCGGGTTATAGTGCTTCGCGTCATCCAGGATGGAGAACTTGAATTCCCGCAGATGGTCGGCACCCTTTCGGAGCTTTCCGCCGTATTCGGATTCAAAGAAGTTGGCAATATCCCGGCAGTTGACCATTTTACCCTGTTCCTCCGTCAGGAAGCCCTCTTTAACCAGGCGGTTAATCTCCGCTTCTACCTCAGCTTCACTTCCGCAGTTTTCATAGCGGACAAACTGCATGGCCCCATGCATGACGCTGCCGTAGGTCTTCCCCTCCACCTGGGCTTCCAGGAATTTGGGACGCCGCCAGGCCCGGTGAATGGTCCGGAGCTCCTCCCGGGTGTCCTCCGCGGCCTCCTCGTCCTTGAGGCGGCCCTTGCGGCCTGTGGCGGTCTGCTTGGAGGGGGTCTGGGTGGCAGAGGCGAGGGCATAGGTAAATTCCAGAGCCTCCCGGAGCTTCTCCGGGGCCTCCTGGGGCATCCTTGCCCGGACCTCCTGAATACCGTTACCGGCTTCACCGGCCTCCGGAGCTTCCGCAACGGCAATTTTCCAGGGGAATTGGCCCATGGCAGTTTCCTTTGGACGTCCGCCCAGCTGGAACAATTCACCGGCCTCGGTCTTATGCAGAGCCGTAAGCAGCACCCAGTCGCCGGGACAGCCCACATCCCGGCACAGGAGCTTGCCGCCGTCGAAGTCCGCCCGGAGGGCGATGTCCTGCAGCTTGCTTTCCAGATTCTGATGCATATATGTCATGATCAGGCGGTCCCGGGCCCGGGTCACCGCCACGTACAACACCCGCATCTCCTCCGACAGGCTTTCCGCAGCCATTTTGGCGGCGATGGCCCGCTTGGCGATGGTGGGATAGCGCATCCGGTGGTCCGTATCGGCCACGCTGAGGCCCAGTCCCAGCTCCTTGTCACTTAAAATCCGGGCCTGCAGGCTGTCACGGTTAAATTTCCGGGACAGACCGCTTAAGAAAACCACCGGAAATTCCAGTCCCTTGGACTTGTGGATGCTCATGATGGTGACGCAGCCTGCGGCACTGGACCCGGCACTGATCAGGCCCTTTTCCTCCAGGGCTCTCAGATGGTCCAGAAACTGGCCCAGATCACGATGGTTGCCCATCTCATAGTCCGCCGCCAGCTGGAAGAAGGTCTGCAAATTGGCGGACCTTGCCTCGCCTCCGGCCATGGCGGCGTAGATGCTGTCCATGGCAGTCAGGGCGTAGCACCGCTCCAGCAGCTCCGTCAGGGTGTGCATCCGGGCCTCCCGGCGCAGCGATCTCAGCACAGCTACAAAGTTTTTGGATTTCTCCGAATCATCCTTCGCCAGCGCATCGTAAATGCAGCCGTATTTCCGCTTGGCCCGGAAGGCTGCCAATTCATCGGCGGTGAAGCCGAAGATGGGACTTGCCAGGACGCTCAAAAGCGGAATATCCTGCCGGGGGTTGTAAATCGCCTCCAGGAAGGACCGGAGGGTGGCGATCTCCGCCGTTTGCAGCAGGTCGTTTCCGCCGCCGGAGGAGCAGCGGATACCCCTGGCTTCCAGAGCAGTCTTGAAATAGCCGCCGGAGGAGCCGGGAGAGCGGAGCAGGATCACGATATCGTCCGGTGTCACCGGCCGGAAGCCGTCACCGCTTCTCACCAATACCTTTTCATCGATCATGGTCCGGATCCGCTGGGCCACAAAGGCAGCTTCCTCCGGGTAGCTCTCCTCCCGGGCCTGCAGAGCGTACAGCTCCACTGCCGGGTCCGGCAGGGTCGCATGGGGAATGCCCTCCCGGAGGGCTTCGTTTTCACCGTAGTGCAGGCCGCCCACCTCAGGACTCATGCAGCGGACGAAAATATCGTTCACCGCTTCAATGACCTCGCCGCCGGACCGGAAATTCTTGCTCAGCATGATCTTCCGGCCCTCTTTGGGCCCAGCCACTTCCGCATCGGCATAGGTATGGTACTTTTCCAAGAAGATTCCCGGATCCGCCAGCCGGAACTGGTAGATGGACTGCTTCACATCACCCACCATGAAGCAGTTCTGCTTCTGACCGGTCAGGGCGGTGAAGATAGCGTCCTGGACGCCGTTGGAATCCTGGTACTCGTCCACCAGAATCTCCCGGAACCGCCGTCCGATCTCCGTGGCTGCGGCGGTGGGGCCGCTGCGGCTCCTTCCCAGCAGCAGATCCAGCGTCTTATGCTCCAGGTCGCTGAAATCTAGGATCCTGCGGTTCTTCTTGGCCAAGCTGAATTCCCGGTCGAACCGCCGCACCAGGGCGATGATGCCCCGGGTGCCCGCCGAGGCCTGGCGCAGGTCAGAAAGCACCTGCTCGCTGGGATCGGCAAAGGCACGGAGTTTTCCCGGCAGGTCATCCTTGCAGGCATCCCGGGCTGCCTTGATCCGGTCCTTTACATCCGGATCGCCGCACTTTTTGATGGCGGGATACCGGGGGAAGGGAATTTCCTTCCGCTCCACGATCTCATCCCAGGTCTCGCTTCCCCGCAGTTCCCGGATGGCAGTCAGGGTCTGGGTGATATTGGCGGCGGCCTTTTCAAGGCCCTCCACCTGCCCCGCCTCCCGGAGGCACTGCTCCAGTACGGCGATCTGACAGTCCAGATAGGCTTTCAGATCATCCATCAGGTATTTTCCCCAGACGGTCTGGGAAGCATCGGTGCAGTCCTCAATTTCCGCAGCGGCAAGACAGCTGTTCAGCCACCCTTCCGGGTCCAGGTGGCATTTGGCACTGTCATAGACCTTTAAAATCAGCTCCGGCACCAGCTTGTCGTTTCTGCCCACACCCTGGGTATCCACAAAGGCCCGGAAATCCTCGTTTTCCGCCGCCTCCTCATAGGCCTGGTCCAGAATGTCCGACAGCACCGTATCCCGCAATTCTCGGCACTCGTTTTCGTCCGCCACTCGGAAGTCCGCCGCCAGATCCAGCCGGTAGGCATACTCCCGGAGAATATCGGCACAGAAGCCGTGGACGGTGGAAATCTTCGTCAGAAACAGCCGCTGCATCTGCTGCTGTAACCGGGATTCGGGGTTTTCCGCGATTTTTTCCGTCAGCTTGGCGGCAATCTTGCCCCGCAGCTCGCTGGCTGCCGCCTTGGTATAGGTAATGATCAGAAATTCGTCCAGATTGGCAGGGTCGATGGGGTCTTCAAGGTATTTCATCAGCCGGTCCACCAGCACCTTGGTCTTGCCGGAGCCGGCCGCAGCGGAGACCAGGAGCTTGCCGCCCCGGTTATCCACAGCCATCTGCTGCTGAACTGTGAGCTTATCCGCCATGGGCCATCTCCTTTCCCACCTGGTCCCAGAACCGCTGGGCGTTCATAGTCTTATAGTTTCTTCTGCCCTCCACCTCTGCCTTGTGGCAGATGGCACCGTAGGGACACCAGGTGCAGGCACCGTGGTCGCCCCGGGTGTAGGGATTGGGGGACACATCGCCGGAGGCGATCTCCTCCACCAGCCGACCCAAAATCCGGAACACATAGCCCTCCAGCAGCTGAAACTGCTCCCGGCTGGCCAGGTCACCGGAACGGCTGCCGTCCTTTTTCACTGTATAGTTCAGCCGTTTTGGAGGCTCTCCCGGCTCCATGGCCCGGAGGATCTGCTCGTCGTCCAGGAGCAGACCCTCCCGGCGCCACTCCTTGCTGCGCTTCTTCTCCGCCTGGTCATCATCGGGCCGTCCGTCGGTGGACAGGTAGCGTACCCGGGCGGGGAAATACTGGACACCCACAGGGATGGGACGGTCCCCCAGATGCTCCTCGCCGCTTTCCCGGAGGGCGAACATATAAAGCAGCATCTGCAAGCCGATGCCGTTGAACACATCACAGTAGTCAAAGTCCTTGGGGCCGGTCTTGTAGTCCACGATGCGGTAGTACGTATTGCCGCTGACTTCCCAGGTGTCCAACCGGTCTACGAAGCCTCTTAAGATGGCATTCATGGCGCTGTTGGGAATGGCAATGGGAGGCAGGCCCTCCTTCATGCCGAAGCCCACCTCAAAGCCCTGGGGCTGGAACTGAGAGTCCTTCAGTTCCTCCCAAAGCTCCCGGACAATGGCGTCCAGCTCCTGCATATTTCTCTGGAACAGATAGGCCACCCGCCTGGAATCCAGCTGAGAGAAATGCTCATCCGCGTACTCTTTGGAAAAACGGTGGGCAATGTACAGCGTTTCTTCCCGGGACACAGCACCGAAACCGCCCATGTCCCGGATGGTTTTGCAGGTATTCTCCAAAACCGCATGGACATAGGTACCGAATTCTGCCGGGTCCACCGCCGCCTCCTTCCGCTCCTGGGCACGAAGGCCGTATTGCAGGAAGTAGCGCAGGCGGCACTTTGCCTGCTGTTCGATCTGGGAAGCGGAAAGCTCAAGGCTGGTGCCGTAGAGGGCGTCGATCCGCTGCCGGTCCACGGTGCCAAGCTCATAATCCCGCCTGGAAACCGCGTCGGCGTATTCTGCTTCCACCCCCAGGATGGCAGCGGTCTCCCGCTCCTCCCACCGGGCAAGATAGGCACCTGCTTCCCGTGCGTTGGCCCGGGCAAAGCCCATGGAATCTTCCATTTCGGTAATGCCCCCGGCCAGGTCCGTCAGGCGGCGGAACACGAAAGAGGGCTGCTCGCCGCTGCACCAGACCCGAATGCTCTCCCGGGCACCGCAGAACACACCGTAGATCTCGGCAAATTCCGCCCGGATACCCTCCATGGCGCCGCCGGTGATGTTCACCTCCATCTGCCGCAGCAGCTCCCGCTCCTGGTCGGACAGGACACCGGCAGAGCCGGAATAGCCCGGCAGGCTGCCCTCCTGGGCACCCAAAAGGATCAGATGCTTCTGTTCATGGAGCCGCTGGGCACTGACAGGACCCATCTGCACCGCATCCAGTACCGGCGGGATGGTGCCCACGTCATACTGGCTCAGCAGCAACCGCAGCAGCCGGGCAAAATGCTCCGGCTCCCAGGCGGTATCGCCCAGGGTGTCGTAAAGCTGCTCCAGGGCAGACAGCAGGATCTCCCAGAGCTGATTGAGGATCTGGGCCTCCCGGTTGTCCCCGGCTTCGTCATACTGCCCTGCCAGATGGCTCAGGCGCTTTTCCAAACCGATTTCTTCCAGGAACGCATACAGCGCCAGCACCTGTTCCTTCAGCTGGGACGCCTTTAAAAATCCCTCTCTCAGCCGGTTCAGGGGGCCGATGGCCTTCTCCCGGGCTTCATTGATGGCTTTCAGCTGCTCCGTGTGGAAGTCCTTCCAGATACCGCTGAGACCATCGGGGTGGTTCTCCCAGTCTTTCGTCCATTTTGATCCCCGGATACCCCAGACGATGGCATAATTCTCCACCCGGTCACAGTCATCCAGGGAAAGGGGTGACAGGGCGGACCGCAGGTACCGCAGCACACTGCGCTGTTCAAAGCCGCTCAAGGCGGCATCCAGTGCATTCAGCACCGTGGAAACCACGCTCTTTTGCAGAATGTCCTCAGTGCCGGACTGATACAGGGGGATCCCGAACCGGTGGAATACCTGACTGACCAGCGGGGCGTACACGTTCATATCCGTACAGACCAAGTTGATATCCCGGTAGCGGCAGCCGGTGCGGACCAATGCCATCACCTGCTCCGCTGCGCCCATGGCCTCCATGTAGGGAGACTGGGCCAGATAACAGTGAAGCACTTTTCCGGCCTCGCCCTTTTGGATATGGCCCTGGAAGAGCTTCTCCTGCACAACGGTCATCGGGCAGGCTGCCTCCACCACCTGGATGGTATATTCCACGCCCCTGCGCCGGGCACATTCGATGATCTGTTTTGCTGTCTGACCTGCCTTCTCAAAGGCCATGAGCCCGGAGCCCACCGCATCGCAGTTCAGACTCACGGTGACGCTGGGGCTTTCGGAAATCAGATGCTCCAGGATATCCAGGTGCTGCCGTGTATAGTCCGGGAATCCGTCTATGTAAAACACATGATTTTTTGCGTAGTCGCTGTCCTCCAGCTGTTCCAGACACCAGGTCATCTGGTCCCGGGGATCCCGCTTGCCCCGGCTGCACAGGGCGTCATAGCCCTCCATCAGCAGCGCCAGCTCCTCCAGCTTTTGCGCAAAGCCACCCTCCAGCTGCCGGGATGCGTTCATCAGGGTCTCGGAGGTGATGCAGCAGCGCTTGAATTCATCCACCGCATCAATGAGTCCCGTCAGGAATTCCGGCTTCGTCTCCACGGAGGCATAGGCCTTCAGCTTTCCGGCCAGCTGCCGGGCCGCGGCGGCCATGGCCACCACCCGTCCGCCGTTGTCCAGGCATTCCAGAGCGGCGCTGCCGGCGTTGTCGGAGACCCGGCGGGCCAACCGGGTAAAGGACAGCACCTCCGCATAGCGGCTGGCGGTATCTCCCGCCGCGGCGCAGAGCCGGCGCTCCGTGTCGTGGCTGATGAGCTCCGGGACCATCAGAACCCGGCCGCCCTGTCTGTGAAGAACATCCATGCGGATCCGGTTCAGGATCTCCTGACGGTTGGCAGTCCAGTCCCTGCCCAGAAGCAGTGTCAGCATGCATTTCTCCCCTTTCTCTTTCTTTGCCTGCATTATAGCACAGATTCTGTCCAAATAACAGGGTAAGATTTACCCTTTGAAAAAGTATCCTTCCAGTCTGCCCAGCAGGTCCAGCAGGTAAAAGCGGATCTCATAGCCCTCTTCTCCCTCCAGAGCCCCAGTCAGAGTGTCCGGGAAGCCTGCCCCGGCGGCCACATACTCAAAGCCCTCGGAAGTGGCCGGAACGCAGAGGGTGGGAAATACTACGCACCACCAGTTTTTTCCCTGGCCTTCCCCAATAGTGATCCGCAGGGCATCATACACCCCCGCAGGCAGGGTGAAGGTATCGTAAATACGGGTGTCAAAGACTTCCTCCCGCAACGTGGCAATGGCCGTTTCATCACAGCCCAGGGCCCGGAGGGTGTCATTGGCCACCTGCTGAATTTGAGGAAGCTTCTCCCGGATGTACTGCTTTGCCAGGTCAATATCCGTAATTTTGGATAAGTCCTCAGAAATGCTCTCAATTACCGCGTCCCGGACCCGCAGTTTCACTGCCTGGTCCTCCTGAGAGTCAGACTTCGCCACCACATGGAGCCGGATCAGCTCGTCGTTCAGCTTCTGGCGGTCCGCAACCACGCCCCAGGTCCAGCAGCCTGCGCAAAAGCAGGCGCAGAGCACCACCTGTTTCAAAATTTTCCTCATAAAAAACACCGTCCTTCCGGAAATACTTCCAGTATGGACGGTGTTTGCCAATTTTATACACTTAAACGGGCTTTGCGATAAAAACCTGGTAATCATGCGCTTTTAAGGCATCGGCCATAGCCTGCGCTCTCTCCAGTTCCCGAACAACCGCAAAGCAGGCGGAGCCGGAGCCGGTCATCTGGCTGCCCAGTGCACCATGGGCCCGAAAAATCGATTTGATATGGTCCAGTTCCGGATGCTCTGCGCTCACCACAGGATCAAACACATTGTAAATGCAGCCGCAGACCTGCTGCAGATCACCGGATTCCAGTGCAGCCTCCATGGCCCGGTTATCCGGGTGATCGTAGATCTCCACGGAGTCAATTTGCCGGAACAGGGCCGGGGTGGACACGGAGAATTCCGGCTTCACCACCACGAGATAACATTCGGGCATATCCGGAAGCTTTCTCAGCTTCTCTCCCCTTCCCTCACACATGGCGGTACCGCCCAGAACACAGAAGGGCACGTCGCTTCCTACCCGGGCGCCCAAATCCGCCAGCTCCATGACAGAAAGAGGTTCACCAAAGTGCCGGTTCAGGGCCCGCAGCACTGCCGCGGCATCGGAGCTGCCGCCGCCCATGCCCGCCTCCGAGGGGATCCGCTTGGTCATGCGGATCTCCAGTCCCCGGGGATCCAGGTCCAGGGTTTCGCAGAAGGTCTTTGCCGCCTTCCAGGCCAGATTCCGCCCATCGCAGGGGATCCCCGGCTGGGAACAGGTAAGCTTCCAGGGTTCTCCGGTACCCACGATGATTTCCATATCATCCTGCAGCAAGATGCTCTGCATTACGGTCTGCAGCTCGTGATAACCGTCCGGCCGGACACCCAGAATGTCCAGGGTCAGATTCACCTTGGCATAGGCAGGCTCAAAAAGTGTGGTCATAGTGCTTCCTCCAAACGCTTTCAACTGACAAAATTATATCCGAAAAATGTAGTTATTGCAAGGTGCTGTATAAAAGATCCGGCAATGGGTATCCTATGGGCATCCAAGGAAACAAAGGGAGGTTATTTCATGGATACACTTGCACTGATCATCTCCATCATCGGCTGCCTGAACTGGGGCCTTGTGGGTCTTTTCCGCTTTGACCTGGTGGCCTGGCTCTTCGGCGGCTCCGGTTCTCTGTTCAGCCGCATCGTTTACACAGTGGTGGGTCTGGCAGGTCTGTGGTGCGTATCGTTCCTGATGCGCCGAAACCGGATTGTGGAGTAAAAAAACGGCAGTTCCGAAAACCGGAACTGCCGTTTTTCATTCGGTTCAAGGGGTGGGATCAGGTATCCTGCTCTACGTAATCCATGTTGATCCAGCCTTTGTTCGTGCGGCCCCAGGTGCTGTTGCCAACGGTCTTCTGCTCCAGAATGGTAACCTTCTGGCCCTTGGAATAAATACCAAGAATTCTGCCATTGGCTTCGGGGGTTTCGCGGATATTCAGGGTGGATGCGGTGATGGTGCCGGTCACTTCTGCAGGAGCCTCGGTCTCCTCAGGTTCGGTCTCCTCGGGAACGGTTTCCTCGGGATCGGTCTCCTCAGGAACAGACTCATCGGGAGCTTCCTCAGGTTCGGTAGTCTCCTCGGGAGCGGCGGTAGTCTCAGGTGCAAAGCTTACAACAACACTGCACTTCAGCTCCTGCTCGCCGCAGGTAATGGTGATCACAGCAGTACCCTCGCCGACAGCAGTAACCTTGCCCTGCTCATTGACGGTGGCAACAGCCTCGTCGCTGGAGCTGTAGACCAGTTCATCGGTGGTGTTGTCAGGCAGTGCCAGCACGTTGATCAGCCAGTTGGCGCCCTCGGATTCCAGAACGATCTCGCCGCCGCTGGTCAGAGCCAGGTTCTCGCAGGGGATCTTCAGCTCGGTGGTGTCTTCCACAGCAGCCGTGGTCTCCACAGCCGGGGGAGCGGTCTCTTCAGGACCCATGACGGTAGGCAGGAAGTACTTCACCAGGATAAAGGCGCTGACAGCCAGCAGAGCCAGAATCACCAGCACCAGCAGAATCACCAGCGGAGCATTGGATTTCTGATCATCGTCATCATCCTCGTCCTCGTCGTCATCGTCGTCATCATACTCGTCGTCATCGTCGTCATCGTCGTCGTAATCATCATACTCATCGTCCTCGTCATCAGGAACGAGAGTCTTCTTCTGACCAGCGGACGCAAAAGGATCGGCTGCAGGAACAGCGGCGGCAGTCATTTCTTCTTCCAGAAGATCATCCGCCAGCAGTGCTGCGCTGTCGTCCTTGGAGCAGCCGCAGATGGGGCACTCATTGGCAGTATCGGGATATGCGGTACCGCAGATATCGCAAATAATCTTGCTCATATTTTCCTCCTGTCCATGCACACGATTTGTGTACATAATTTTCTGCATTATACCACCATTGAAGTCTGAATTCAACTACAAAAGAGTATCAATTTCACCGAAAAATATTTCATTTCTGCTTTTTTTGATTTTTCTTACACTGCTGATTCTGCTGCATACACCTGAAGAATTTGTTTTTTACTCCCGGTTATGGTCAGATTTACCCTGAATTCCGAGTCTTTTTGTGTGTAATCATTAAGATATTATGAATCTTGCATGGTCAGCGGTTGCTTTTTTTGTAATTTTAGTATATGATATGTACGTATAAGGAGGCGATTGACTTTGTCTGAACCGAAACTTATCTCCCCATTGCTGGACGGATTTTCTCTGGGCAGCGCCATCAGTGCCCATGACGGTGTCCGTTGTTATCCGGCCCTGCGGGAAAATTCCGATAAAAAGTACATCGTAAAAATAATTTCCATTCCCGCTTCCCAGGTGCAGCTGGACGCTCTGCTGCTCACCGGAGCATACACCGCCCCCACTTCTGCCATGGAATACTTCAAGGAGCTGTCCGACGGTGTGGAAAAGGAAGCCGCATGTCTGAAGAATCTGTCCCGGCTGGAAGGCTTTCTGGCCTTTGAGGGCTGCCAGACTGTCCCCATGGAAGACAGACTGGGCTACGACGTGTATCTGCTCAGCAGCTACCGCCAGGCTCTGGAAAAGTATGTCCACCGCAACAGCATGACCCATCTTGAGGCTGTGAATCTGGGTATCGACATCTGCAATGCCCTGTCCGCAGCCCGCCGGGCCGGATGGATCTATGTGGACCTGAAACCTTCCAATATTTTCATCTCCGATAACAAGGAGTACCGCATCGGCGATCTGGGTCTGATGGAGCTGGAAGGTCTGGACCTGGCCGCACTGCCCGCCAAATACCGCAGCGCCTACACTGCACCGGAACTGCAGGACGAGCTGAACAGCCCCAATATCACCCAGGATACCTATGCACTGGGTCTGATCCTGTATCAGATCTTCAACAACGGTGTTCTGCCCAAGGTCCCCCATCCCACGGAGGACGAGCTGCCCGCACCCGCCAACGCCGACTATGAGATCGCGGAGATTCTTCTCCGGGCCTGTTCCCCGGATCCCAAAAAACGCTGTGAGGATCCCGCGGATATGGGCCATGCTCTGGTGGCCTACATGCTCCGCAACGGTGTCAATGACAACCCCATCATACCTCCGGTGGCCCGGTTGGATCAATTACCGGAAGCTGCTGAACTGTCTAAGCCCCGTCAGGATGAAACTCTGCCCGGCATGAACGATGACCAGGAGCTGACCCAGGAAAATCTCAATCCGGAAATGACCCAGATGATGGAGCAGGCTGATGATCTGATCCGGCATGACCTGCCCGCCCCCCCGGTGGCTCCGGAGGGTGCCACCGTAGATAAGCTGGAGGAGGAGGTTCTGAAAGCCGCCGAAGCCAAAAAGCAGGCGCAGGCTGAGCTGCAGGCCATGCTCAGTCAGCTGGAGGAAGATCAGCAGGAGGAAACGGCCGGGGAATCCATTCCGCTGCCTGTTCCCGAAAAGGAATCCGCACCGGTAAAGCAGAAATCTTCCAAGGTCGTACAAAAAGCAGATGCAGCTGTCAAGAAGGATAACTTCTCCGATCTGAGTCATAAACGCAGGAAGGAGCGCCGGAAAGTCTGGATCACCACCACCATCCTTGTGCTGCTTCTGAGCCTGATTGGTGCCGGCGGCTTCTGGTTCTACAACAATTACTACATCCAGATGATCGACAGCCTCTCCGTTACCGGCACCGAGAACGAACTGACTGTCCGGCTGGATTCCCAGGTGGACGAGAGTCTGCTGACCATTTACTGCACCGATACCTACGGCAACACCACCCAGCAGAGTGTGCAGAACGGTCAGGCCAGCTTTACCGATCTCCTGCCGGATATGCTCTACAGAATCCGGGTGGAGATTGAGGGCTTCCACCGGCTGAACGGCTCCACCACCCATGAATACACCACCCCTGCGGAAACCAAAATCGTCAGCTATACCGCTATGACCGGTCCGGAGGACGGCAGCGTGGTTCTGAACTTCACCGTGGATGGTCCCGACAGTGAGGAATGGACCGTCATCTGCACCGCCGAAGGTCAGGAAACTATTGAAAGCACCTTTACCGGCCACATGGCAACCGTCACCGGTCTGAGCGTGGGCAGCACCTATGAGATCCGTCTGGTCCCCTCTTCTGCGCTGTACATCACCAGCGGCGATACCCTGGAATTCACCGCTTCCAGCATCATCATCGCAGAAAACCTTGAAATCACCACCGACGGAAACGGCAGTCTCACCATCACCTGGACCGCTCCGGAGGGTGCCCAGGCAGACAGCTGGAATGTACGCTGCTACAGCGTGGATGGTTATGATCAGCAGCTGACCACGGATCAGCTCACCGCTACCTTCGATGGTATCAGCTCCGGTTCTGCCTATACCGTAGAGATCACGGCAGCCGGTATGACCCAGCCCGCCCGTGCAGGCATCACCGCCAATCCCATTTATCTTTCCAATATCCAGATAGCGGACAACGGCGTGTCTGAGCTGCGTGTATCCTGGGACTACTCCGGCACCGCCCCGGAGGAAGGCTGGCTGCTGCTTTACACCATCGACGGAAGTTCTCAGCCTCAGATCGTCCAGTGCCCCACCAATTCCGGTGTCATTGAGGTCCGGGTTCCCGCCGCCACCTATGACTTTACCATTCAGGCTGCGGACGGCAGCACCGTGTTCCAGAACACCCACAGCTACACAACCGCCAACGCGGATATCTACCAGAATGTGCCCCAGGCCTTCTACCGGAAGGTGCATGGCCACAAGTTCTTCGTGAACATGCTGAAGACTCCCGAAAAGGAGAACTGGACCCACAATAACGTGAACAACGGCATGTACACCACCACCTTCGCCTCCGGCGACGGCGTATCCGTTCTGATGTACTTCATGATGGACTTCTATATTCGTCACGAGGACATTTCCGTCATGTACGTGATCCGGGACGAGAACGGTACCGTTCTGGCAGACTATATCGCCATGGAGCATATGGACTGGCGCGATGACCTGTGGAATGGCCCCAATTACCACTACTGTGGTCTGGATGTGCCCCTGGTTCCCACCGAGCCGGGCAAGTACAGCCTGGGCATCTATTTTAACGGTCTGGCCATGACCTCTGTGGAATTTACCATTACGGAATAACAAGATTCGGTGCCGCCCGGTTTCCGGGCGGCACATTTTTTGTTTTACCCCGAAAAAACAAGGGTTTTCATTCGTCATCGAAAGCAAGAAAGGAGGGATCCCCTTGACAGACAGGGAGCTTGCCCGGCTGTTCCGGCAATTGCCGGACCGGGAGGCGTTTTCCGCCATTTATGAGGACATGAAGCTGCCGGTATACACGGTATGTCTGCGAATTCTTCTGCGCCGGGAGGCAGCGGAGGATGTGTGCCATGATGTATTTCTGAAGCTCTATACCACACCGCCGGATCCCTCCGTTGTGAAGATCCGGGCCTGGATCTTCCGGGTAACCCGGAACCTGGCGATCGATACCCTCCGGCGCAGTCAGTACTTACAGCAGGAGCCTCTGGAGGATTGGAACGAGCCCTGTTACCCCCAATGGGATACACGGCTGGACCTGGAAGCCGCCATTAGAAAACTGCCGGTACAGGACCGGGAGATCCTGGCGCTGCACATCCATGCCGGTCTTGGCTTTGCCCAAATCGCCCGGATCACAGGTTTATCCCTGTCCGCCGTCTACCGAAGCTACCGCAGGGCGATCCGTCAGCTGCAAATGAACCTGGAGGGATGATATGAGAAGAATACCGATCTTAATCTTTACCTTACTGCTTGTCTTTTCCCTGAGTCTTCCCGTTTTTGCCGTGGAAAGCGGCGCCTATCCCACCGCCGGGGACCTTTGGGAACACTGGTGCGAAACAGAAACCATCCCGGACTTCATCACCGGCATCTGGTCCTCCGACGGCGGTACAGAAAACCTGACCTTCGGCATTATTCCCGGTCAGGCAGGTGAAGCTGGTAAAAATTTGATTCTGTCCTGGATCATGGACGACAGCACCGTGACCTTTGTGACCCAGACCTACTCCCGGAACTACCTGTGGGCCATCATGGAGGATGTGAACACCTACTTTGACCGGGGACTTGGGTTTCTCTCCGCAGGGCCCAGCGAATACGACAATGTGGTCTATGTGGAGCTGCACATGGATTACGCGGAAAACCCTGACAGTCTGGCCGCCGTTGCGGAGCTGGAAGAAAGGTACGGCGGCGCCGTTTCCATCTCCTTTACGGACACGGAATATGTGGCCCTTCTGGCCCCCGCCGCGTCCTCTGACCCCTTTCAGCTGCTGCCGGTACCCCAAAAAGCGCCGTCTCCCCTGCCAATACTGCTGACACTGTCCATAATCATGCTTTGTCTGATCTTCCTTACGGAGCGCAGACGGCGGCTGCTGCTTATGGGCGGCGGTACCGTTCCCGTGACTTATGCGTCCGTTCGTGAGCGGATCAAAGACGCCGTTCCCAAGTATCCGGACACACTGGATGCCCGGATTTGTGAAAGTCTGGATAAGCTGTCACAATAGCAAAGATCCCCATATCTGCCTCTCCGGCAGATATGGGGATTTCTTAGTTCAGAAATTCAATTTTGGCCGCTGCACCGAAGGTTCTGGGGGTCACCATGGAATCAAACTGGATGATATAGCCCTCCTGCCCCCTGGGTGTACCGATGACAGTGCCCTCACCGAAGACAGGATGCTTCACCCGCTTGCCGATGAGCTCCGAGGGTGCCTCCTTCCGGGGTTCCAGGTCCTCAGTCTCCCGGATCTTGTTCATGGCGTTCTCGATCAGGTCCGGGTCCAGAGGCACCGCATAGTCCACGTTCTCCGTTTCCGCGTTGAACAGGAACCGGCTGGGGTACCGGAAGGAGCCGTCGTAATTGGTCCCCGCCGCGTCGGACAGGAACAGCCGATCCTTTGCCCGGGTGAAGGCCACATAGGCAAGCCGCCGCTCCTCCTCCAATTTTTCCCGGGTGTTGGCCCGCTTGCCGGGGAAAATGCCCTCGGACAGACCGCAGATAAACACCACAGGGAATTCCAGGCCCTTGGCCGAGTGAACGGTCATCAGCTTCACCGCCTGGCCCTTTTCCGTCTGGTCCATATTGGTAAAGAGAGCCGCGTGATCCAGGTAGTTGCCCAGGGTCACCTCTTCTCCGGCCTTCCGCTCGAATTCATAAATAGCCTGCTTCAGCTCCGCCAGGTTGTCCAGCCGTTCCTCCTCACCGGATTCCCGCAGCATCCGCTCGTAGCCGCTGTCCTGCAGGACGCCGCTGAGCAGATCCGTCAGGTCCATGCCCTCGAAGATGGCCCTGTACTTTTCGATGAGCCGCACATATTCCTTCGCCCGGCTCCGGCGGAAGCTCTCCGTTTCCAGCAGGTTCATCAGCGCTTCATAGAGCGTGCAGTGGTGGCTTTCCGCATAGTGCTTCAGGGCAGCGATGCGGGTTCTGCCCACGCCCCGGCGGGGTTCGTTGACGGTGCGCAGGAAGCTCACATCGTCTCCGGCATAGATCATTCTGAGATAACAGATCACGTCCTTGATCTCCTTGCGCTTGTAAAACTCCACACCGGAGTACAGCACATAGGGGATCTTGTTTTTGATCAGGGATTCCTCCACCGTCCGGGACACATAGTGGGCCCGGTAGAGGACGCCCATGGCGGAATAGCTGAGGCCCCCATCGTGCAGCGCCCGCATATTGGCGGTCATCCAGTCCGCCTCCAGCTGATTGGTTTTGGCATGGAAGTACAGGGGCTTCTTCATATCCGGGCGCACGGCGGTGAGCTTCTTTTTCAGGCGGTCCCGGTTTTTGTCGATGAGGGCGTTGGATGCCGCCAAAATCTGAGGGGCGGAACGGTAGTTGGTGTTTAAGTAGATGGTTTTCACATGTTCATGGCGGCTGTCGAATTCCAGAATGAACTTCACATCGGCGCCCCGCCAGGTGTAGATGGTCTGGTCCGGGTCACCCACCACAAAGAGGTTCCGGTGATACCCGGAGAGAATATCCGCCAGGGCATACTGGTCCTTGTCGATATCCTGGAACTCATCCACCATGATATATTCCAGCCGGGACTGCCATTTTTCCCTGGTCTCCCTGTCATGTTCCAGAATGTACAGAGCAAAATACACCAGATCGTCAAAATCCAGGCCGTAATTCTTCCGCTGTTCATAAAAATAGCGGTACATGACCTTGTCCTTCAGGGTGGAAGCGGAATTGCTCAGGTCGATGAGATGATTTAAGTCCGGGTCGATAAGGGTCTTGACGTAGCCCCGGCCGCCCTTGCGCCAGCCGATGTAATCCACCGCGTCCTTCACCGTCAGTTCCTTGGAGGTGATGCCTAAGTCCTCGAAAACCGTTTTGATCATGGCCTCCTTATCGTCCTCATCCAGCACCAGGAAGCTCTTGGGGTACTGGACCACATGGCAGTCCTCCTTCAGCAGTCCCACGCAGAAGCCGTGGAAGGTGGTGATGCGGCCCAGGTCCTGGTCTGGCAGCTGGGTGCGGATGCGCTTTTTCATCTCGTTGGCTGCCTTGTTGGTGAAGGTGACGCAGAGGATGTTGGCGGTGGAAATGCCCAGCATCTCCACCAGATACATATACCGGGCCGTCAGGGTCTTGGTCTTGCCGGAACCGGCTCCCGCCACAACCCGGATATACCCTTCCGTTGTGGTGGCGGCTTCCAGCTGTTCCGGATTTAAATTCTTCAGATACTCCATCCGGTCCCCTCCTTCGGTTTTCGCACAAGTGTTTGGAATAATGATACCATGTTTGTCCGGCTGCGTCAAGAATTCTGATGAATTTATCCTATCATACAAATCGTCCAAAATTTCGGACAGATATTGGCAGAATTTTCCGTTGCATTTTTCCACCACCCGTGGTATAATGTCCGCAGCTACTGAACACGGAGGCAAATTATGACTCATAATTTCTTTGCTGCATACTTTAGCTTCTATTACTTTTTTGGTGATAAAAAGTAATAGCGATTTGTGCTGCAAAGGGATTTTCAGAAGCCCCAAAACGTAATTTTCAGACGCTGCACGAATTGCCCGTGCGGCGTCTTATTTTTTTAGGAGATGACTTTTTATGATCGCAGTTTTAAAGCATGGTACCACCCCCGATCAGACCGCTCACCTGGTGAACTGGCTGAAGGCCATGAATCTGGATGTGCATATTTCCGAGGGCACCGAGGTCACGGTTCTGGGCCTCATCGGCGACACCAGCCGGGTGGATATGGACCTGCTGAAATCCCTGGAAATCGTGGCCGATGTGAAGCGGGTCTCCGAGCCCTACAAGCAGGCCAACCGGAAGTTCCACCCCAAGGACACCATCATCCAGTGCGGTGATGTGCGTATCGGCGGCGGCTATTTTGCCATGATCGCCGGTCCCTGCAGCGTGGAATCCGAGGAGCAGATCATTGAGGTTGCCAAGGCCGTGAAGGAATCCGGCGCCAACATCCTCCGGGGCGGCGCCTTTAAGCCCCGGACCTCCCCCTACGCCTTCCAGGGCATGAAGGGCGAGGGCATCAAGCTGCTGCTGGAAGCCAAGAAGGAAACCGGCCTGCCCATCGTCACGGAGATCATGAACATCTCCACCCTGGACCTGTTCAGCGATGTGGACATCATCCAGGTGGGCGCCAGAAATATGCAGAACTTTGACCTGCTGAAGGAGCTGGGCAAGACCAGAAAGCCCATTCTCTTAAAGCGGGGTCTTGCCAATACCATCCAGGAGCTGCTGATGTCCGCCGAGTATATCATGAGCGAGGGCAATGAGAACATCATCCTCTGCGAGCGCGGCATCCGTACCTTCGAGACCGCCACCCGGAACACCCTGGACCTGGCAGCGGTTTCCGTCCTCCATGAGCTTTCCCACCTGCCTGTGGTGGTGGATCCCAGCCACGCCACCGGCAAGGCCAAGCTGGTTGCTCCCATGGCCTGTGCTGCCGCCGCTGCCAACTGCGACGGTCTGATGATCGAGGTTCACAACAATCCCTCCTGCGCCCTCTGTGACGGTGCCCAGAGCCTGACCCCCCACCAGTTTGACGAGCTGGCCCACCGGGTCCGTCTTGTCCGGGAGGCAGTGAGATGAACGTCGGTATTTTGGGTCTTGGCCTCATCGGCGGATCTCTCGCCAGAGCCTACGCCCTGGAGGGTCACACGGTCTATGCCGCGGAAAAGGATGAATCCATGCTCTCCTTTGCCATGCTGGCAGGCGCCGTTCACGGAAAGCTGGACGAAAACACCATCCCTCAGTGCGATCTGATTCTGCTGGCCATCTACCCGGAAGGCAGCGCCGGGTGGCTTGAAAAGCACGCCCCGCTGGTAAGCCGTGACGCACTGGTCATGGACTGCTGCGGCGTGAAGCGGGAGATCTGTTCCCGGTGCTTCCCCCTGTCGGAACAATATGGTTTTACCTTCGTAGGCGGCCATCCCATGGCCGGATCCCAGTTCTCCGGCTTCAAGTACAGCCGGGCAAACCTCTTCGAAAATCAGCCCATGGTGATGGTACCCCCGGTATTTGACGATATCCAGCTGCTGGACCGGGCGAAGGAAGCACTGAAGCCCTGCCGCTTCGGCTCCTTCTCCGTGACCACTGCGGAAAAGCATGATAAAATGATCGCCTTTACCTCCCAGATGCCCCATATCCTGAGCAATGGATTCATCAAATCCCCCACCGCGCTGGAGCATAAGGGCTTCTCCGCCGGCAGCTACCGGGACCTGACGAGAGTTGCCTGGCTGAACCCCCAGATGTGGGCGGAGCTGTTTCTGGAAAACCAGGACTTTGTACTGGAAGAGCTGGATTTTTATATTCAAAGTCTCAGCGCCTACCGGGAGGCCATCGCAAAGAGCGATATGAACACCCTGATCACCCTTCTGGAGGAAGGCAAACGCCGCAAGGAGGAGGTGGACGGATGAAAACCGTCACCGTAAACGCATCCAAATCCTACGATATCAAAATCGGTCCCGGTTTGCTCGGTTCGCTGGGCACTGAGGCCGCCAAGCTGGGCAAGGCCAAAAAGATCGCCATTGTCAGCGAGACCAATGTTTACCCCCTCTACGGCGCCGCGGCAGAAAAGAGCCTGCGAGATGCCGGATTCGAGGTTTCCTCCTTCGTGTTCCCCACCGGAGAGGAAAGCAAGTGTGCAGCAACCTATCTGGAACTGCTGAATTTCCTGGCAGACAACAAGCTGACCCGGACGGACCTGATCGTGGCCCTGGGCGGCGGTGTTGTGGGTGACCTGGCAGGCTTCGCCGCAGCTACCTATCTGCGGGGCATCCGGTTTATTCAGATCCCCACCACACTGCTGGCAGCGGTGGATTCCAGCGTCGGCGGCAAGACCGCCATCGACCTGAGCGCGGGAAAAAACCTGGTGGGTGCCTTCTGGCAGCCGAGCCTGGTGCTCTGCGATACCGATACTCTGAATACCCTGCCCTATGACATTTTCATTGACGGCTGTGCCGAGGTCATTAAATACGGCATTCTCTACGATGAAGCATTTTTCACATATCTTGAGTCCATCGGACCGGACTTTGACCGGGAAGCGGTCATCGCCCGGTGTGTGGAGATGAAGCGGGACGTGGTCATGGAGGACGAATTCGATACCGGCGCCCGGATGAAGCTGAATCTGGGCCACACCATCGGCCACGGTGTGGAGGCGAGCTCCAATTTTACCCTCTCCCATGGAAAATCCGTGGCCATCGGCATGGCAATCGTCAGCCGGGCTTCCCACTGTCCCGAAAATGACAGAATCATTGGTATTTTGAAGAAATTCGGCCTGCCCACGGCCACTGAAACCGATGCCGATACGCTTCTCCGGTACGCCCTGTCCGACAAAAAGCGCAGCGGCGGCACGGTGAATCTGATCATCCCCGAAAAAATCGGCGACTGCGCCATCGTTCCCACCCCGGTGGAAAAAATCAAATCCTTTATCGAAGAAGGTCTTTGATATGGACATTACCATCCATCCCCGGCTTCTCCGGGGAGATATCCAAATCATCCCCTCCAAATCCCAGGCTCACAGATTACTAATCTGTGCCGCCTTTGCCAACAACGAAACCACGCTGGTCTGTCCCGAGACCAACCGGGATATCGAAGCCACGGTAGATTGTCTGAACGCTCTGGGATCAAATATTCAGCGGACAGAAAACGGATATTCCATTGATCCTGTTTCCGTCATTCCCGAAACTGCGAGGCTTAACTGCTGTGAAAGCGGCTCCACCCTGCGCTTTATGCTCCCCATCGTGGGTGCTCTGGGTGTGGATGCCACGTTCCAAATGGCGGGACGGCTGCCCCAGAGGCCCCTGTCCCCTCTCTGGGAGGAGATGGAACGGATGGGATGCATCCTTTCCCGGCCCACAGCGGATACCATCCGCTGTCAGGGTAAGCTGAAATCCGGAGAATATGTGATTGACGGCGGCGTGTCCAGCCAGTTTATTACAGGCCTGCTTTTTGCCACAGCCCTGATGGACGGAAAAAGCAAGATCACCATCACAGGCAATCTGGAATCCAAGCCCTATGTGGATATGACCGAGCAGGCACTGAAGCTGTTTTCTGCCCCTGATTTCCACACCCCCGGATATATTGAGGTGGAGGGCGACTGGAGCAACGGAGCTTTCTTCCTGGCTGCAAAAGCCCTGGGAAGTGGGTTGAACGTCCTGGGACTGAATACTCAGTCCGCCCAGGGTGACCGGGCAGTTGTGGAAATCCTGAAGCAGATGGAGGCCGGAACACCAACCGTATCCGCAAAGGATATTCCCGACCTGGTGCCCATCCTGTCCGTAGTCGCTGCTGCAAAACATGGTGCAGTTTTCACCGACATCCGGCGGCTGCGATTGAAAGAATCCGACCGGGTGGCCTCCACCATTGCCATGATCGAAAGTCTGGGCGGAAAGGCCGAAGCAGACGAAAATACCCTGAAAATTTACGGCACCGGGCTGACCGGGGGCACGGTGGACGCAGTGAACGACCACCGGATCGCCATGGCAGCCGCCATCGCTGCTACGGCCTGCCAGCAGAATGTGACCATTCTGGGAGCGGAATGTGTGAAAAAGAGTTATCCCAGGTTCTGGGAGGAATACGCCCGGTTAGGAGGCAATTATGAGCAGCACCTACGGTGAAAATTTGAAACTCTCCATTTTCGGCCAGTCCCACGGCCCGGCCATCGGCATGACCCTGGACGGTATTCCCGCGGGACTGAACGTGGATTTCGATAAATTACAGCAGTTCCTGAACCGCCGGGCACCGGGACAGAACGACTGGTCCACCCCCCGAAAAGAGGAGGATAAGCCCGAATTTCTGGCAGGAATCCTGGACGGCTACACCTGCGGCGCACCCATTGCCGCAGTGATTCACAACAAAAACACCCGCTCCGGAGACTATGAGAATCTCAAGGACTGCCCCCGGCCCGGTCACGCGGACTACACCGCCCAAATTAAGTACGGTGGTTTTCAGGATGCCGCCGGCGGCGGCCATTTCTCCGGACGGCTTACCGCGCCTCTCTGCATCGCAGGTGGATTGTGCAAGCAGTGGCTGGAGGAAATGGGCATTCAGATTGGCGCCCATATTCTCGCCATCGGCGAATGTGGGGATCAGTATTTTGACCCCATGGATCCGGAACTTGAGTCCGTCGGCAAAGATTTCCCGGTGCTGGACCCGGAAGCGGGCAGTGCCATGCGGGATTTCATCGCCCAGGCCAGGGCCGCCGGAGACAGTGTGGGCGGCATCATCGAATGTGCCGTGACCGGTCTTCCTGCCGGAATCGGTGAGCCCATGTTCGGCGGCGTGGAGAGCAGGATCGCCCAGATCGTCTACGGAATTCCCGCCGTGAAGGGTGTGGAATTCGGTATCGGCTTTGACTGCGCCTGTGTACCCGGAAGCCAGAGCAACGATGATTTCGCCATTGTGGACGGAAAGATCGTAACCCAGACCAACAACGCAGGCGGTATTTTGGGCGGCATCACCAACGGCATGCCCGTGATCTTCACCACCGCCTTCAAAGCCACCCCTTCCATTGCCTGCGGACAAAACAGTGTCTCTCTGAGCTTAATGGAAGAAAAGGAGCTGCGCATCAAGGGCCGTCATGATCCCTGCATCGTCCCCCGGGCGGTGCCTGTGGTGGAAGCGGCGGCGGCCATTGCCATTTATGACTTAATCCTGGGCAATACCCAGACAAACAGGAGGAAATAACCATGGATTTAAAGGAACTTCGAAGCGAAATTGACGTTATTGACGACGAGCTAGTTCGCCTGTTTGGCAAGCGCATGGACATCGCCGCCCAAATCGCCGATTACAAAAAGGAAAACGGACTTCCCATTCTGGTTCCCGCCAGAGAGCGGGAAAAGCTGGCGGACGTGGCGGAAAAAGCCGGTCCCGAGATGGCAAACTATACCCGGGTGCTGTACTCCATGCTCTTCGAGCTGAGCCGCAGCTATCAGTCTAAGCGCACCTCCACCCTGACTCAGCTGTATCACGACATCACCGCCTCCATTGAGCACACCCCCAAGCTCTTCCCCCAGCAGGCCATGGTGGCCTGTCAGGGCGTGGAGGGGGCCTACTCCCAGATCGCCTGCGAGAAGATCTTCAAGTCCCCCTTCATCATGTATTTCAAGAACTTCGAGGGCGTGTTCAGTGCCATCGACAAGGGCCTGTGCCAGTACGGCATCCTGCCCATCGAGAATTCCACCGCCGGCTCCGTGAAGAAGGTCTATGATCTGATGATCTCCCACAATTTCTCCATCGTCCGGACTTTCCGGATGAAGGTGGACCACAATCTGCTGGTGAACAAGGGCACGAAGCTCGCTGACATCAAGGAGATCTACTCCCACGAGCAGGCCATCAACCAGTGCAGCGAGTTTTTGCAGACCCTCCCCGGTGTCACCGTCACCGCTGTGGCCAACACCGCCGTGGCCTCCGAGATGGTTGCCAAGTCCGGCCGTAAGGACGTGGCTGCCCTGAGCAGCCGGGCATGCGCGGAGCTCTACGGCCTGTCCTGCCTGAAGCCCTCTGTTCAGGATAAGGACAACAACCACACCCGTTTCATCTGCATTGCCAAGAATCTGGAGATCTACCCCGGCGCCGACAAGACCAGCATCATGATGATCCTGCCCCACAAGCCCGGCGCTCTGTACAAGGTCATGGCACGGCTCTACACCCTGGGCATCAACGTGACCAAGCTGGAATCCCGGCCCATCCCCGACCGGGAGTTCGAGTTCATGTTCTATTTCGATCTGGAAACCTCCATCTATTCCGAGGAATTCGTGCAGCTCATGTGCGAGCTGGACGAGCTGTGTGAAGAATTCAAGTACCTGGGCAGCTACAGCGAGGTGGTTTGATGAAAACCGGGCTTTTGGGCCGGAAGCTGGGACACAGCTACTCCCCCCAGATCCATGCCTACCTGGGCGATTACAGCTACGAACTCTTTGAGCGGGAACCAGAGGATGTGGAACGCTTTCTGAAAGAGGGAGACTTTTCCGCTATCAACGTGACCATCCCCTATAAGAAAACCGTCATGCCCTACTGCCGCCTGACTGACACCGCCAAATACATGGGCAGCGTCAACACCATCGTCCGGCAGCCGGACGGAACGCTTCTGGGCCACAACACGGACTACTTTGGTTTTACCTCCATGGTTCAGAAATCCGGCCTGGATGTAAAAGGAAAGAAATGTCTGGTCCTGGGCTCCGGCGGTGCCTCCGTCACCGCCGTGGCGGTGCTGAAGGAGATGGGTGCCCATGTGGTGGTGATCTCCCGCAGCGGAGAAAACAACTACGATAACCTGCATCTGCACACCGATGCTGCCGTCATCTGCAACTGCACCCCGGTGGGCATGTACCCGAAAAACGGTGTGTCCCCGGTGGATCTGGACCTGTTCCCCCGGCTGGAGGGCGTGCTGGATATGATCTACAACCCCGCCCGGACGCAACTCCTCATGGACGCGGAAAACCGTGGTCTTATCGCGGAAAACGGTCTGTGGATGCTGGTGGCCCAGGCGAAGGAGGCTGCGGAATGGTTCCTGAACAAGCAGTTGCCCGACAGTCTGATCCAATTTGTCTACGACAAAATGCGCCGGCAGATGGAAAACATCATCCTCATCGGCATGCCCGGCTGCGGAAAGTCCACCGTGGGCAAGCTCCTTGCGGAAAGCTTGGGAAAGACCTTCGTGGACGCGGATTCGGAACTGGAAAAAGTCTACGGTGTGGATATCCCCACAGTCTTTGCCACGGAAGGCGAAGCTGGCTTCCGGGAAAAGGAAACCGCAGTTCTGGCTGACCTTGGCAAACGGGCCGGGCTGATCATCGCCACCGGCGGCGGCTGCGTCACCCGGGAGCGGAACTACCCACTGCTGCATCAGAACGGCACGGTTTTCTGGCTGACGCGGGACCTGGACAAGCTGCCCAGCGACGGCCGCCCCCTGTCCCGGATCACCAAAATGGAAGATATGTACCGTATCCGCAAGCCCCTGTATGAAGACTTTGCCGACCACAGCATCGAAAACGACGCAGCTGTGGGAGATACGGTGGCACAAATCATTGCAAAATGGGAGGAAGTCAGATGAAGATTTTAGTCATCAACGGCCCAAATATCAATATGCTGGGCATCCGGGAGCCGGGCATCTACGGCAGCAACACCTTTGCCGATCTGCTGGCCCTGCTGGAACAGACTGCCCGGGAAGAGAATATCGAAATCGAGCAGTACCAGAGCAATCACGAGGGCTGCCTGGTGGACAAGATCCAGGAGAGCTTCGGCAAGGTGGATGGAATCGTCATCAATCCTGCCGCCTACACCCACACCTCCGTTGCCATTCTGGACGCCCTGAAGGCGGTTTCCATTCCCGCGGTGGAGGTCCATATTTCCGATGTGGACAGCCGGGAGCCTTTCCGGCAGATCTCCTATGCCGGTCTTGCCTGCCAAAAGACCATCAAGGGTCAGGGCTTGCAGGGATACCGTCAGGCCATTTTGTATCTGAAAGATTTCCTGCAAAAATAGAGAATATTTTCTAAAAAGGTCTTTCATTTTTCTTCGATATCTGTTACTATGTACATGTACGATAAAAATTCGGCGGTATGCCGCCAGAATAAAAGGAGATACGAAAATGATTCAAAGATCTGATCGCATGGAGCAAGTTCACTCTGACATCCGCGGCGAGCTGTTCCGCCGTTCTCTGAAAATGCAGCAGGAGGGCATCAATGTCCTGAAGCTGAACACCGGCAATCCCGCAACCTTCGGCTTTACCATGGCCGATTCCATCCGCAACGCGCTGGAAGGCAACGAGCATAAGGCCGTTGGTTACTGCGACTTCCAGGGTATGCCCGCCGCCCGCCGGGCCATCTGCGACTACCACACCGGCAAGGGCATCCAGGGTATCACCCCCGACGATATCTTCATCGGCAACGGCGTCAGTGAGGTTGTCAACTTCGCTCTGATGCCCCTGCTGAACCCCGGTGACGAGGTCCTGGTTCCCACTCCCGTGTACACCCTGTGGAGCAACACCATCCTGCTGGCCTCCGCCAAGCCTGTGTACTACCGCTGTGACGAGGCTTCCGAGTGGAACCCCGATATCGCCGACATCAAGGCCAAGATCACCTCCAAGACCAAGGCCATTGTCATCATCAACCCCAATAACCCCACCGGCGCCCTGTACCCTGAAGAGGTTCTGAACCAGATTCTTGATGTGGCCCGTGAGCATAACCTGATTGTCTTCTCCGACGAGATCTATGACCGGATGGTAATGGATGACCGCAAGCACGTCTCCACCGCCTCCCTGGCTCCCGATCTGGTGGTCATCACCATGAACGGCCTGAGTAAGTCCCATGTGCTCTGCGGCTTCCGTGTGGGCTGGATGGTCATTTCCGGTCCCCGGGAAAAGACCACCGAGTACCGTCAGGGCATCGTGCAGCTGACCTCCCTGCGTCTTTGCTCCAACGCCCTGGCCCAGCTGGTCATTCCTGCCGCTATGGAGGACAATGAGACTCCCTTCTCCATGTGCCGTCCCGGCGGCCGTGTCTACGAGCAGAGAAAGGCCACCTGCGATGTGCTGGATCAGATCGACGGCATCTCCTATGTGAAGAACAAGGCCGCCTTCTACCTGTTCCCCAAGCTGGACGTGAAGAAGTTCAACATCACCTCCGACAAGCAGTTCGCCTCCGACCTGCTGGATGCCTGCCACATTCTGATTGTTCCCGGCAGTGGCTTCGACTGGCCCGAGCATGACCATTTCCGCATCGTCATGCTGCCCAAGCCCGAAGAGCTTACTGAGGCTATGACCCGGATGGGCAACTTCCTGGACGGCTATCGTCAGAAGTAAATACATCTGTCCGCGCCGCGGAGCCAACCGGCTCCGCGGCACCTGTTTTCCGGCAAATTTTACAGGATAACCTTAGATTTTCCCACATTCCTCTTGCAAAGCTACAGAAAAACAGTTAATATATTAGGTGGTAGAAAAACTGCCAGATTATGAGATTTGATTTGGAGGACGATCATGAAACAGTACATGGACGCCATCGTTAAGCCCGTTGCAGGCCCCGGCCTGGAACTGCGGCAGGTTCCCGTTCCCCAGCCCAAGGCTGGCGAAGTTCTCATCAAGGTTCACAAGACCGCTATCTGCGGTACCGACGTACATATCTACAACTGGGACCCCTGGGCTGTGGAGCACATCAAGCCCCCCATGACCATCGGCCACGAGTACGTGGGCGAGATCGCCGCCCTGGGTGAGGGTGTCACCGGCCTGCAGATCGGCCAGCGGGTCTCCGGCGAAGGCCACCTGACCTGCCACCACTGCCGCAACTGCCACAACGGCAACATCCAGTGGTGCAAGAACACCGTTTCTGTCGGTGTGGACCGGGACGGCGCTTTCGCAGAGTATGTCTGCATTCCTGAGTCCAATGTCATCCTCATCGACGAGAGCCTGGACGAGGATGTGGTCGCCTTCTTCGATGCCTTCGGCAACGCTACCCACACCGCTCTGATGTTCCCCCTGATCGGCGAGGACGTTCTGATCACCGGCGCAGGCCCCATCGGCATCATCGCTGCCGCCGTCTGTAAGCACGCCGGTGCCCGCCGTGTCGTCATCACCGATATCAACGACTACCGTCTGGATCTGGCCCGGAAGATGGGCGTGGACGCCGCTGTCAACACCGCCAAGGAAGATCTGCCCCAGATCATGAAGGAGCAGGGCCTGGTGGAAGGCTTCGACGTGGGTCTGGAAATGTCCGGCAACGGCGCTGCTCTGCAGCAGATGATCGGCGCCATGCGCAACGGCGGCAAGATCTCCCTGCTGGGTATCTCCAACAAGCCCGTTCCCATGGACATGAACACCATTATCACCAAGGGTCTGACCCTCCAGGGCATCTACGGCCGTCACCTGGACAACTGGCATCAGATGAGCTACATGGTCCAGGGCGGTCTGGACGTGAGCCCCGTCATCACCCACCGCTTCCACTACACCGACTTTGCCAAGGGCTTCGAAGCCATGAACTCCGGCATGTCCGGCAAGGTCGTTCTGGACTGGACCAAGAAGAAGGAGGACTAATCCATGAAGTCTGCACTGAATGCTATTTCCGCTGAGCTGGATGCCATCCGCGAGGCCGGCACCTGGCGTGAAGAGCGCATCATCACCACCCCCCAGTATTCCCGCATCAACACCACCGCCAAGCCCGGCGTGGTCAACTTCTGTGCCAACAACTACCTGGGCCTTTCCACCCATCCCGAGCTGATGAAGGCCGCCAAGGAAAGCTATGACAAGTGGGGCTTCGGCCTGTCCTCCGTCCGCTTCATCTGCGGCACCCAGCAGATCCACAAGGACCTGGAAGCCAAGATCTCCAAGTTCGTGGGCATGGATGACGCCATCCTGTACTCCTCCTGCTTCGATGCCAACGGCGGTCTGTTCGAGACTCTGCTGAGCAAGGAAGACGCCGTCATCTCCGACGAGCTGAACCACGCCTCCATCATCGACGGCGTCCGTCTGTGCAAGGCCATGCGCTACCGCTATAAGAACAACAACATGGATGACCTGCGGGTCCAGCTGGAAGCTGCCCGTGCCGCCGGCGCCAAGAAGATCCTGATCGCCACCGACGGTGTCTTCTCCATGGACGGCTACATCGCCAACCTCCAGGGCATCTGCGACCTGGCCGACGAGTTCGACGCTCTGGTCATGGTGGACGACAGCCATGCTGTGGGCTTCATGGGCGACCACGGCCGGGGCACTCCCGAGTTCTGCGGCGTCATGGACCGTGTTGACATTATCACCGGTACCTTCGGCAAGGCCCTGGGCGGCGCTTCCGGCGGCTACACCGCTGCCCGCCAGCCCATCGTGGACCTGCTGCGTCAGCGCTCCCGCCCCTACCTGTTCTCTAACACCGTGGCTCCCGCCATCTGCGCTGCCACCATCCGCACCATCGAGCTGCTGGAAGAGTCCACCGCTCTGCGGGACAAGGTTCATGAGAACGCCCGGTACTTCCGTGCCGAAATGGAGAAGCTGGGCTTCGACCTGCTGCCCGGTGAGCATCCCATTGTCCCCGTGATGCTGTACGATCCCAAGGTTGCCCACGAGTTTGCCAAGCGTATGCTGGAAAAGGGTGTCTACGTGGTGGCCTTCTGCTACCCCGTTGTCCCCAAGGGCAAGGACCGTATCCGTACCCAGATTTCCGCCGGCCACACCAAGGAAGACATCGATCTGGCTGTGAAGGCCTTCGGCGAAGTCAAGAAAGAAATGGGCCTGTAATCTCCCGATACAATAAAACGCCGCTGCGCAATGCAGCGGCGTTCTTTTTATGTGCGCCAGTATTTGCCGTTTTCCCGGTCCATGAGCTTTTCGGCGATCATATCCCGGCGGATGGTGCAGAAATCGTCATGGAAGTCGGCAATGATGATATTGACCTCCCGCTCGGTGTAGATTCTGCCCGGCTCGAAAGCCTTTGCGATCTCCTCCAGGATGATCCGCTCCTTTTTCCGCTGGGCGGGGATGGCTCTCAGCTTTCCGTACTCAAAAAAGCTGTCAATGACCTTCTGCCGGTACTCCTCGTCCCGGCGGGCCTGGATGGCCGCCTCGTCGGATTCCTCCTGGATGATGTCCAGGATCCGGGCGAGAAAAACCTCCTTTTTCAGGCTGTACATCACATAATACTGGTTGCGGTATGAGGTGACCGCCCCGGCATCCGCCAGCTTTTTCAAATGAAACGAGATGGTTGCCGGGGTCAGCCCCAAACGCTCGGCCAGACGCTCCACATACATATCCTCCAGGGACAGGGATTTGAGGATCTGCAACCTGGATTTGTCCGCCAGGCATTTAAAAAGCTTGATTGCTTCGGTTTCTGTCATTTATGTTCACTCCAATCCGCGATTTTTTGCTGAATTTCCGCCACCACGTCCAGCTTGAGCTGCTCGATGTGGGCCTTTTCGCTGTTTCCGTGGCTCCGGGCCGCTTCCAAAGCGTTCCGCCAATTGGCAGGAATCTCCTCCAGCCGTCTGCGCAGGAAATCCAGCTGCTTACTTCCATCGCCGCCGCTGACCTTTTCTCCGGCAGCGTAGACGGTGCGGAAAATGTCGTATACGTTCATGCGGATCTTTTCAAAGACCGCTTCGTCGGCCCGGTTGTCCGCGTTCAGGGCAGCCGCCGCAGCCTGACAGGCTGCGATTCTCTCTTCAAAATAGTCGTTGATCTGGTTTTTCATGGTATTCTCCTTGTAGAATGTATTTCCCTGCCCTGTGATTTGATTATATATCGGCAATTTATTTTTGTCAATATCTAATTAGATATCTTTCTAATCGGATGCGTCATAAATCCCGGCCTGCGGAAGTCCGTAGGCCGGGTTTCTTTGTTATTTCATTTGACTTTGGAATTCCTTAATCCAGTCGTTTTACAAAAAAGTATTCCGCATACCCATCGATTTTGTTTTCGTAATGTCCAACAGCTTCGTAACCCAATGCTTCGTAAAGTTCCTTTCCCTGCCAGCTGAAGGTGTCCAAACGTATGGTATTGACCCCCATTTTTCTTGCACGCTTTTCCATCTCCTCAACAAGCATCTTACCGTAGCCTTTTCTCCGATACGATTTGTCCACAAATACAGTAGATACATAGAGGATTTTAAAAGCGGTAATACAGGCATCCAGCCCTGCAACGAGTACGCCATCTTCTTCAATACCAATTTGAATACTTCCATCCATCTTGTAGGAAATAAAGCTTTGGTCAAAGGCTTCCAGTCTTTCTTCTATGTCGGCCAGCTGGATTTCCGTTAAGTCAATCAGTTTCATAATCTATCTCTCCGCAGTTTAAGATACGTGTGAGTCCAAAAGAATATTAAAGTATCCCAAACACATAGAACCCCACCGTGTTGATGGCCAGATTGGCGCACATATGGAGCAGCCAGGAGGTGAGGATGCTGCCGCTTCTTTCATTCAGGGCGTTCAGGATCAGTCCGGCTGCGAACAGTCCGGCCATGGCCACCAGAGAAACCATCAGATTCCCGCCGCCCACCATGCCGAAATGGTAGATGGCGAACAGCAATGCGCTGAACCCATAGGCAAAGGGCCGGGAGGTGAGATTTTTCATATTCAGGAAGGCATACCCCCGGAAGAAAAACTCCTCCAACAGAGAATTGACCAGGGCGATATAGGTGGACACATAGAGGAAGTTGGCAGCACTGACGCCGCCCTCGGAGGTTCTTGCCAGGATGATGGTATCCAGGTCAAAGAACCGGGAGATGACCATATAGCCTCCGGTGATCACCAGGAATGCACCCACACCCAGTCCCAGTGCCACCAGCAGCTCCATTTTCTTTAGCCGAAACAGATTTTTCAGCTGATCCCAGGCCCGGAACCGGGCGAAATAGCCCAGGGGCACACAGAGAAACAGCAGGATCTTAATAGCGGATTTCACCGCATAGGGCGGCTGCACCACCCCGTCCACAAAGGACATGGCCAGCGCGCACAGAACAGTGGTAGCAAACACAAAAGTCTTTTTCCCGGACATCGATATCCCCTCCTTTCGGGGTATTTTACCATTTTTATCCACCGGTTTCAATGGCTGTTACGAAATCTTAACATTCTTCCCCATTGACAGCAGCAGACCCTCATGATATTATATATTTAACAATTAGGTTAATTGTTAAATAAAGGAGGCAATGCCTATGAGTCTGCAAGCCACCCTCCGGGCGCTGGCGGATCCCATCCGGCGGGAGATTCTGAATCTTCTGAAAGCAGGAAAGCTATCTGCCGGAGAGATCACGGAGCATTTCGACGTCACCGCCGCTTCCATCTCCCGGCATCTGTCCGTTCTGAAAGAAGCAGATCTGATCCGGGATCAGCGTGTGGGAAAATTCATCTACTATGAGCTGAACGCATCGGTTCTGGAGGAGATCATGCTCTGGATCACCGACCTGAAAGGAGAATGACCTATGATTTCCAATCTGACTCTCGTTACCTGCCTGATCACCCTGTTTGTGACATTGCTGCTGCCTGTTATCCTGATCTCTGTGTTCTCGTTCCGGAACAAAAAGCAGAAGCTGCTCAGCGCCTGGGTCCTGGGTGCCGCCGGATTCTTCGTAACGCAGATAGTGATTCGTATCCCCATTCTCACGGTGCTGCAAAGCCAGCCCTGGTTTGTTTCCTTCAGCGTAAACAACGGTTTTCTCTATGCCTTCACCCTGGCTTTTACCGCCGGACTGTTTGAGCTTGCCGGCCGCTTCGTGGTGGCAAAGCTAATGGCGAAGAACCTGAATTACAAGCGGGGTCTGGCCGCCGGTATGGGCCATGGCGGTATTGAAGCCATGATCCTGATTGGTGTAACCTATCTGAACAACGTTCTCTACATCCTGATGATCAACAACGGCACCTTTGACGCTGTGGTCAATGACGCCGTTGCCGCCGGAGTGGATGTATCCGCCCTGATGCTAATCAAGGATCAGCTGGTAAGCGCCTCCCCTGCTCTGTTCCTGCTGGCGGGCTTTGAGCGGATCCTGGCCATGACCGGCCATGTAGCCATGAGCCTGCTGGTCTGCTACGGTGTTGCCACCGGCAGCCCGTGGAAGAGCGCGCTGATTTGCCTTGGTATCCATACCCTGATGGACCTCACCGCCGGTATCAGCCTGCTGATCGGCAAGGGCCTGTCCCAGGCCGCTGCCTATGTGATCATCTACGCCATTCTGACAGTCATGGCTGTTCTGTCCGTTTTTGTGATCCGCAATATCCGCCGCCGCTGGCAAGAAACGGAGGATTACTATGTTTAAGAAATACAAAAAGCAGCTGATCATCAGCTCCATCCTCATCCTGCTGCCCATGGTTTTCGGCCTGGTCATGTGGGATAAGCTGCCCGACTCCTTCGCCACCCACTGGGGCGTGGACGGCCAGGCGGACGGCTGGAGCAGCAAGGCCTTCGGCGTATTCTTCATGCCCCTGCTTCTGGTGGGTATGCAGCTTCTGTGCCTCTGGATCACCGATCTGACCAACCGGGGCAGGGAGCAGAGTCCCAAGGTGATGAATCTGATCTTTGGCATCATGCCCATGGTCTCTCTGTTCAGCAACGGTATGGCCTATGCCATTGCCCTGGACAAGGTCTGGGACTGGAACGCAATCATGCCCATATTCATGGGTCTGATGTTCGTAGTCATCGGCAATTATCTGCCCAAGTGCAAACAGAATACCACCATCGGCATCAAGGTCGTCTGGGCGCTGAACAATGAGGAAAACTGGAACGCCACCCACCGGTTTGCCGGAAAGCTCTGGGTCGCCGGCGGTCTGATCACCTTCTTCTCGGCTTTCCTGCCTGTGAAGATCGGCTATCCCATCATGTTTACGGCCCTGCTGGTTACTGCCTTTGGTTCTGTTCTGTATTCTTACCTGTACCACCGCAAACAGCTTAAAAGCGGCACCGCCGCTTCTGCCACAGCGGTTCAGCTGGATCCCACCGCAAAATGGATCGGCAGAATCGGCTGTGCCATCGGCATTGTGCTTTCGATTGTCTGTGTCTTTATCCTGTTCACCGGCTCCATCCAGTACGACTTCCGGGAGGACGCCCTGGTGATGGACGCCACCTTCTCCGCCCCCATTACGGTGCGTTATGAGAATATCGAGGATATCGAATACCGTGAGGGCAATGTGGACGGCGCCCGGACCGGCGGCTTTGGCAGCTTCCGGCTGCTGCTGGGCTTCTTCGAAAACGAGGAATTCGGTACCTACAGCCGCTACACCTACTATAAGCCCGATGGCTGCATCGTGGCCACCGTCAAGGGTAAGACCCTGGTGTTCAGCGGCGAAAATGGGGCGGAGACCAAAGAAATCTACAATACCCTTCTCTCCAAAATTGGGTGATGAGCATGAAAACAGATAAAAGAAAATTCATTGCACCAATTGTCGTAACCGTGTTGATGGTTGCCTATTATGTAGTCTACTTTGGCTTTTTGATCGTGCTGCTTCCCGGCGTTTGGAAGTATGTGCTGGGGCTTCTGCCCCTGGCACTCTCCGGGGTCATGGTCAAGGTATGCATAGAACGAATTCAGGAAATAAAGAAAGGTGAGGAAGATGATCTTAGTCAATACTGATTACATCAGCGGCAAGGAGCTGGAAATGCTGGGCCTGGTGAAGGGCAGCACCATCCAATCCAAGCATCTGGGCAAGGATATCGCCCAGTCCTTCAAAACCCTGGTAGGCGGCGAACTGAAGGCCTACAACGACATGATGAACGAAGCCCGGGCCATAGCCACCAAGCGGATGGTTGCGGAAGCGGAAGCCCTGGGCGCCGATGCCATTGTAAACATTCGCTATTCCTCCGCTGCCGTTATGCAGGGCGCGGCGGAAGTGATCGCCTACGGCACCGCGGTAAAATTCGTAAACAAGTAAGCGCAAAAAATCCCCGAAGGTACTTAACCTTCGGGGATTTCTTTTGTTTTTACAGGCCCAGAGCGGCCATTTCCTCGTTGATGGAAGCTTCGCAGGACCGCATGGCCAGGATGGTCTTATCCAGCAGCTCATCCAGAGTCCAGCCCAGGCGCTCGGCGCCCTCCTTGATCACATCCCGGGAGCAGCCGGCGGCAAACTTCTTGTCCTTGAACTTCTTTTTAAGTGAGCTCAGCTCCATGTCCATGCAGCTCTTGCTGGGGCGCATCCTGGCGGCAGCGCCGATGAGGCCGGTCAGTTCGTCAGCGGCGAACATGACCTTCTCCATCAGATGCACGGGCTCCACATCGGAGCAGGAGCCGTAGGCATGGGAGCAGACAGCATGGACCAGGGCATCGGACGCATTGACTTCGGCCAGCAGCTGGGGAGCCTTCTTGCAGTGCTCCTCGGGGTACATCTCGAAGTCCACGTCATGAAGCAGGCCACACAGGGCCCAGAAGTCGGCTTCCTCAGCGTAGCCCAGTTCGTTTGCGTACCAGCGCATGACGCCCTCAACAGTGAGGCCGTGCTGGATGTGGAAGGGTTCTTTATTGTACTTTTGCAGCAGGGCCAGTGCCTGCGCCCGGGTCAGTTCCATGGATAATTCCTCCTGATGAAAATTATGACCCTATTTTACGTCAGACAGCGTCATTTGTCAACCTATCTGCAGGATCTCCATGGCATCGATGAGCCAGGAAATCTCCCTGCCGTAGTCATCCACCCAGGCATCCCCCGCATCATTCAGAAGCAGCAGGTGGAAATCCTCATTCCCATCCGCCATGTTGATATCCATATACCGCCAGGAATCATAGGCATCATAGTAGCCGTAGATCACATCCTGTTCGCCGTATTTTCCTTTGATATCCCTCAGCCCCTTTTGGTCCGGTGCATAGGGTTCTTCCCTGTACTGAAGCTCCAGCCAGCTGCTCTGATCCTCGGGCTTGAAGCGAATGCCCTCCTCCGTATATTCATACCGGAAGCACAGCAGCCTGGGGACAGTGATTTGCTGGCTACCATGGACAAAGGATATTTCTCCGTCATGCTTTGGGAATGGCGCAAACTGTGCCCATTGGCTGGTATCGTCACTGAGGTGATTTTCCACGAACTGCAGCAGCGCGTCATCTTCTATTTTCCAGATCTGGTGGGGCGCGTTTTCTCCGTCTCGGGACTCACAGTAGAACACCCCATCGGAAAGGGTCATGCTGATAAAGAAATACGAATCCTCCTTGGGAGACAACTCAATTTCCAGGCCATGTGAGCTGTATCCGGCAAATTCCGCAGACGCATAAGCGCTTTGGGGTATTTCCCGAAGGATATTCATCAGTTCAACAGTCTCGCGGCTGGACAGACTTTTGGCGATGGGCTGGTAATACTTATCATCCAGCTCTTTCCTGTCGCAGACCCACACATAGTTAATATCCGACAGACGCAGATTCGCCAGGACACTGTGGGCATCATCGGGGTCGGTGAAGGCATCGGACACATATTCCGGGGCCTGTCCGTGGGTCTGGTTACTCCGGTCCATGTACATGGTGGTGGCTCCGCCGCCGTACCGGAAGCGGTACATGGCATCGAGGTTTTCCGGGAAATATTCCACCACCAGGCCCGGATGGGTGTCGATGGCGTAGTCTTTCTCGTAGGCGCCGGACCATTCCATGCCGGTGATGTCCTGGTTCAGGATCAGGAATATCCGCAAATCCTGGTAGTCGCAGTAGTAAAGCTCCGATCCGCTGGCGCAGGTTTTCACCTCGTCCCCCCGGATCAGCTTCAGCAGCCGGTAGCCATCGGCCAGGGGTTCGTAAACCGCAACACCCAGGCCCCGGCCCCCATCGTACCAGCAGCCCACAAAGAGCAGATTCTCATAGGTCTGAGGATCAAAAAACTGTACCTGCTCCATCCGCAGCAGCTGGCGGATCTCCTCCCGGTTTTCATCGGAGAGCATATCCGTTCCGCCCAGGGAGATGCTTCGCATCCACTGCTTCAGGGCGTCGTTTTCGATGATCCAGTAGCCGTCCGTCTCCCACAGATCAAATTCCGTATCCGGGGTAATGATCACCGTGTCGGCCACATAGCGCAGCATGACATTGGTTCCATCGGTGCAGAGGATTTGTACTGACGCTCCACCCAGGTTCCAGAGCGGATCATCCTGGCCCAAAATTGCCCGGGATACGATTTCCTCCGGTGCCACATCATTGAGTATGTGAACCAGCTTATTCAGTTGGATTCTCTCGATGGTATTGTGCAGGCTCCCGGCTTCCTGATACGTCCAGCACTTTTGAATATCCCAGGTATTCAGGGTGCTGGTCCAGGCATAAGGGATGGACCCGGGAGAAGCCTTACCGGATTCAAAAACGGCCTCCACCATATAATAGCCCTGTTCCGTGAACTTCTTCACATTCAGGCACTCGGTTTCCAGTACGTCAAATACCTGAAAATCCGCCATTTGGGTATCCAGAATAAACAGAAAGCCATCCTTTCCTGTCATATCCTTTTCATATTTCTTTCCATTGGCATCTGTCAGGATCATATAATTCCAGTACAGCGTGGTGTTCACTTCCGCTTTGGGGTTCCAGTGGTATTGGGAAGCGGTGCCGAAGTAAATGTGTTTTCCGTTGTCCTCCAAGTGGTTCAGGGACATGCCACCGCTGATGGCATACTCTCCGGCGCAGGAATCCAGGATCCGGAACCCATCGCCCTTCTTTTCATAGCGGTAGAGGGTCAGTGTCGGTCCCTGACCCTGGCAGTACACCAGAGCGTAGCCCTCCCGGGCATCCAGGCAGACCACCTCGTCCCGGTCCATTCTCCCCTTTACCTCTTCGTAGGCGTATTCCTCGAACCACTGGACAGCCACCTTGTCAGTCCGCGCCACCGGGTCTGTCAGGAAGCAGACGGCAGTTACAATCAGAGCTGCAAGGGCCACCAGAACGATCCAGAAGGCAGGTTTCTTATAGTTCAGCACAGTCTTCACCCTTTCTTTCACGCCCACCTCACCAAAGGCCAGGGGGCAGGCGGCGATGGAGCGGCGGCTGACAGAGCAGGACAGCAGGGCTTCGGAATAGGCCTTCTTCTCCGGAACGGCCATATCCCGGATCACTTTCTCATCACAGGCCAGCTCAATATCCCGGCACAGCAGGATGTAGGCCAGCCACAGCACCGGGTTGAACCAGTAAGCGGAAAGAAGCGCATAGCCCAAGGGTTTCCACCAGTGATCTTTTCTTGCCATGTGGGCCCGCTCATGGGCCAGCACATGGGAAGCGGAATCCGGTTCCATGGCGGAGGGCAGGTAGATTTTGGGCTTCACGATACCCAGTATAAAGGGCGTGTCGATGTAGTCGCAGATATACACGCCGTTGCCCACATCAATGGAGGCGGAAACCTTACGTTTCAGCCGGAGATAGCTGATCAGGGCGTAAAGAACCATCACCGCCATACCGGCAGGCCAGATAAACGCCCAGCTGACGCTCCTTGTCTGGGCGACGCTGACAGTTGTATCCAGCTCCACATCCACCGCTTCCCCATTGGGCCTTGGCTGCAGGATTTCCAGTGTGGTATTCTGACTATCCAGCGGCGGCTCCAGGTAGAATATCTCCTCCGGCACCGTCTGGGTGCTGGGGATCAGGCTGAATACGCTTTCCAGGGACACAGGACAGATCAGCCGCACGGCCACCAGTGCCCACAGGGCCACATGGATCCACCGGGGCGCCTTTTTCAGCAGCAGCCGCAGCACCAGCACCGCCAGCACCAGCCAGGAGGCGGAAATGCTCATATTCAGCGCTTTGACAAACAGCAGATCCATGGTCATCCCTCCTCAAAGCCGTCAATGAGGCTGCGGATCTGGGCGATCTCCTCGGCAGTCAGACTTTTCCGGGTGGTAAAGGCCGCCAGGAAGGCCGGCAGGGACCCGGCAAAGGTCTCCTCCACGAATTTTTCGCTCTGCATGGCATAGAAATCCTCCCGGGAGATTCGGGACGTAACCATGCCGTCCGCATTCTGAAAAATACCCCGCTCGCAGAGTTTCCGCAGCACCGTGTAGGTGGTGGGCTTCTTCCAGTGCAGCTGCGCTTCACAGAGCTTTACCAGCTCGCCGGAGGGCAGGGGCTCATGGGACCAGATGATATCGGCGAATTTCGACTCCACCAGGCCCAGCTTCAATTCCTCCATATGGGACACCTCCTTGGTTTATTGGTTGTAAACCTTTTCTTTAGTTTACTGTCAATAAACCAATTTGTCAAGAGAGAATCGCTATTCTTAAGAAATAACAGGAGATTGCCACGTCGCTGCGCTCCTCGCAATGACATATGGAAAGGCGGCTGCATGATGCAGCCGCCTTGGATCATACTTTGGTTTTCTTTTTGTACCAGGGAATCTGATTGGAAATGGCCCCGGCTGCCATGCTGACCAGCTTGCCCAGAAGCAGGGAGCAGACAAAGGTGGGCACCGTGATCACCAGGAACACCAGCCAGAATTTGTCCGGGGTGTGCCACTGCTTTGCCAGCGGGTATGTCCAGATATCAAAGATCTTGGACAGCAGATAACCCTCGAATACGCCGCCGGAAAGCCAGGCCAGAACCTTTGACATACCCTTCCCCACCTGGACCCGGTACAAGCCCAGAAATACGCAGGCAGCGGTGAGCATGGTCCAGATGCCGCCGTAGCCCTGGGTAAAGCCCTTGGAGAAGCCCTCGTCGGTGGTGAGGATGGAGGAGGTGGCCAGACCCATGCAGATCAGCAGCGACAGTCCCAAGCCCTGCCAGGGCTTCACCTTCGGCTTCAGCCGTCGTACCGCGGCGCCCAGGACATAATAGGTCACAGGGTACAGGGAGCTCCAGTAGTTGGGGATCAGGTCCAGGGCGGTCAGGTAGTGAGCGGAAGTCACAAAGATCATGATATTGGCGAACCGGCCCAGGGTTTTATCATCCATATGCTTCAGACCCAGGTTGATCAGGGGACTGAACAAAACCAGACCGATGTGCATTTCGATGTACCAGGCGTAGTTGCCGAAGGTAACAAACCGCTTGATCCAGCTGTCCTGGTCTGCGTCAAAGGAGATCAGCGGCATGATCTCTCCATCCAGTACCTGGATGGGGAAAATAATGGCGCAGCAGAGGGTATATCCGATAAGCACCGGGACCAGACCCCGATAGCAATCGTGCAGCTCTGTCTTGTTGCACCGCAGGTAGCCGGACATCATCATAAAAATGCCGTTGCAGCTGAAGAACAGCCAGCGCCACACATCCGCCGACCACATCCAGATGCCCACCTGGGGCTCATAATAAAAGCGGTTATATAAGAACTGGTGGACGCCCACCACGAAGAACAGTCCTGTAATGCGGATCAGGTCAATGCCGGATTGCCGCTTCATATGCATCACCTCTATTGGGCCATTATAGTGCGCCGGAGCGGATTCGTCAAGGAAATGACAGCTTAAGATTTTCTTTCGACCCAAAATTGGTGGATTTGTTCACATTCCTGTGGTATGGTAAAGAAAAGGAGTGGATATGTATGGCAGACTTATTTGATTACCTCCACTGGCGGGGGGATCTGACCTTTTCCCAGGTGCCTCCGGGGCCTGTGGATGCCCTGATTTTCTCGGCGCTGAGCTATCTGACCTTCCGGGGCAGCGTGGCGGAGCGTCCGGATATTCCCATCTCTCTGCAGGAGGCATCGGAGGAATTCTTCACAGGATGTGACCAGGAGGACCGGTGCCGGGTGAAGGTGGACCTGAGCCTATTAATGGCAGCCAGTGAGACCAAACGCTTCGGAAACACCCTGCTGCTGCAATACCGGGATATTCTGATCCCGGAGGAGGACACTCAGTTCGCCGCCATCACCTTCCTGCTGGACAACAGCAGTGCATTTCTGGCATTCCGGGGCACGGACTACTCCCTCACCGGCTGGAAAGAGGATTTCAACATGAGCTTCCAGGAGTCCGTCCCGGCCCAGCGGCTGGCGGCGGAATATGTGGAAGATATCTCCCTGCGCTATCCCATGCCCCTTTACCTGGGCGGACACTCCAAGGGCGGCAATCTGGCGGTTTACGCCGCTGCGAAGTCCCCCGCCCCCATCCGGGACCGGATCCGGGCGGTATACAATCATGACGGTCCGGGCTTTACCAGTTCTGTCATGAAGGATCCCGGGTATCTGGAAATCGTTCCCCGGATCCAGACAATCATCCCCCAGTCCAGCGTCATCGGCATGCTTCTGGAGCACGAAGAGCCTTATACCGTCGTCAAGAGCAAGCAGATCGGCCTGCTGCAGCACGATTTTTACTCCTGGGTCCTGGACGGCCCGGATTTTGTGCCCATGGATCGGGTTTCCGAGGATTCCAAATTTCTGGACCTGACCATCAAGGAGTGGCTCTCCGGCATGACCAACCAGGAGCGCAATGAGATCGTGGATGCGGTGTTTGATCTGCTGGCCATCGGCGAAGTGAACAGCGTCTTTGACCTGATCCATCCGAAAAACGTCCGGACCTACCTGAAAACCCTGAGTACCGACGGCAAGCTCCGGCGGATGTTCAGCGAGGAATTCATGAGCCTCATGGAAGCCGCCAGAAAGACCCAGCTGGCACTGGAAGAACAACCGGAGCAATCAGCAGACGAAACAGAAAAACCGGGAGGAAGCTGAGCTTCCTCCCGGAACTTATTTATCAGGCAGAGAAATTATCTCTGGATACGGCCGGAGCCGTCGCCGCCTGCCAGCTTCTCAACCTCGGGAACGGTGACCATGTTGTAGTCGCCGCCGATGGAGTGCTTCAGAGCGGAAGCAGCAACTGCGAACTCAACAGCTGCCTGGGTGTCCTTGCCGGACAGCAGAGCATAGATCAGGCCGCCGCCGAAGGAGTCGCCGCCGCCGACGCGGTCGATGATGTGCAGGTTGTACTTCTTGGAGAAGCAGTAGTTCTCGCCGTCGTACAGCATTGCAGACCAGCCGTTGTCGAATGCGGAGTGGCTTTCACGCAGGGTGATAGCGACCTTCTCGAAGCCGAACTTGTCAGCCAGCTGCTTTGCAACGGACTTGTAGCCCTCGTGGTTGATGGTGCCGCCGTAGATATCGGTAGCCTCAGCCTCGATGCCGAACACGTCCTTGGCGTCCTCTTCGTTGGAGATGCAGACGTCGATGTACTTAGCCAGCTCGGTCATAGCCTCGTTAGCCTGAGCGCGGGTCCACAGCTTGCCGCGGTAGTTCAGGTCGCAGGAGATCTTGATGCCCTTGGCCTTGGCAGCCTGGCAAGCCTGCTTGCAGATCTCAACAACGTTGGGGCCCAGTGCGGGGGTGATGCCGGTGAAGTGGAACCAATCGGCGCCCTCAAAGATCTTGTCCCAGTCGAAGTCCTCGGGCTTAGCCAGCTGGATAGCGGAGTAAGCACGGTCGTAGATGCAGACGGAGCCACGCTGAGAAGCGCCCTTCTCATTGTAGTAGATACCGACGCGCTCGCCGCCGCGGACGATCAGGGAGGTGTCGACGCCGTAGCGGCGCAGGGAGTTGACTGCAGCCTGGCCGATGGCGTGTGCGGGCAGCTTGGTAACGAAAGCTGCGTCCATGCCGTAGTTTGCCAGAGAGACAGCCACGTTGGCCTCGCCGCCGCCGAAGGTGAACTCGACGTTGGAAGCCTGGACAAAGCGCTCGTAGTTGAAGGGCTGCAGACGCAGCATCAGTTCGCCGAAGGTAACAATTCTTGCCATGGTAATCAGAATCCTTTCTTATTACAATATAAATAATAAACAATGTAAAGAGCCGACAATGTAACGAATCGAGCGGTACCCAATGGTGTACAGATTACCGCAAGTGTCAGTCACGAATTATCGGCGGCGATTCGCCGCTTATTCGCCCTTAGCAGCCTTGTGTGCGCTCTTGCACAGCTCGGTGATCTTGTCCCAGTTGCCGGCAACGACGTCAGCCTTGGGGCAGACCCAGGAACCACCAACAGCGTGGATGAAGGGGGTGTCGATGAATTCCTTGATGTTGTCATTGTTGACACCACCGGTGGGCAGGAACTTCATGGAGCCAAAGGGAGCAGCCAGATTCTTCAGAGCCTTCAGGCCGCCGTAGACGTTGGCGGGGAAGAACTTGACCATCTTCAGGCCGTGCTTCATAGCAGCCATGATCTCAGTGGGGGTGACACAGCCGGGAGCGACAGCGACGCCGTTGGCGACACAGTAGCCCACGATCTCATCGGAGAAGCCGGGGGAAACGATGAACTTAGCGCCCATCTCGATGGCCAGCTTGCACTGATCCAGGTTGACGATGGTGCCGGCACCGACCAGAACGTCGGGGCAATTCTCGGCAACAGCCTTGATGCACTCGGGAGCGCAGGCGGTACGGAAGGTGATTTCCATAGTGTCGACGCCACCGGCAGCCATAGCCTTAGCCAGAGGAACAGCGTCCTCGACCTTTTCCAGCACAACAACGGGGACGACGACGGATCTTGCGAGTCTTTCCATTACAGTCATGATATTAGCCTCCTAAAAATAAGCCATTTCGGGAATGCCCGTAGACATACCTTTAACAATGTAATAATACTGATTATTAGAGGAAAAATCAATTCTTTTGGTATCCGTTTATACATTTTTGGCGCTTTGTACAAATTTGTAAACAAAATTTTAACACGTCTGCCACTTGACAAATCCGCCTGGATATGACCTAATTTGAACAATTTCAGCCCGGCGGAATTTTCCGCCGGGTCTGTATCCGTTTCAGTGACTTGTGCGTCTGCCCTTGAGGAACCCGGCCAGCAGCCAGCAGGCGCCCAGTATCAGAAGCACTTTCAGCGCAACAGTCGCAGACTGCGTGTCAAAGCTCAGCAAATCAGGGATCACAAGCGTTTCTTGCCCGCCTGCAATCCTCCAAAGCTCCTTACCTCGGAATTGATATTCCGGTGAGGAACCCCTCCACACAAATCCGATGTGCGCAAACCGGGTTATAGCCGTTTCCCGCTTCACATACTCCTGAAATTCACCATTCAGGAATACATAAACATTTCCTGTCTGGTCCTGGACGTAAAATAGCCCGTCTTCACAGGCCATTGTAAATACGCCGTTCATGCTTTCTGTAAAAAACAGGGAATACCGATAACTGCCCGTCAGGTCATATACCTGAATAAATCCATTGTGATTGTTCGGCAGAATATACAGGTTATCTCCGGCTTCCACAATCTGGCTTATGCTGTTAAAACGTTCCTCGCCAAATTCATCAGAACTGACAGGTTCAAAGTAACGGCGCTGTGGTTCTTTCGCCCTATTCAATTCGCCGGATATAACACAGTACAGAGCCAGGAGAATCATAGCCAGCAGCAGAACCGGGCGAAATTCATCCAAAGTCACCCTTTGACTTTCCTTACCAAGCCGCATACCTGACCCCCTTTTGAGAAATCCGGGCACAAAACTGTGCCCGGATGTTCGGATTACTTCTTCTTGATCTTGTTCAGCTGTGCGTTCAGATCCAGCAGCTGATCCTTGGTAATGGTGATATTTGCCATGCCCACCATGCCTGCAAGGCGCAGGATGGTAAAGGAGCTCATCATCTCGAACATGGAGCTGTTCAGCTCAAAGCCCATGGCGCTGGGCTTGCCGTCGGCGCTCTTGGGCATCTGGGCCATCAGGTCACCTGCCAGCTTCATAAAGAGCATCTTGCCCCGGACGGTGGCCATGATATCGCCTACGGTGTCGTTGATGGAGAAGTAGCCCTCAGGCATCGTGATCTCAAACCAGTTGAGGATGGCGTTCTTCTCCTGGAGCCGGTAGGCCTCGTTGAAAACTGCCACCTTCCGGATGGTGCTTTCGTCACGGCACTCCCCTGCCACAGCCACCAGCTTGGTTTCACCGGCGTTGGGCACGTCGAAACGGAAGAAGTGGTCGGCAGCTTCCTGCACGCCCAGGGAGACGCCGTTGGCAAAGAGCTCCACGGATTTCTGGTTGGAATAGACGGTGACCCTGGTCACGTCCTCCACCCGGTCAATGTAGCGCTTACCGCAGATATGGACAAAGGGTTCGTCGGACAGCCATGCCTTGTAAGCATAGAAGGCATCCTTCTTATACTTGCGGTCGATGGTCACAAGGCCCTTGTGGTTCTGGCCGTTCTCGCCGCCCTCGCTTCTGGCATCGGCACCGAAGTCGAACATATTCCAGCAGTGGGTGGCCCAGATGTACTTCCGGCTGAAGAAGGTCTTGATCAGTTCCTCGTGGTAGTAGGCCTGGTATTCCTCGGTGTAGTCACCTTGGACGGGGTTGGAGGTGTGCCAGTTCAGGGCCTCGGCGCCATACTCGGAGCAGCCGATGGGGGTATTGGGGTACTTGGCATGGAACTTGTCGAACCAGGGACCGTTCATCTCGGTCTTGCCGCCATACCAGCCGAAATAGTGGTTGTAGCTGACCACATCGGGGATGTGGATAATTTCCGCGTCCATGGAGCACATGCTAAGGGCTGCCATGGTAGTCAGACGGGTCTTGTCCAGGGTGTGGACCAGATCGTTCAGGATCCGGTGGTTTTCCAGCAGATCCGGATCGTTCTCACCCTTCATGGTGATCTCGTTGGAAAGGCCCCAGACCACGATGGAGGGGTGGTTGTAGTTCTGGTGGATCAGTTCCTTCATCTGGGAGATCGTATTCTCCCGGCCCCCGGGCATATGCTGGGAGATATAGGGAATCTCCGCCCAGATGACCAGGCCCCGCTCGTCGCAGAGGTCATAGAAATACTGGTCGTGCTGATAGTGGGCCAGACGGATGGTGGTGGCGCCCATTTCACAGATCAGGTCCATATCCTCCTCATGATGCTGGGGCAGCAGGGCATTGCCGTAATCCCAGCGGTCCTGGTGCCGGGCCACGCCCCGGAGGGGATACTCGGCACCGTTGAGGATGAAGCCCTTCTCGGGATCGATGTAGAAGCTGCGGCAGCCAAAGCGGGTGGAGACGCTGTCCAGAACCTCGTCACCGTCCAGCAGGTTCACCTGGACGGAGTACAGGTAGGGATCCTTTCTGCCGTTCCACAGGTGGACATTCAGAATGGAGATCTGGGCCTTGGAGGCGTTGCCGGTGACATTGGCCAGCACTTCGCCCTTGGCGTTACGGATAATGTACTGATACTTGTGGTGTTCCTTCCGGTTGGTCACGAAGGTACGGACCTTCACCAGGGCGTCCCGGCCGGTGACGATGGGGGTAACACGGATGGCGGGGCTGCCGTGGTAGTGGAGGTCAAAATGGCTCTCGCCCACACAGATCAGGTTTACACCCCGGTACAATCCGCCGTAGAAGGTGAAGTCGGCCACCTGGGGATAGACGGTTTCATTGATGCCGTTGTTGACGGACACGGCGATGAAGGTCTTCTGGCCTGCCTTGATGGCATCGGTGATATCGCAGCGCCAGGTGGAATAGCCACCCTCATGGCGCATCCGCTTCTTGCCGTTGACGTACAGCTCGGCAATGGAGTTGGCACCCAGGAACTCGATGAAATACTTCTCGGCCTTGGGCAGCTCATCCCGGTCCAGCTCCTTGGCATACCAGGCGGTGCCCCGGAAGTAGTCGTTTCCGCCGTCCTGGCCGTCCAGGGCATTCCAGGTGTGGGGCAGGCTGACGAAGTTCCAGCGGGAATCGATACCGGTGGGAGCTTCCGCAGCAGCCTTGGAGAAGGCCCATTTTCTGTTCAGGTTTACGATTTGTCTCATAATGACCCTCCTGTTTCACATTTGCTGTCATTATATCATAAAGAATCGAAAATGGAATACGAAATATAAAAAAATTGAGACGCACTTGTTGTGCGTCTCAACTTATTTACTTGTTCAGGAGCTTTTCCAGGGCTGCCAGCTTCAGGCTGGTGGTGAGAACTTCCATGGCCTGTTCCAGTTCTTCCACAGGGGGCAGGCTGGGGGCAATACGCAGATGGTCGTCCTTGGGGTTATAGCTGTTGGGGAATGCTGCACCGGCATTGGTCAGGGTGACACCGGCTTCCTTGCACAGCTGCCAGACCCGCTTGGCAGTGCCGGGCATGGTGTAGAGGCTGACGAAATAGCCGCCCTTGGGGTCCACCCAGTGGGCAAAGCCCAGAGGAGCGATCTCGTGGTTCAGCCACCGGGAAACGCAGCGGAACTTGGGAGCCATGACGGTGGCATGGCGCTTCATAATTTCCAGGGTGTGGGCCTTATCCTTCAGGTACTTCACATGGCGCAGCTGGTTGACCTTGTCATAGGAGATCATCTGCACACCGAAAACGCCGGTGAAATATTCGATATTGGCTTCGGATGCGGCCATACAGGAGGTGCCGCCGCCGGCGAAGGTGATCTTGGATGTGGAGGCGAATTCGAAGACCATGTTGGGACGGCCTGCTTCAGCGCAGAGGGAGATGATATCCGGGAAGGGTACATAGTCGCCTTCGAACTCATGGAGGCAGTAGGCGTTATCCCAGATGATGGCGAAGTCGGGAGCCGCGGGCTTCAGATTGGCAATGCGGCGGATGGTTTCGTCAGAGAAGATGATGCCATCGGGATTGGAATACTTGGGAACCACCCACATCATCTTCACCAGGGGATCCTTGACGTATTCCTCGATCATGTCCATGTCGGGACCGGTGGAAAGCATGGGAATATAGATCAGTTCCGCGCCATAGAACTCACCGATCTGGAAATGCCGGTCGTAGCCGGGGGCGGGGCACAGGAACTTGACCTTCTCCTCCCTGCACCAGGGCCGGGGGCTGTTCAGCAGGCCATGGGTGAAGGCACGGGAGACGATATCGCACATCATGTTCAGGGAAGCGGCGCCGCCCACGAAGATCTGGGAGGACTTGCAGTCCAGCACATCTGCCCAGTAGGCCCGGGCGGAGGGCAGGCCGGCCAGCTCGCCGTAGTTCCGGGAGTCGATGGTGCCGTCGAAGCAGTCCTCGGGAGTCTGCATCACAGTCAGGATATCACTGACCAGGTCCAGCTGCTTCTTGGCGGGCTTGCCGCGGGCCATATTCAGGTTCAGGCCCTTGGCCTTGCAGCTTTCATATTTATTGAGAACCTGGGTATATTCATGTTCCAGTTCAGCGGTGTTCATGCAAGAGTAAGCAGTCACAAAAATCATCCTCTCGGAAAAATATGGGCTTATTATATGCCAGTATGTCAAAAAATGCAATATCGATATCACCAAAATTTCATTTTTCCAACTACTTTGTAGATATGACCAAAACTTTTGCAGGTTGCAACGAAATTTTATCCATTTTTACTTCTTGCAAAGAAAGCTTACGGTGCATAAAATAATATGGAATAATTAGGTTATCATGGGGTTTTGTGGCATTTCTCCCCTTCCGAACCGGTTGAGAGCCGTCATTTTCCCCTTGGAAAGGATCTGTTTTTGACATGACCGATATCATCAATGTGCCTGAGATCTTCGGCAGCGACGTGTTCAACGAAGCTACCATGAAGCAGTGCCTGGATCCGGAGGTTTACTGCGCCTGGAAGCACTGCATCACCACCGGCTCTCCCCTTCAGCTTGATACTGCCAACCACATCGCCGAGGCCATGAAGAACTGGGCCACCGCCAAGGGCGCCACCCACTACACCCACTGGTTCCAGCCCATGACCGGCATCACCGCCGAGAAGCACGACTCCTTCATCACCCCCGCCGGTGACGGCAAGGTCATCATGGAATTCTCCGGCAAGGAACTGGTCCGGGGCGAGCCCGACGCCTCCTCCTTCCCCAACGGCGGTCTGCGTACCACCTTTGAAGCCCGGGGCTACACCGCCTGGGACCCCACCGCCTTTGCCTTTGTCAAGGACGGCAGTCTGTACATTCCCACCTGCTTCTTCTCCTACAACGGCGAATCCCTGGACCAGAAGACCCCTCTGCTCCGGTCCCTGGAGGAGGTCTCCCGGGAGGCTCTGCGGATCCTGCGGCTCTTCGGCGATCACAAAACCCAGCGGGTCATTTCCTCCGTGGGTGCTGAGCAGGAGTACTTCATCATCCCCCGGGCCATGTACGCCCAGCGGGAGGACCTGCGGCTCACCGGCCGGACCCTCTTCGGTGCCAAGCCCCCCAAGGGCCAGGAGATGGACGACCACTATTTCGGCACCATCCGCACCCGGATCTCCAGCTTTATGAAGGACCTGGACGAGCAGCTGTGGCGGCTGGGCATCCTCTCCAAGACCAAGCACAACGAGGCCGCCCCCTGCCAGCATGAGATGGCGCCCATCTACTCCGACGCCGTCAACGCCTGCGACGCCAACCAGCTGGTCATGTCCATCATGAAAAAGTGCGCCGCCAAGCACGATCTGGTGTGCCTGCTCCACGAAAAGCCCTTCGAGGGCGTCAACGGCTCCGGCAAGCACAATAACTGGAGCCTCAGCACAGACAGCGGCGAGAACCTGTTCAAGCCCGGCAAGACCCCTGCCCAGAACGCCCAGTTCCTGGTATTCCTGGCCGCGTTCATCAAGGGTGTGGACGAATATCAGGATTTCCTCCGCTGCACCGTGGCCTCCGCCGGCAATGACCACCGTTTGGGCGGCCATGAGGCCCCTCCCGCCATCGTATCCATCTTCCTGGGCGATGAGCTGAACGCCGTTGTCCGGTCCATCATCGATGGCACCAATTATCAGGATCCCCAGAAGCGCGTCATGCGGGTGGGCGTGGACGTGATGCCCGCTATCCCCAAGGACACCACCGACCGCAACCGCACCTCTCCCCTGGCCTTCACCGGCAACAAGTTTGAGTTCCGTATGGTGGGCTCTTCCCAGAGCGTTTCCAGCTCCAATATCGCCCTGAATACCATCATGGCCGAGGAGCTGCGGCAGTTTGCGGACATTCTGGAAGCCGCCGAGGACTTCGACAAGGCGCTGCACGATCTGGTCTGCCAGGCCTTCACCGACCATCAGCGGATCATCTTTGACGGTAACGGCTACAGCGAGGACTGGAAGCTTGAGGCAAAGCGCCGGGGCCTGAGCAACTACCCCTCCACCGCCGAGTGCATGCCCTCCTACATCTCCCGGAAGAACATCGACCTGGTCACCAGCCACGGCATCTTCTCGGAGACCGAGTTCCTGGCCCGTCACGCCATCAAGCTGGAGACCTACAACAAGACCATGAACATCGAGGCTCTGACCATGGTGGATATGGCCCTGCACCAGATTCTCCCTGCCGCCCTGCGCTACAGCCGGGACCTGTGCGACGGGCTCAAGTCCAAGAAGGAGCTGGGCCTCTCCTGCCGGGCGGAATCCGCCCTGCTGCACCGGCTCAGCGACAACTGCGACCGGCTCTATGAGAGCATCACCGCCCTCCAGGAGGTCCTTTCCCATGTTCCCGGTGAAACCGCCGCCGCTTCCGAATACTACCGCAACACGGTGGTTCCGGTTATGGAAGCCATGCGACGCCATGCCGATGCCCTGGAAGCCATCACCGACAAGTCCTACTGGCCCTACCCCACCTACTCCGATATCCTGTTCTATTAAGTATAGCAAGGCCCTCCGGGAAATCCCGGAGGGCCATTTTTGTTAATATGCATAACTGTCAGACAAATTGGAATTAATCTCTGTGTATCTTCATCTCAAAAATTTGGTGGATGTTCATTTCTTGTGTCCGCACAAGAAACGAACCAAAGAAAGCGGCTGGGGGAGGCGCTGACCGCAAAGCCTTTCGTTACCGCATTGCGAATCCAACATTTATGGCCCGACTTTGAGCCGCCCTCCCCCAGACCCCCACCCGGCCCCCGTCGACGGCCTGGTGCCAGTCTTTTTTACCGGGACTGCCTGCGTCTGTTTTTCCAGCGGCTGTCCGTCTTAAAAATCGACTACTGCCAGTCTTGCGACCAGTGCCGGAAGGGGTACATAGGGGAGGGCGGCTCGAAGCCGGGGAAATATGCTAATCGACAAAAGCAGCTTCGATAGGCTTCGCGGTCAGCGCCTCCCCTATGCCATCTTCTTTGGTTACTTTCTTGCATGGCTGCAAGAAAGTGACACTGGTGGGTTCGCCAAATTCAATGTAGCTTATTTCAACCGCAAATGGAAACCAACCAAATGCAGAAAACGCCCTCCGGGAATTCCGGAGGGCGTTGAATCGATTTACTGGATATTCTTCAGGGGGGTGATATACTGCTCACGGCGCTTGGCCCGGGCAGAGTTGAACTCCTGGTCGTTGCCGGCATGGATCTCACGCAGGTAATCATAGTGATTCTGCAGGATCTCCTCGTTGTTTCGTGCCAGCATCATGACAGCGATGGAGGAGCACTGGTCAGAGGCACGCTCCAGATGCACCAGGGTCTCCATGAACACCAGGCCGGATTCCACGGAGCAGGCGCCTGCCTTCAGGCGCTTGGTGTGGCGGTCCCGGAGGATCATGATCATGTCGTCGATGGTCTCCTCCAGGGGCTCGATGGTCTTGGCAGCCTCGTTGTCGTCCCGACCCATGGCATCCACGGTGATATCCAGGATCTCATTGACGGCGGTGCAGACCAGCTCCAGCTCCCGCTTAGCGACGTCAGAGAAGCCGGTGCCGGCGGTCTGCATCCGCTGGGCCAGCTCCACGATATCCGTGGCGTAGTCGCCAATGCGTTCGAAATTGGGCACGGTCTGCAGCAGCATGTCCACCTGACGGTCATCCCACTCGGTCTCCACAGCCTTACTCAGGCCGATGAGGAACCGGTCGGTGGAATCGCTGAACTGGTCCAGGCAATCCTCATCCTCGTCGATCTGCTTCACAACAGCATCATCCAGCTTTTCCAGCATCTGGGTAGCCTTGGCAAAATTCTCCTTGGCCAGGGCGCCCATAGCGGCCACAGCCTTGGTGGCCTCTGCAACGGCGATGGCAGGAGAGATATACAGATGCTCGTCCAGGGTCAGCAGCTCAGGATGACGGGCAGGCTTCTGCTTCTCGTCCTTCACAATGATCATGGACAGCTTCACAAGCAGGTTGGTAAAGGGCACCAGCACGATGGCAGTAACCAGATTGAAGACGGTCTGGAACACGGCGATGCCGGTATCGTCCACACCGGCGATCCAGAATTCCACGCCAAAGACAGCGGCCTTCTGCATGATGCTCATGACGATCATGAACAGCACCGTACCGATGGTATTGAACACGATATGCACCACTCCGGTACGCTTGGCATCCTTGGAGGAGCCGATGGAGCAGACCATAGCGGTGGTAACGCAGGTACCCAGGTTGATACCCATGATGATGGGGTAGGCCATGGCAAAGGTGATGCCGGAGCCTTCAATGGCGGCAACAGTCTGCAGCATACCCACGGTAGCGGAGGAGCTCTGGACAATGACGGTGAGCACCAGACCAAAGAGGATACCGAACCAGGGGTTGTTCATCAGATCCAGGAAGGTGATGAAGGCGTCGGTGCCGATCAGGGGCTTGACGCCGTCGGTCATCAGGCTCAGACCCACGAACAGGACGCCAAAGCCGATGGCAATGTCGCCGATGGGCTTCAGCTTCTGCTTCTTGATGAACATCAGCAGGATGATACCGATGACCAGGGCAATGGGAGCCAGGGTATCGGTGTCAAAGAGCCACAGCAGCCAGCTGCCGTCGGCCTCGATGGAGCCCAGCTGGATGATCCAGGCGGTGATGGTGGTGCCGATATTGGCACCCATAACGATGGACACAGCCTGCTTCAGATTCAGCACACCGGCACCGATCAGGGCCACAGTCAGCACGATGGTGGCCGTGGAGCTCTGGATCACGGCGGTGACCAGTGCGCCGGTGACGACACCCATGACCACATTGCCGGTGACTTTTTCCAGAACCCGTTTCAGAGTTGCGCCGGAGCTGTTTTTCAGGCCGTCGCCCATGAGCTCAATACCGTAGAGGAACATGGCCAGGCCGCCGAGCAGCTGAATGATGGCGGATAAAATCTCCATAGTTTACTCCTATAATAATTCTAACGTATCTTTCATCTTCATACACCCATACCGGGCGATGATATTATTATAAGGAATTTCCATCAAGTTGTACATTGACAAAAGCGGAGGAAATTTTACATTCCTTTTTCATAAATTTAGTCAAAGTTTTACATTTACTTTCCTGTGGAACCAAAACCGCCCTCTCCCCTGGCAGTTTTCTCCAGGGATTCGGCTATCTCATAGGCCGGGGTCAGCACGGGGGTAATGACCATCTGGGCGATCCGCTCGCCGTGAACCACGGTTCTTTCCTCGGTTCCGTGGTTGTGCAGCGCCACGATGATTTCGCCCCGGTAGTCACTGTCGATGACGCCCACCTTGTTGGCCGGAGCCAGGCCCCGCTTGCAGGCCATGCCGCTACGGGCGTAGATCAGCCCCGCACAGCCCCTGGGCACCGCCATAGCAAAACCCGTGGGGATGAAGGAAGTCTGGCCGGGCAGGATAGTTACGTCCTCTTCCAGACAGGCATACAGGTCCGCTCCGGCGGCCTCGACGGAGCCGTAGGTTGGAAGCTTTGCTCCCTCTCTCAGGATTTTTACAGGAATATTTTCCATTATTTCAGTCCCTTTCTCTCTCCCTGCCAGTCCTGCCAGAGGACGGTTTCGCCCTTGGCAAGGGATGCAGGTACATCAATGAGCCGCTGATTCTCGGAGCCCCGGAACCGCAGGCTTAAATTTTTCTTTGCTTCGATGAACGGGCCGTCCACCAGCACGTCCAGATAGCTGAGGTATTCGGCAGTATCTCCCAGACGCCCGGACAGGATATCCTTTTCAAACAGATAGCCGGAAAAGGCCCAGATGCTCTTGTTGGGATAGTTTTTCTTCACCTGCCGCAGCAGCTCCACCACCGCCCCCTGGTTCTGAGGCTCAAAGGGCTCGCCGCCCAGCAGAGTCAGGCCCTGGATGTAATCGGGCTTCAGAAGCTTCAGAATATAGTCGATGGTCTCCTGGGTAAAGGGTTCGCCATAAGCAAAATCCCAAGCGACCTCGTTAAAGCAGCCGGGGCACCGGTGGGTGCAGCCGGAGACGAAGAGGCTCACCCGGACGCCGGGGCCGTTGGCAATGTCGCAGTTTTTGATGGTGGCGTAATTCACTGTGCTACCTCCCTTTTTCTGCCCAGTTTTGCAAAGAACCGGAAGCTCAGGGGCCAGATCAGGCCTGCGGTGACCACAATCAGGAAGTACCGCACCGCCCGGGCAGGCAGCGGGTCACCCAGCAGCACTTCCAGAGGCGCGCGCAGCCCCTCCTTCACGGCCAGAACCAGACCAAATCCCAGCACAGCTTTCAGAAGCTGTGCCCACCAAACCGCCTCTGTGGAGAAATTCACATATTTTCTCTCCCCGGCATAGACAATGGCAACACCAGTCATGCAGCCGATCATAGTGTAGGCATTTTTCAGTCCCGATTCCAGATTGTGCTCATCCGTATCCCCCGGGAAGGGATACAATTCCACAAAGACCAGCAGACCAATGGCCGCGGCGATCATCAGGGCAATCAGCGCCTTCATGCCGCTGTGACTCTTCACACACTTTCGCAACGCCAGAATCAGCACCAACGAGGTCAGGGCTCCCACGATCACATCCTGGGGCGTGTGGACGCCGATATACATCCTGGAGAAGCCCACCAGTGCCGCCAGAATGACGCACAGCCATACCGTCCCTCTATGCTTCGCTCTGGCAGCGATGGAGCCGAAGGTGCCCACGGCAGAGGTGGTATGGCCGCTGGGGAAGGAATAGCCTGTGGCCGCCTCCCGGGCAGCTTCCAGAATGGTAAAGTTTTCGTCCAGAACCCAGGGTCTCGGGATCCGGAACCAGAGCTTCATAAACTGGTTTGCCATGGTTCCCAGGAAGCCCACGCTCATCAGCAGATAGCCCCTCTTTTTGTCCACACACCAGAACACGATCAGCGCCAGCACCAAAAAGGCCGTTTCCTCACCCAACCGGGTGATGGTGAGCATAAACTCATTGAGCCCCGGCATCCGGATCTTTTCCAGCATATACAGAAATTCCATAGTATCCCTCCCGATTCCTTATCTTTTTCAGTATAGCATAGGCAAAGAGGATTTTCTACAAGAAAAAACAGGGCTGCAATATCGCAGCCCTGCTGTTTGTTTACTTTTTCTCCCGCTTGACTTCCTTGGATATATCCGCAGGCCGGGGAATCGGTTTTTCTTCCCCATAGGTGTGGGTATATTCGTCCCATACCTCCATGCAGTCGTTCTTGTGGAGGCCCCGGAATACCATACGCTTGATCAGGTCGTAGATCACCGCCACCAGAGGAACGGCGATGACCATGCCTACCAGGCCCCAGAGTCCGCCGAAGAAGATGATACCGAACAGGACCCAGAAGCTGGACAGACCCGTTCTGTCACCCAGAATCTTGGGACCGATAATATTGCCGTCCAGCTGCTGCAGTGCAAAGACAAAGGCGATGAACCACAGGCCCTTGATGGGGTTTTCCAGCATAATCAAAATGGTGGCCGGAACCGCGCCGATGAAGGGACCGAAGAAGGGAATCACATTGGTGATACCCACAATGGCAGAAACCAGAAGCGGGTTGGGGAATTTGAAGATCAGGCAGCCAAAATAGCACAGCAGTCCAATGATGCCGGAGTCCATGAGCTTGCCGTCGATGAAACCGCCGAACATCTTGTCGATGAAGGCAATCTCGTCCAGGATCAGCTGGGCCCACTTGGGCTTGAAGGTGCTTCGGATCAGCATAACAGCCTGCTTGCTGAATTTTTTCCGGCTGGTCAGCAGATATACCGCCACGATCAAACCGATCAGGAAGTCCAGCAGGAACTGCAGCACCCGCAGCACGCTCTGTCCCACGCCGCTGACGATGTTGGTAATGGAGGGCACCAGGGTCTCATTGACCCATTTGTCGATGGTGCTGTACAGAGAATCGTAGGCGGTTTCCAGATAAACAAGGATCTCATCATGCTCACCGAAGGTCTCATAACCCCAGTCAATGAGGCCGTTGAACCGGTCGGGCAGCGTCAGCCAGATATTCTGAATGCTGGTGAAGAGCTCCGGCAGGATCATGATGATCAGGAGGTAGATCACCAGAAGTCCTGTGATCATGCTGAAGGTCACCGCAAGGGGGTTCGCCAGCTTCTGCATTTTCACCGGCAGCAGATCCTTCAGTGTCTGATCATACCAGTTGCACAGGGGCCGCAGAAGATAGGCAATGATGCCGCCGTAGATAAACGGCGCCAGAATATCCACTACTTTGTCCACCGCTTCCCCCAAGCCCTGGAACCGATACAGTGCAAAGAAAAACAGGATACTGAGGCTGATGGCGCCGAAGCCCGAGAGCATATAGTACAAATACCGGGTTCTGGGTGTTCTGTTCAAGAAACATCCCTCCTCGTTTACACATTCTTCCGGAATTATATCACAGATTCGGATTTTTGAATATAAATAAAGTGTGAATAATGAAATAATGCAAGGACTTAACCAAATCTTAACCTTGCCGCTGCCTATTGCCATTTCCCGGAAGATTGGATATAATGGAGGAAACACGATATACTACTTAGAAATGAGGCATGCATATGTTTTCCCACGAAAGCCGCTGTATTTACCGGAAACCGCAGCTGATCGAAGTGATCTGCCAGCTGCGCTTCCCGGAGATTCTCACCATCGGCACCACGGTGCCGGACAAATTCCAGGAGGCCATCCGGGCGGAGTTCCCCCGGTACTCCAAGCTCCAGGAGATGCCCACCCCCAAGCTGGCAGGCACCCCAGGTAATATGACGCTCCAAAAGCAGGAGCCCACCATCAACCATCAGTTCGTCTCTGCCGACGGCACCTGGCGGGTGAATCTGACCAGCAAATTCATCTCCCTGGCCTGCAACAAATACACCTGCTGGGAGGACTTCGCCGGAAAGCTGGACAAGCCCCTGGCGGCCTTTATCCAGCTCTACAAGCCCGCCTACTTTGAGCGGGTGGGCCTGCGGTATGTAAACTTCATCTCCCGCAATGCTCTGGAGCTTTCCGGCGTTCCCTTCCGGGAGCTGATCGAGCCCTGCTGGCTGGGCCCCCTGAGTGAGGAAGCCGTTCAGGAAACCGGCTGCTCCCGGTGCAGCCTGGATGTGGAGATGAGTATTCGGGGCGGCTGCCGGGTAAAGATCCACGCCGGTCCCGGCATGGTCAAGCGGGCCGGTCAGCAGGACAAGGAAGTCAAGTTTATTTTCGATCAGGACCTGTACATGCCCGGCCAGGTGCCTGTGAAGATGTCCGCTGGCGCCCTGCAAACCTTGCACAGCCAAGCCTTTTCCATCTTCCGGGGAGCCATCACAGATAAGCTCCATGATGCCCTTGATCCCAAGTAAGGAGGTTACCCTATGCCCTACGGTTATTACTACGGTTTTGACTGGACCTATCTCATTTTGGTCCTGCCCTGCATGATCTTCTCCCTGATCGCCAGCAGTCGTGTCAATTCCACCTTTCAGAAGTATTCCACCCAGTATTCCCAGCGGCGGCTGACCGGCGCGGAGGCCGCCCGGCGGGTCCTTGCCCACAACGGTGTCACCGGTGTACGGATCGAGCGGGTGGCTGGCAATCTGACGGACCACTACGACCCCAGGACCAACGTGATCCGGTTGTCGGACAGTGTCTACACCAGCACCTCCACCGCCGCCATCGGCGTTGCCGCCCACGAAGCGGGCCACGCAGTGCAGTACGCAAAGGATTACGCCCCCATCAAGTTCCGGGCCGCCATCATCCCCCTGACCAATTTCGGCAGCAAGCTGGCCATGCCTCTGATTCTGGCGGGCATCCTGCTGACCTTCCTGGGCAGCTTGTCCACGATGCTGGTATATCTGGGCATCGCCGCCTTTGGTCTGAGCTTTCTGTTCCAGCTGATTACCCTGCCTGTGGAATTCAATGCCAGCCGCCGGGCCATCCGGGCCATTGAGGATGCCCAGCTTCTTACCCCCGAGGAGCAAAGGGGTGCGGAAAAGACTCTGAAGGCTGCCGCCATGACCTATGTGGCCGCCACCGCCGTGGCCCTGGCTCAGCTGCTGAGGCTCATTATGCTCTTCAGCAACCGCCGCCGGAGAGACTGAGAAAGGAACGGAGGGATCCCATGGAGGAAAAGGAACACAACTGGAAAGAGAATCTTCCCAATATCATCCTGAAGATATTCCTCAGCGCCTTTGTGCTGTTTTTGCTTGTTATGCCCACCATTTTCATTGGCTTCGCCTTTTCCGATACCAGATATCTGCTTCCGGTAAGGTTAGGTGTATTCTCCGTTCTTCCGGTTCTGCTTCTTGGGCTGATCTGGGTTCCCAAAAAAGGGAAATTCATGAAGTATTGGGGCATTGGCACAGCTGTATTGGTTGTGAGCATCTTCATCAACACCGCCTATATCGAGCACGACAATAAGATCACCATCGACACCACCCCCAACATCAATCTGCACGACTATCTGCCCTTTGACCCGGATTCCAATATTGCCGTACTGGATCACAAGGCCAGTCTGAAGCTCAGCGGTGATCTTCCCGTTGTGGACGGTGCCGCGGCGGTATTTCCCCTGTATTCCGCCTTTGTCAACGCCACCTATCCCAACTACATAAGGCTCTGGGCCGGTACGTTGGAATACAACAACACCGTAGGCGGTTATGAGATGCTGGCAGATAAGAAAACGGATATTTTCTTCGGTGCCTACCCCTCCGACGAGCAAATCGCCTACGCCAAGGCCCAGGGAACGGAATTTGTCTATACCCCCATTGGAAAGGAAGCCTTCGTGTTCTTCGTACATAAGGACAATCCCATTGACAACCTGACCACGGAGCAGATCAGGGCCATCTATTCCGGCCAAATCACCAACTGGAAACAGCTGGGCGGCAGCAGCGAGCCCATTTCCGCCTATCAGCGCAACGAGGGCAGCGGCAGTCAGAGCATGCTGATCCGGTTCATGGACGGCACGCCCATCATGGAGCCGGAGACCGAGAAAATCAATGATCTGATGTCGGGCATCATCGAGCAGGTGGCGGACTACCGGAACAAGGATGGCGCCATCGGCTTCTCCTTCCGGTATTATATGGAGGGCATCATCAAAAATCCCGATGTGAAGCTCTTAAGCATCGACGGGGTGGCCCCCACGGTGGAAAATATTCAAAACGGCAGCTATCCCATCACTGCCCCTCTCTACGCCGTGACCTGGGAAGGCAATGACAACGAGAATGTGGCGCTTCTGCTCAACTGGATCCTGTCCGAAGAGGGACAGGAACTGGTGAAAAAGACCGGCTATGTGCCCATTGGCTAAAGGAGGAACTATGATCTACACACCCATGACCAACAAGGCCATGCGCATCGCTTACAAGGCCCATCACGGACAGCTGGACTACAACGGCATTCCCTACATCTTCCATCCCATCCATTTGGCGGAGCAGATGGACGATGAGATCTCCTGCTGCGCTGCCCTGCTGCACGACGTGGTGGAGGATACGGACGTGACCATGGAGGATCTGGCCCAGGAATTCCCTGCCCAGGTCATGGAAGTTTTGAAGCTGCTGACCCATGATGATGATGTTCCCTATTTTGACTACGTCCGGGAAATCAGCAAGCACCCAGTTGCCAAAAAAGTCAAGCTCGCAGACCTGGCCCACAATTCCGACCAGACCCGGTGTGTCGGCTCTGACCTGACGGAGGAAAGGCTGGCCTACTGGAAGGATAAATATGCAAAGGCCCAGACGATTCTGTTAGAGAAATAAGGAGAACACTATGGCATCCTGGATGGTACATCTTCGTATCGCTGACAAACTCCTGGACAAGATTCCCGGCTTGTCCCCCACTGAATTCATTGTGGGTAATATCGCGCCTGACAGTGGCGTACCCAACGAGGACTGGTCCGCATTTTCTCCCGACAAGAAGGTCTCTCACTTTAAGGGAGCCGGGAATATGGCCATTCCCGAATCCTATGCAGAAAAATACTTTACCCTTGATCAGCGATCCGGGTATAACGAACAACAGTTTAGTTTTTACCTGGGCTATCTGACCCATCTGATCACCGATGTGCTGTGGGTCCGGGACGTTTACACCCCTTCAAAGGACAAATATCCAGAGCTTTGGGCTTCTGAAGGAAAAAACAGCATCTGGAAACTTAAAGCAGACTGGTACGATCTGGACTTCAAATATCTCAGAGACCACCCCGGATTCCGGGCGTTTCGGCTGTACCTGGGTGCTGCTGGTTTTGTCAATGACTTTATGGATGAGTTCAGCACAGATGCCTTTGATAACCGGCGCCAATACATCACCGGATGGTACCTGGAGGGCAGGGAGAATTTGGACAGGAAATACCCCTTTCTAACAGAGCAGGAAATGACCGTCTTTGTAAACTGTGCCTCCGACGAGATACTGGATATTCTGCACACAAAATATGGTCTGAAACTGTAAAAAATAACCGTCCCGGACTTGACATCCGGGACGGTTTTCGCTATAATTCCTCCGTGTGAAAAGTATGAAAAATGTGAAAGAAGTGATCGCATGCCCGGAGGCAAACACATCCTCGGCAAAAAGAAGCAGCAGCGGGTCTTCGGCACCGCAAAAGTAGGCGACCGGGGTCAGATCGTGATCCCCAAGGAGGCCCGGGAATTTTTCGGCATCGAGCCCGGAGATACCCTGCTGATTTTGGGTAAGAACGAAACGGGCCTCATCGTGACCAAGCCCGAAACCCTGAACGATCTTGCCAGCCAGATCTTCCAAACTGTCGAAAAAGAGGACTAAGATATGAAAGAATTGACACAGTTGTATACCCAGATGGGTATTTCTCCCGCGGTCTACGCCTACGGCGAAGCCGCCATTGCCCGGTTAAGAGAGCGCTTTGACGCCATCGACCAGGTGGCCGAATACAACCAGGCAAAGGTCCTGGCCGCCTTCCGGAAGAACCGGGTTGCGGCCACCTGCTTTGCCGCTTCCACCGGTTACGGCTACAACGACGAGGGCCGTGATAAGCTGGAGCAGGTCTACGCCGACGTGTTCCACACGGAGGCAGCCCTGGTCCGCCCCCACATCACCTGTGGTACCCACGCCCTGACCATCGCCCTTTCCGCCAACCTGCTGCCCGGCGACGAGCTGCTGTCCCCCGTGGGTCTGCCCTACGACACCCTGCAGGAGGTCATCGGCATCCGTCCCTCCCCCTGCTCCCTGGCTGAGTACGGTGTGACCTACAATCAGGTGGATCTTCTCCCTGATGGCACCTTTGACTACGAAAACATCAAGAAGGCCATCAACGAAAAGACCAAGATGATCACCATCCAGCGGTCCAAGGGCTACGCCACCCGGCCCACCTTCTCCGTCAGCCAGATCGGCGAGCTCATCGCCTTCTGCAAGGCCATCAAGCCCGACGTGATCGTGATGGTTGATAACTGCTATGGTGAGTTTGTGGAGACCATTGAGCCCTCCGACGTGGGCGCCGACATGATCGTGGGCAGCCTGATCAAGAACCCCGGCGGCGGTCTGGCCTCCTCCGGCGGCTATATCGCCGGTACCCGCAAGTGCATCGACCGCTGTGCCTACCGGCTCTCCGCCCCCGGCCTGGGCCAGGAGGTGGGCGCCAACTTCGGCCTCATGGGTCAGCTGTACCAGGGCTTCTTCCTGTCCCCCACCGTCACCGCCAGCGCAGAAAAGGGCGCCATCTTTGCCGCAAACCTCTATGAACCCCTGGGCTTCAAGTGCGTTCCCAATGCCACCGAGAGCCGCCACGACATCATCCAGGCCGTAGAGCTGGGCAGCGAGGCCGGTATGATCGCCTTCTGTGAGGGCATCCAGGCCGCCGCTCCCGTGGACTCCTTTGCCACTCCCATCCCCGGCGATATGCCCGGCTACGACAGCCAGGTCATCATGGCTGCCGGTGCCTTCGTCCAGGGCAGCACCATGGAGCTGTCTGCCGACGGCCCCATCCGGGAGCCCTACGCTGTCTATTTCCAGGGCGGTCTGACCTGGTACCACGCCAAGCTGGGCATTCTGATGAGCCTGCAGAAGATGGTGGACGCGGGTCTTGTGAATCTCTAAAAAGAAACACGTCATTGCGAACCAGTGCGCACACTGGTGTGGCAATCTCCTGAAGATACCAGAATGTCTACGGGATTGCCACGCCGGTGACAACCGTCACCGGCTCGCAATGACAAAAAATAAAGATAAAGAGTGAGGTTATTTATTATGAGCTGGTTATTTTTCTCTGTCGCAACCGCGCTTCTGTGGGGTACCGCTGAGCTTTTCTACAAGAAGGGCGCACGGCCCGACGAAAAGTACTCCCACCTGAAGATCAGCGTTTGGGTTGGTGTTGTCATGGGCATCCACGCCGTCTACACCCTGCTGACCCAGGATATTGGCTTCAATCCCATGAACCTGCTGATTTATCTGCCCGTTTCCCTGTTCTACATTTTCTCCATGACCTTCTCCTACTTTGGTATGCGCTTCCTGGAGGAGTCCATCTCCGACCCCATCGAGAACACCGCCGGCGTCATCTGTGTGCTGCTGTTCGCCATTTTTATGGGCGATGAGTTCAGCGCCCTGACCTGGATCGCTGTTGCCGTCATCACCGTGGGTGTTGTGGGCGTCAGCTACCTGGAAAACAAGGGCGAGACCCCCAGAAAGAAGACCTACGGCAAAAAGCTGGCTGTGGTAGCTTTCATTATGCCCTTTCTGTACGCCCTGCTGGATGCCTTCGGCACCTTCCTGGACGACGCCTTCTTCCTGGTGGAGGATATTGCCGCTGCTCCCTTCGTGGATGTGACCGAGGAGACCATGGAGGCCGTGGCCAACACCAGCTATGAGCTGACCTTCGCCCTATTCGCTCTGGGTCTGTTCATTTTCATGAAGGCCAAGGGTGTCAAGTTCGGCTCTGTTCCTCAGCACAAGGACAAGATCCTGGCTGCCGTGTTTGAGACTGCCGGTCAGTTTACTTATGTCTATGCCCTGGGCGGTGTGGATGCGGTCGCTGCTCCCATCCTGTCCTCCGTCTGCGTTGTCTCCCTGCTGCTGTCCCGGATCTTCCTGAAGGAGAAGCTCTCCTGGAAGACCTACGCATTCATCGCCGTTGTCATCGTCGGCATCCTGCTGCTGGCAGTTGCTGAAGAGCTTTAATACAAAATCGAAGGCCGCCCAACCGGGCAGCCTTTTTCTGCTTTATTCAATAATCCGGATAGATTGACCTTCGAAGTCGAAGCCAAAGTACACCACATCTTCGTAGCCATTATCCGTTTTACAGCGGATGTAGGCAGACTCGCTGTCCTCGCCCCATCCGACGAATTCATAGGTGATCGAATCCCATCCGGTGGGGAATTTCTCCCATTGGGCCAAAAGTTTGGTAAACTCCGCAGTCAGGTCGTTGTAATCGCGCCGGTCTTCGGTCCGTGAAATCAGCGGGAAAATACCGCCGCGGCCTCCGGTCTCACTGTAATTGTGATACCAGATTTCCATCTCTGTCTCGCCGTTTTTCATCTCAACGGTAAAGAACAAATCCGTACCATCCGGAGACCACTGAGCATCCAGAATCTCAATCCAGTCCTCATTGGTTCCCTGACCTTCTCCGACAGCGGATTTTTCGGTAAAATATATACCCCTGTTCAGCCCAAGCGGACTTGTGTAGTACTCTCCCTTAAAACTGTGGATCCCATCGGGAGACACCAGGATGATTGGCTCCCTGTCCAGCTTGACAGGCACATGGCCCGCAACGAAGACCAGGGCCAGCATGGACAGCACGATCATTACGGTTGCAAACAGTGCGCCAAGCATGGCACTGTGGGTCCGTTCTTTCTTCAGCGCCTTCTGATAATCCCCAGTATCCACCGTTTCCACAGGAAGAACAACCTTGCTTCGCTCCAGAAGCTTCCTGCAACGGTCGCAGCGGTCACAGTGTTCACCAATAAATTCGGCTGTCTCCCGGCTGACCAGTTCCTCCGCGTACAGGGGCAGCAGATCCTCCACGATTTTGCATTCGTTCATCATTCTCCCTCCAATTCTGCCAGAATTTCATTTTTCGCCCGGAAGAAGGTGACCCGGGCCCAGTTTTCCGTCCTTCCCAGGGCTTCGCCGATCTCCCGAAAACTTAGGCCGTTTAAGCGCATGGCGAAGACCTGATTTTTGGGTTCTTCCAGCTTTCGGGAAAGCTGCTCAATCCGCTTTGCGGTGTCTTTTTCGTTGATTCTTTCTTCCATTGTATCATCCTCCGCAATCGCAACGCTGTCCAGCGGGACATGCCTTGAAAAGCGTTTTCGCTCGTTTAAGTACAGATTCTTTCCAATGGCGCACAGCCAGGTGGAGGGTTTGACCCTGCCATCATAGGAGCCGATTTTTGTGATGGCCTTCAAAAACGTCTCCGAGGTCAGATCCTCCGCCAAGGCGGGATTGCCGCACAGAGAAAGCAGGTAGCCAAAGACAATATGGTAGTTCTCGCGATAAAACCGTTCCAGATTCATCCTTGGTTCCTCCTTTCCAGGTGCTTTCACCTATAATACAACGCAAAATGCAATTCGTTACAGAGAAAAATAATTTTTGTAGGGGGCGGCCCATACAATGCAAAACCCGAAACCATCAGGCTTCGGGTTTTGGGATCAGTTTCAGTTTTTCTTCTCTTGAAAGCGCTTTGATTTCAATTTCCCGACGTAGGGCGGCGGAATGGTCGCCGCATGCTTCGCTGTACACCAGTTCCAGGGGGCCCCTTCCCCGGGTGTACTTGGCGCCCTTGCCGCTTCGATGGGCTTCCAGCCGTTTTTCCACATCGGTGGTAATGCCGGTGTAAAGGCTGCCGTCACCGCAGCGAAGGATATACAGATACCACATCAGCGTCTCCTCCGCAGTCTGACCTGGAGCATGGACAGCAGGAAGTCCAGCGCGATAAAGGTCACATTGCCCATGACCAGCAGAATGGTCAGCATGACACCCGCCAGTTCCTCGCTCTCCCCGGTCACCTCCGCCACACCCATGATGCGGATCAGGATGCTGTAGAGGACCACCATGGACACGTTGAAGATCAGAAGCTTCCATCCCCAGCGGAATTCTCTGGTTTCGATCTTCGGCTTTAAAATGGGATAATAGCCCAGAAAGGCGAACACCGCCGCCGCTTCCTTGTCCGGGCTCATGAGCAGGCTGAGAATGGAAACCGCCGCGTACCAAGTCCAGGCGATCTTCGTTCCGCAGGCCATGTGGACAAAGGACAGTATCACCATGCAGATGGCAGGGCAGACGTAGGTGGCCACCGGGATCAGGCCGCCTAAGTTCATGATCACAACAGCAAGGGCGGCGAACACGCCGCCCATTGCCATATTCTTAGAATGGTTTCTCATTACACGCTCTTGTTCTTCAGCAGGCCGTACTTGATGTCCCACAGCTTCTGGCTCAGGTCCACATAGTAGGTCTGGGGATTGTCAAAGCGCTTGACCTCATCCCAGAGGGTGTCCACCTGGGCCATGGCATAGTCCCGGATTTCCTCCAGAGTGGGCAGCTCATAGACTAGTTCACCGTTCTTAAAGATGGGCACCTGCACTTCCTTGGCGGTGTAGTTGTAGACCACCTTCCGCTTCCAGGTGTTCTCGGGATCGAAGATCTCGATGTCCTGGGAGTCGTCCACCACCTCGTCATGGATGCACATATAGTCGGCAATGGCCTTGCCGGTGTCGTTGCCGATGAAGCGGTAGAGCTTCTTGTAGTGGGGGGTGGTGATCTTGCCCACGTTCTCAGAGATCTTGATCTTGGGAGTGACGGAGCCGTCAGCCTCTTCCACGGCCACCAGCTTGTACACGCCGCCGAAGACGGGCTCGGACTTGGCGGTGATCAGCCGCTCGCCCACGCCGAACATATCGATCTTGGCACCCTGGCGCAGGACAGCCTGGATCAGGTGCTCGTCCAGAGAGTTGGAGACAGAAATCTTGCAGTCGGTCCAGCCGGCCTCGTCCAGCATTTCTCTTGCCTTCTGGCTCAGGTAGGCCATATCGCCGGAATCCAGACGGATGCCGCACTTGGTAATGCCCATGGGCTTCAGCACATCGTTAAAAGCACGGATTGCGTTGGGCACGCCGGACTTAAGGGTGTTGTAGGTATCCACCAGCAGGGTGGCGTTGTTGGGATACATCTCGCAGTAGGCCTTGAACGCTTCATACTCGGTGTCGAACATCTGGACCCAGGCATGGGCCATGGTGCCGCTGGCCTTGACGCCGAAGAGCTGGTCGGAGATGGTGCAGGCAGTGCCGTTGACGCCGCCGATGTAGGCAGCCCGGGCGCCCAGAATGGCGGCGTCGGGGCCCTGGGCCCGGCGGGAGCCGAATTCCAGGACGGTACGGCCCTGGGCGGCACGGACCACCCGGTTGGCCTTGGTTGCAATCAGGCTCTGGTGGTTGATGCACAGCAGCAGATAGGTCTCGATGAGCTGGGCCTCAATGGCGGGAGCCCGGACGGTGATGATGGGCTCCTGAGGGAACACCACGGTGCCCTCGGGCATGGCCCAGATATCGCCGGTGAACTTGAAATTCCGCAGGTACTCCAGGAATTCCTCGCTGAACATCTCTCTGCCCCGGAGGTATGCAATATCTTCCTCAGAGAAGTGCAGCTCCTGAATGTACTGGACCACCTGCTCCAGGCCGGCCGCGATGCAGAAGCCGCCGCCGTCGGGGCAGCGACGGAAGAACAGGTCGAAATAGGTGATGCGGTCCTTGTAACCCTTGGCGAAATAGCCCTGGGCCATGGTCAGCTCATAGAAGTCACAGAGCATGGTCATATTCAGCTTGTCGTTTACCTTCATAGGAAACACCTCTTTATTTGTAATGGATTTATTATAAAGCAAAAAAGCGGAAAAGGCAACGGATTTCTTGACAGTTGTTTCTTTTTCCGATATAGTGTTCCATAGAAAGGTTGTGATACATTATGGAAATTACTGTTGGCATGAAGGGCGAAGCCTTTACCGATGTGGAGCGGGCCGATACCGCCAAGGAAGTTGGCTCCGGTGACCTGCTGGTCTATGCTACCCCCTGCATGGTGGCCCTGATGGAGGGCGCCGCCTGCGAGGCCATTGGAGAAGCACTGAAAGAGGATCAGACCACCGTTGGCACGATGCTGAACATCGAGCATACCTCCGCCACCCCTGTGGGTCTGGAGGTCCGGGCGGAAGCCGTGGTCATATCCGTAGAGGGCAAGGTCATCACCTTTGAAGTGACCGCCTACGACGAAATCGGCGAAATCGGCCGTGGCATCCATAAGCGGGTCATCGTCAATTCCCAGAGGTTCCTGGACAAGGCATATTCCAAGCTGTAACGCCTGAGGAAGACGCCATGAAGCTGCTGATCCTCATTGGAAATTCCGCCGTGGGTAAAATGTCCGTTGGGCAGGAGCTGGCAAAGATCACCCCCTTCCGGCTGTTCCACAACCATATGATGATCGAGCCGGTGCTGGAAATTTTCGGAAGCTTCCGGGGTGATGTGATCCAGACGCTCCGAAAGGTCATCTTTGAAGAGTTTGCCAAGTCCGATAACTACGGCATGATCTTTACCTTCATGTGGGCCTTCGATATGCCCTCAGACTGGGAATACCTGGAATCTGTCAAGGCGATCTTCGGTCTTCCGGAAGAGGATGTGTACTATGTGGAGCTGATCGCACCCCAGGAAGTGCGGCTGCAGCGAAACGCCACAGAAAACCGCCTGAAGCATAAGGCCTCCAAGCGGGATATTGAAGCGTCCAATGCCCGCCTTGTCCGGGACGATGAAAACTACCGCTGTGAAAGCCTCCCTGGCGAGATCCCCTTCCCCAATTATTTGCGCATCGAAAATTCGGATCTGACCCCGGAGGAAGTCGCTGCCAGAATCAAGTCCCACTTTGGTTTTCCCGAATAAGAAACAAAGCCGTACAGCTTTCGCTGTACGGCTTCTTTTTTTCCTTACTTCTTTGCCTTGTCAGCAGCGATGATGCGCTTCATGGCTTCGATGCCCACCTTGATGGCGCCGGAGGTGTCCTCGGTCATCTCCATGAAGAGGCCTGCCTTCTCCCGCTCCTGGTTCCAGACAGCGTGGAAGCAGCTGCCGCAGCGGACATTCAGGGCGGCAGCCACCACAAACAGGGCGGCGGATTCCATCTCGCTGGCCTTGACGCCCAGGCGCTTCCAGCTTTCCCACTTCTGCAGCAGGTCGTAGTACACAGGGGACTTTTCGGGGCTGTGCTGGCCGTAGAAGGAGTCCTTGCACTGGACCACACCCACGTGGGTCCGGTAGCCCAGGTCCTCGGAAGCGGCCTTCAGGGCGGCGGTAATGTCAAAGTCCGCAACCGCCGGGAACTCGATGGGGGCATATTCCAGGGAGGTGTGCTCAAAGCGGATGGCGCCGGAGGCCACCACCACATCGCCGGGGCAGACGTCCATGTGGATGCCGCCGCAGGTGCCGATGCGGATGAAGGTGTCTGCGCCGATAGCGGCCAGCTCCTCCATGGCGATGGATGCGGAGGGACCGCCGATGCCGGTGGAGCAGACGGTGACCTTCTCGCCCAGCAGTTCACCGTTCCAGATATTGTACTCCCGGTTCATGCCGAAATGGACAGGGTTGTCAAAATATTTGGCAATGGCCTCGCAGCGGCCGGGGTCGCCGGGCAGGAAAACGTAGCGGCCCACGTCGCCCTCGTTGGCCCGGATATGGAATTGCATGCCGATGTCTTGCATAAATGCGGCCTCCTTGTGGAAAATATATAAAAGAAGTATAGCATATGCAGGACATTTTTGCAAGATGTGTTAATCCCTTTCCCAGGGTCTGGGGTTCTTTTCTTTGTCCTTCCTGATAATGGGCCAGATAAACAGATAGATCAGGCCGCCCAAGAATGCAGCCCAGGCAAGGAGCCATGTAACATGAAGATCCTCCGTCAATATAAATCCAGTATAACCGGTATACGCATAACCATTCAAAGCAAAGTAGGTATAATTCGTGTCTTTGAATACATACACCAGCTTCAGAACAAACAGCACCAGTCCGCCAATCAGGGACACACCGCAGGCTGCCCATTGACGAAGGGTCATAGTCCGGACTTTCGCAGTCAACGCGTTGTCAGGCTGTTTTTCTGCTTGAACCGCACTTCCCTCTCCCGAATACTGATCCCGCAGCAGGTAATCGGCGCTGACGCCAAAGAGGTCGCAGATGGCGATGATCTTATCCGCGTCAGGCTTGGCCGAATCCGACTCCCACCGGGATACTGCCTGCCGGGTGACGCCGATGCGCTCCGCCAGTTCCTCCTGATTCCAGCCCCGGGCTTTGCGCATATTCAGAATTTTCTCTCCCATGGTCATGGCTTTTCGCCTCCTTTTCATGGCACCATTGTAGCGGAAATGGCCCCAAAAGGCAACCAAGCGGACAAAACATTTGCGCAACTGAATGTAACATTATCAAATTGACTGAAAAAAGCACCGCAGGATTTCCTGCGGTGCTTTGTTCCTTATTCGTTTCTGAAGATCAGCTCATCGTAGCCCGTTTCCGTGTCTGCCTCCACCCCGAAGCCGACGCCGGGCAGTTCCATCAGAACCAGCTCGCAGGTGGTATTGACGATGCAGCCCGGACAGAGGTGGCCGCCGATGGTGCTTAGGTCCTCCTTCGACAGTGCAATGTGGATGTGACAGCGTTGAGCACTAACGGTACCGTTCAGGCTCACGATCTCGCAGTGGTCCGTGATCTCCCGGATATTCACGCCGCTGGCGTCCCGGACTCGGCCCTTCAGGATGCAGCCTACGCCGGAGAGCACCACGCCGGAGCGGATGTTCTTCTCCCGGCAGACCTGTTTGATGGATTCCATCAGGTCCTCACCACGCTTCAACCGAATACAGTGGCACACCATGCTGCCCGATCCGGTAACGATTCTGTGTTCCATAGGGATTCCCCTTTCTTAGAAGAAGCTGACCTGGGATGTATCGGGCAGGTCGCCAAAGGCACCTGCGTCTTTCAGCATCTGGATATGGGTCTTGGAGGCCTTGGGACAGGCCAGGCTGAATTCCTCGATGGACAGGAACTTTTTGCCCTCCCGGCCGTTCATGATATCGATGGCGGCGTTTTCGCCCAAACCGGAGATGGCCACGAAGGGGGGCAGGATCTTGCCGTCCTTGATCAGGAACCTGGTGGCGTGGCTTTCGTAGAGGGAGATGGGCGCGAATTCAAAGCCCCGGAGGTAGAATTCGTAGACCACTTCCAGGGTGGTCAGCAGGTCCTCGTCCTTGGCGGTGGCGTCCTCGTTGCCGTCGATGGCTTCGATGTTGGCAAGAACTGCCTCCATGCCGCCGGTCATCAGGGCCGCGTCAAAGCCGCCCTTCTGGCTCCGGCGGTAGAAGTAGGCCGCGTAGAAGGCCAGGGGGTGATAGACCTTGAACCAGGCGATGCGGAAGGCCATCATGCAGTAGGCCACCGCATGGGCCTTGGGGAAGAGGTACTTGATCTTCTTGCAGGAGCCGATATACCAGTCAGGAACACCGGCGGCCACCATTTCCTCCTCCGCACCGGGGGGCAGGCCACGGCCTTTACGGACGGACTCCATGATCTTGAATGCCCGCTTGTCCGGCATTCCGCAGGAGATCAGATAGAGCATGATATCGTCACGGGCGCCGATGGTCTGGTCCACCGTGGCGGTTTTGGAGTTGATCAGGTCCTTGGCGTTGCCCAGCCACACGTCGGTGCCATGGGTATAGCCGCAGATTCGCACCAGGAAGTCGAACTTTTCAGGCAATGTGTCCAGCAGAACGCCCCGGGTGAACCGGGTATTGAACTCCGGAACGCCCACAGCGCCGGTGGGGCCTAAGAGCTTGTCGTTCTCGTAGCCCAGGATCTTGCTGGATGTAAAGATGGACATGGTGCCCTTGTCATCCAGGGGGATGGTCTTGGCGTCCACGCCGGTCATATCCTCCATCATCCGGATCATGGTGGGGTCATCATGGCCCAGCATATCCAGCTTCAGGAGGTTCTCCTCCATGGAGTGGTATTCAAAATGGGTAGTGATCTGGTCGGAATTGGGGTCGTCCGCAGGATGCTGGACAGGACAGAAGTCCCAGATCTCGTTCTCCTGGGGGATAACCACCAGGCCGCCGGGGTGCTGGCCGGTGGTACGGCGGACACCCACACAGCCTGCGGCAAGCCGGGCTTCCTCGGCACGGGAAGCAGTCTTTCCCCGCTCCTGCAGGTACTTTTTGACGTAGCCGAAGGCAGTCTTTTCCGCCACAGTGCCGATGGTACCGGCACGGAACACGTGGGAGGAGCCGAACATGGAGATACAGTACTGGTGGGCCCGGGCCTGATATTCGCCGGAGAAGTTCAGGTCGATATCCGGCACCTTGTCGCCGCCGAAGCCCAGGAAGGTCTCGAAGGGGATGTTGAAGCCGTCCTTTTCCAGCTGAGTTCCGCAGATGGGGCACTTGGCATCGGGCAGGTCCGCGCCGCAGTTAAATTCCTTGGGCACGTCCAGAATGGTGTGCTTGCACTCCGGGTTGGGGCACCGGTAGTGGGGCGGGAAGGAGTTAACCTCCGTGATGCCGGACATGAATGCCACGATGGAGGAACCGACGGAGCCACGGGAGCCCACCAGATAGCCATGCTCCAGAGAATTCTGCACCAGCTTCTGGGCGGACATGTAGATCACGTCGTAGTGGCAGGAGATGATATCGTGCAGCTCCGTTTCCACACGCTTGACGAACAGCTCCGGGGGATTCTCGCCGTAGAGCCGGTGCAGCTTGCCATAGACCAGGCTCTTCAGGTCCTCCACAGAGTTTTCGATCTTGGGAGCGAACAGGTTGTGGGGCACCGGGCGGAGGGTTTCACACATATCGGCAATGAGATTGGGATTGGTGATGACGATTTCCCTGGCCTTCTCCTCACCCAGATAGCTGAATTCCTCCAGCATCTCGTCAGTGGTGCGGAAATACAGGGGATTATCCTTGTCCGCGTCCTTGAAGCCCTTGGTGGCAAGGAGAACATGGCGGAAGATTTCGTCCTCCGGGTTCAGGAAGTGCACATCGCCGGTGGCGCAGACCATTTTGCCCATTTCCTCGCCCAGGCGGATGATGGTGCGGTTCAGGTTCCGCAGGTCCTCGTCGTTCCAGACGGGGATCTTCTCTTCGGCGATCATGAAACGGTTGTTGGAGATGGGCTGGACCTCCAGGTAATCGTAGAAGGAGGCGATACGCTTCAGCTCCTCGTCGCTGCGGCCCTTAATGACAGCCTGGAACAGCTCATTGTTCTCACAGGCGGAGCCGATGATCAGGCCCTCACGGTGCTTGATGAGCTCGGATTTCAGGATTCTGGGTACCCGCTTGAAGTGGTACAGGTTGGCCTCGCTGAGCAGCTGGTAGAGATTTCGCAGACCGATCTGATTCTTGGCGAACAGGACGATATGCTGGGCATAACGGTCGTCGGCCCGGAGCTCCGAGCGGATCTTCTCCATGGAGGGGTTGATCTGCTGCAGGGTATGGATGCCCTGCTCTTCCAGCATTTCCATGAATTTCGCCATGATCAGGCCGCAGGTGACGGAGTCGTCCGCAGCCCGGTGGTGGTTGAATTCCGGCAGGCTCAGGGCATTGGCCACAATATTCAGCTTGTGCTTATTGAGCTTTGTCATCAGGTTCTGAGACAGAACCAGGGTATCGGCGGAGGTGAAGGTATAGGGAATACCCTGCTTTTTGCACTCTTCCCGGATAAAAGCGGTGTCAAAGTCCGCGTTGTGGGCCACCAGCACCCGGTTACCCACAAATTGAATAAACTCCGGCAGCACCTGGGTAATATCCGGAGCGCCCTTCACCATCTCGTCGGTGATGCCGGTGAGGTCGGTGATTTCCTTGGTAAGGGCCTTGTGGGGGTCCACAAAGGTCTGGAAACGCTGGAGCTCCACGCCGTTTTTCATCACCACGGCACCGATCTCGATGATGGTGTCGTTCCGGGGTGACAGGCCGGTGGTTTCCAGGTCGAAGGCCACGAATTCGTCGTCGAAGTTCATGTCCTGGGTGCCGTGGACCACGATCTTGTCGTCCACGTCGTTGACGTAGTAGCCCTCGCAGCCGTAGAGGATCTTGATGGTATCATCGGTGCCTGCCACCTTGGGGGGACCTTTCCAGTCCTCCACCACGTGCAGCGCGTCCGTAAAGGACTGGACGCAGCCGTGGTCCGTAATGGCGATGGCCTTGTGACCCCAGGCAGCAGCCTGCTTGATGGCAGCCTTGGTGCTGGTGAGGGCATCCATATTGGACATGGAGGTGTGCAGGTGCAGCTCCACCCGCTTCTCTCCCGGGGCGTTATCCTTCCGCTTGGGCATGGCGCCGGGCATCATGGCGTAGGGCTTCAGCACCATCTCATTTTCGAAACGGTCCTCCACCAGCTTGCCCTGGACCCGGAACACGGAGCCCACCTTCACATTTTCAATGAAGGGCTTGGCCTCGCTGGCCTCGAAGAACCGGTTGATGCGCACGGAACCCCGGTTGTCGGTCATGTCGAACTTGACCACCCAGGCGTTGCGCTTTTTCAGCTCCTTGTGGTCCACATTAAAGACCCGGCCCTCCACGATGACGGTGCCCATATCCATGGACAGGGTGTCCATGGGCACGGCGTTGCCCTTAAACGGCTTGCCGTAGATGGCGTCACTGGGGGCCTCCGCCTTTTTCTCCGGGGCGGCCTTTTTCGCCAGTGCCGGGGCGTCACCCAACATTTTGCTGCGCATGGATTCCATGGCATCAAAGAGGGCCTGGCCCTCCAGGGCGTTTCCGGCCTCCACGGTGATCTTCACATCTGCGGCAAAGCGCTCCCGCAGTTCCGACTCCACCTGGGGCACCAGCTCCAGAATGGGGTCCCGGCCATTGGCTTTCAGATGGATACTGAGATGATTGCCCTCCCATTCCCACCGGGCTCCGGCGAGAGATCCCCGGGTCATGGAGTCCCGGCAGACAAAGAGGTTCATCAGTTCCTCTTTTTCTATTCTTTGCAGCTCAGATGCCGGATGGGTGGACTCCAGGATCATCTCCCGCAGGCCGTACAGGGGACCGATCTCCCGGGCCACGGAATTCAGCAGCCGCTGGGGAATGTAGGATTCGCTGTGGATCAGCACATGCACGCTGCGGTATTCCATATCCACATCCGCAGCTACGATAGCCGCCTGAGAAAGGGCTGCGCGCAGCTCCTCAGGCGGCTCATAGTCGGGAAACATATTCGTAAGGTAGATTTTCTGATTCATAAGTACCTCGCGATTGGGAAAGGGAGAATGGGGCAGCCCCCATTCTCCATAAGTAATTACAGATTCTCGATCCGCTTCAGCAGGGCGGGCAGCAGCTCGTCGTAGGGAAGCTTTTCCACCTGCTCGCCCTTTTCGAAGAGTAGCCCAAAGCCGTCGCCGCCGGCAATGCCGATATCGGCTTCTCTTGCTTCGCCGGGGCCGTTGACCACGCAGCCCATGACGGCCACGGTAATGGGCTTCTGGCAGTCCTTCAACGCTTCGTCCACCTTGTTCACCAGGCCGATCAGGTCGATGCGGGTCCGGCCGCAGGTGGGACAGGAGATGATATTGACGCCCTCTTTCCGCAGACCGGCGGCCTTCAGGATATCCTTGGCGGCGTAAACCTCTTCCACAGGATCATCGGTGAGGGATACCCGGATGGTATCGCCGATGCCGTCCAGGAGCAGGGCGCCGATGCCCAGAGCGGACTTAATGAGGCCCTGACGGACAGGACCGGTTTCCGTGACGCCGATATGGATGGGATAGTCGCAGCGCTCCCGGAACAGCCGGGCGGCCTTGACCATGGTGGGCACCGTGGAGGACTTCATGGACACACAGGTGTCGTAAAAGCCCTGCTTTTCCAGCAGTTCCAGATGCTCAAAGGCGCTCTCCACCAGGGCTTCCGCCGTGGGGTGGCCGTATTTTTCCAGCAGCCGCTTGTCAAGGCTTCCGCCGTTGACGCCGATGCGGATGGGAATTTTTCTTTCCCGGCACACGTCCACCACAGCCTTGACCCGATCCTCACCGCCGATATTGCCGGGGTTGATGCGGATCTTGGCAGCGCCGCCTTCCGCGGCGGCGATGGCCAGCTTGTAGTCAAAATGGATGTCCGCAACCAGGGGCAGGGTACTTTCCTTGCAGATCTCAGCAAAGGACCGGGCAGCCTCCATATTGGGCACGGCCAGTCTTGCGATCTGGCAGCCGGCAGTCTGCAGGGCCTTGATCTGCGCAAGGGAACCTTCCACGTCGGTGGTCTTGGTATTGAGCATGGACTGGATCACCACCGGGGCGCCGCCGCCGATGGTAATGCCGCCCACTTCTATCTTTCTTGTCATAGTCGTTACCTCATGAAGAGAACAAAAATGTCCTTGAACATCACCACAGCCATCAGACCCAGCAGCGCAATCATACCGGCTGCATGGAGATAGCCTTCATACTTGGGATCAATCTTCTTCCGGGTCAGCGCTTCCACCCCAGTGGTGATCAGCAGGCACACAACCCGGCCGCCGTCCAGGGCGGGAATGGGCAGCAGGTTCATAACCGCCAGATTGATGGCGATGAAGCCGCCCACACTGAGAAGATTCAGAAACGCATCCATGGCGCTGGGGGATTCGGAAGCAATGTCTGACATCTGGGAGACGATGCCCACAGGGCCAGCCATATCATTCAGTCCCACCTGGCCGGAAATAAGCATCTGCAGGCTCAGCCGGACCATACGCACATTGTCCGCAGCCACATTCCAGATATAGGACAGCTTTTCCGGGAAGCTTGCATCCTTGGCCCGGCCAAAGCTGAAGCCATAGTGGCTGTAGTCTTCGCCATCCTGACTGGTGTGGGTATGAGTCATGGCATAGTCGTAAAATTCCAGGATCTGATCGCCCCGGCGGACCACCAGATCATGAACACCGGTAGGATTCAGGGAAAGGAGCATGGAGATATCATTGTTGGTAAGGATCTTCTCCCCATCGATCTCCAGGATTTCATCCCCCACCTGCAATCCATCGGCATTGTGGAAGATACAGCAGTCTTCAAACCCCTGAATCTCCGGCACCAGGATCTGGTCGGAGGGCAGGAACAAAACTGCATAGATCAGCAGTCCCGCCAGGAAATTCATGGCAGAACCGGCAACCAGGATGATTGCCCGCTTCCACCAGGCAGCCTTCTGGAAGGACCGGGGATTGTCGGTATCCTCATCCTCGCCCTCCATGGCGCAGTAGCCGCCGATAGGAATGGTGCGCACCGCGTAGAGGGTCTCCCCCACCTGTTTTTTCCAGATGGCGGGCCCCATGAACATGGAAAACTCATTGACCTGGACGCCAAAGAGCTTGGCGGTCATGAAATGGCCCAGTTCGTGGACAAAAATCAGGATACTGAAGAGTAAAATCGCAAAAATAACGGACATAGGGTTCCTCGCTTAGTTTTTGGAGAGAGTTCTGACCCACTCCCGGGCCAGACGGTCGGTTTCCAGAATCTGCTCTAAGGTAGGATTCTGGATAAAGGGAACGGCATCCACTGCGCCCCGGACCAGCCGGTAGATGTCATAGAAGCCAATTTCATCCCGGAGGTACATGGCAACGGCTTCCTCGTTGGCGCCGTTCATGGCAGGGCATGCGGTGCCGCTCTTGGCGCCGCATTCGTAGGCCAGTGCCAGGCAGGGGAAGCGCTCCATATCCGGGTGAACGAAGGTCAGGCTTGCGCAGGCGGTCAGATCCAGGGGATCCACCGGGCAGTCCAGCCGGGCAGGATAGGTCAGGGCCAGCTGAATAGGCAGCCGCATATCCGGAGCGCCCAGCTGAGCCATGACAGCGCCGTCCACGAATTCCACCATGGAATGGACGATGCTCTGACGGTGGACCAGCACGCTGACCTTGTCAATGGGCATCCGGTACAGGCGCATGGCCTCGATGACCTCCAGGCCCTTGTTCATAAGGGTGGCGCAGTCGATGGTGATCTTGGCGCCCATCTTCCAGTTGGGATGCTTCAGTGCGTCAGCCTTGGTAACGGTTTTCAGCTCCTCGGGGGTCTTTTCGTAGAAAGGGCCGCCGGAACAGGTTAAGATCAGCCGCTTGACTTCCCTTCTGTCAGTATTGCCCATGAGACACTGGAATATAGCAGAATGCTCCGAATCCACGGGAATAATTTCCACGTTGTACTTCTCCGCCTCCGCCATCACCAGTTCACCGGCGCAGACCAGGGTCTCCTTGTTGGCAAGGCCGATGCGCTTTCCGGCCCGGATGGCAGCCAGAGTGGGCTTCAGGCCAACCATGCCCACCACAGCGGTGATGACGCAGTCAGCTTTTTCAATGGTCGCTGCCTCGATCAGGCCCGCCTCGCCCCAGGCGATGCGGATATCCAGATCAGAAAGCACTTCTTTCAGCCGGGCTGCGTCTTCTTCCGTGGCCATAACCGCCAGAGCGGGTTTGAATTCCCGGCACTGCTGTGCCATCAGCTCCACAGAGGAGCCCGCAGTCAAAGCCGCCACCTTAATTTCAGGCAGGCGGCTGATAATGTCCAGGCTCTGCCGGCCGATGGAGCCGGTAGAGCCTAAAATACTTACATTTTTAACCATATTACGTCACCGCCACAGGAAGCAGGATCAGCAGCATCTCAATGAGAGGTGCCACGGTCATCATGGAATCCAGCCGATCCAGAACACCGCCGTGACCGGGGATCAGATTACCGTAATCCTTGATACCGGTCTGACGCTTGATGATGGAGAAGCACAGGTCGCCGAATACACCGGCACCGGCGCCCACAACACCATAGATCAGCGCAAAGAAATAGTTGATCCGGAAGCCCTCCACGATCTGCAGCAGCAGGCAGTAGATCAGCATGCTGACCACAGCGGCAGCCATACCACCCAGCATGCCCTCGATGGACTTGTTGGGGCTGACCACGGGGGCCAGCTTATGACGGCCGTAGCGAACGCCCACTATGTAGGCACCCGCATCGTTGACGCAGGCAATGATAAAGGGGATCAGGGCAAAATACCGGCCGATCTTCAGGGTCAGAATCCGGATTACCGCAGTGAGCAGGAAGGGCACCAGGAAGCCGCCCAGCATGCACTCGCCCAGCATACTGATGCGGACCTTCACATGGTCCACCATCATTTCGGTAAACAGGGCGGCGGTAAAGATGAGAAGCAGCAGAAGCAGATAGGCGTGGATAGCGCCATAATAGCTCCACATGGTTACGGCAAAGGCCATAACCATACTGTAGATCACCAGCCGGTGATGGCGGACCAGTCCGGTGCTGTAGAGCAGTTCGTAGGCACCAATGGCCATCAGCAAGCCGTAAACCACAGCTGCCAGGCCCTTGGGGGCGATCAGCACCAGGAACAGCAGCGCAGCTGCCATGGCAATTCCGGCGATGGTACGTGTTTTCATTGTCTTTATGTCCCTCCAAACCGGCGGTTGCGCCGGTGATATTCTTCAATGGCCTTGTCCAAGTCCTCAGGACTGAAATCAGGCCACAGAACATTCATAAATACATATTCCGAGTATGCGCTCTGCCACAGCAGGAAATTGCTGGTGCGCATCTCGCCGGAGGGACGAATGATCAGTTCCGGATCCGGCACATCCGCCGAATACAGATAGCTTGCTAACAGTTCTTCCGTCAGATCCTCTGGTTTGTAAATTCCCTCTGCCACATCCCTGGCAAAGGCGGCGGCAGCCTTGACGATTTCATCCCGGCCGCCGTAGTTCAGGCAGAAATTCACCTGAACATCGTAATCCTTCGATTCCTTCACCGCTTCCTCGCAGAGCTTCTGCAGCTCCGGGCTCAAGCGGGAAAGGTCACCGAAAAAGCGGAAGCAGACCTTATTTTTCTCCATGTCCGCCAGGGCTTCCCGGAGGTACTTGCCCAACAGCTTCATGATGCCGCTGACCTCTTCCTCCGAACGCTTCCAGTTCTCAGTGGAGAAGGCATAGACCGTCAGATATTTGACGCCTAAAGTGCGGCAGTAATTGGCGATCCGGCGGAAAGCCTCGCCGCCGGCGGCGTGCCCTGCGGTCCGGGGCAGCCCCCGCTGCTTGGCCCAGCGTCCGTTGCCGTCCATGATGATGGCAATGTGCTGGGGCACCGGTTTTTTCTCAGAAAGTGCCAAAATAAGCACCTCTTTCTTTCAGAATTCACAATGCAAAATGCAAAATGCAGAATTATCGAAAACCATGGCGGAGCCATACCTTCATTCTGCATTCTGCATTCATCATTCTGCATTTGTATCCAGCCGGGACGAAATGTCCCGGCTGGATACAGAAATCAGATTGCCATCAGTTCCTTTTCCTTGGCGGCCAGGGCTGCGTCCACCTTCTTGATGTTCTTGTCCAGCAGATCCTGCAGATCCTTCTCTGCCTTCTTCTGGTCATCCTCGGTGATTTCGCTGTTCTTCTTCAGCTTCTTGACGTAGTCCATGCCGTCGCGGCGGATGTTGCGCATAGCCACCTTGGCTTCCTCGGCGTACTTCTTGACCTGCTTGACCAGATCCTTACGGCGGTCCTCAGTCAGCTGAGGGAAGGTCAGACGGATAACGCGGCCGTCGTTCTGGGGGTTGATGCCCAGATCGGACATCTGGATAGCCTTGCCAATATCTTTCAGGAGCTTGGTATCCCAGGGGGAGATGACCAGGGTACGGGCGTCGGGGGAAGAAATGGTAGCGACGCCGTTCAGGGGAGTCTCAGAACCATAGTATTCCACAGTGATCCGGTCCAGAACCTTAGCGTTGGCACGGCCTGCACGGACAGCGCCGAACTCCTCGTTCAGGTGGTCCAGAGCCTTGTCCATTCTTCTTGCGTAATCCTTAAAATCCACTGCCATTGTTATTTCCTCCTAAATATTAATTGGTAACGGTGGTTCCGATGGCTTCGCCCCGAACCACACGGATGATGCTGTTCTCTTCTGCCAGGCCGAAGCAGACCATGGGCATGTCGTTGTCCATTGCCAGTGCCATGGCGGTAACGTCGGTAGCCTTCAGGCCGTCCTCCAGGACCTTGGCGTAGGTCAGGTGGGAATAGCGGATCGCGTTGGGGTCCTTCTTGGGGTCGGCGGAGTAGATGGCATCCACATTCTTGGCCATCAGTACCGCGTCAGCCTCGATCTCCACGCCGCGCAGCACGGCGCCGGTGTCGGTGGAGAAGTAGGGGTTGCCGGTTCCGGCGGCGAAGAGGACCACCTTGCCCTCGTTCAGATAGCGGTTTGCCAGGTCACGGGTAAAGTACTCGGCAAACTTGTTGATCTCCACGGCGGTGAGCACCCGGGCATCCATGCCGTGCTGTTCCAGCACGTCCGCCACCGCGATGGCGTTCATGACCGTAGCCAGCATGCCCATGGAATCGGCATGGGTCCGCTGCATCTTGCCGCTGCCGTTCTTCACGCCACGCCAGAAGTTGCCGCCGCCGATGACCAGGCCAACCTGGACACCCATATCGACGCACTCCTTGATGGCAGAAGCCACTTCGGCGATCTTCTGAAAGTCCAGGCCGAAGCCGTCGCCCTGGGCTGTCTTTTCACCCAGCGCCTCGCCGCTGACCTTCAGCAGGATGCGCTTATATTTCAGTTCGCTCAAAAACGTTCACTCCTTCTTTTCATATCCTTTCCTATTTTAATATAAGAACCGGGAAATGACAACCCAAAAAATCAAGAATTATGAAATTGTTTTCTGATTT
>SVMD01000025.1 GCA_015067615.1 Oscillospiraceae bacterium
AGGAGTAATCGCGGGGCTTGGGAGCGAAGACGATACCGCCGTGGGTCCACTGGGGAGCACGGGTAGAGCCCTGACGGGCGCGGCCGGTACCCTTCTGACGCCAGGGCTTGCGGCCACCGCCGGAAACCTCAGCGCGGGTCAGAGCGCTCTGGGTGCCCTGACGCAGGTTAGCCAGATGGTTCTTGACCATGTCATGAACCACGGACTGGTTGGGGGTTACGCCGAACACAGCTTCGGAGAGTTCGATCTCACCAACCAGCTCGCCGGACATATTGTAAACATTAGTCTTAAGCATGATTTATGATCTCCTCTCTTAGCCGTTTCTTGCGGAAGCCTTCTGGGGGTTACGACCGGAAGCCTTCTGGGGATTCTTGCTGATGTCTGCACCGGCCTGCTTGACCTTGTGAGTCTTGACAGTGTTGCGGATGTAGACCAGACCGCCCTTGGGGCCGGGGATGGCGCCCTTGATAACGATCATGTTCAGCTCTGCATCAACCTTAACAACTTCCAGGTTCTCGATGGTGACCTGCTCATTGCCCATCTGACCGGCGCCGATCTTGCCGGGGAAGATGCGGGACTGATGAGATGAAGCGCCCATGGAACCTGCGTGACGGTGGACAGGGCCGCCGCCGTGGGTCATGTCGGTGCGGTGTGCGCCGTGGCGCTTGATAACGCCCTGGTAGCCATGGCCCTTGGAAATACCGGTGACATCGATCCAGTCGCCGGCAGCGAAGGTGTCAGCCTTGACAACGTCGCCGACGTTCATCTCAGCAGCGTTCTCCAGCTTGAACTCCTTCAGGTACTTCTTAGCCTCAACGCCGGCCTTCTTCAGGTGGCCAGCCTCAGGCTTGGTCAGCTTGGACTCCTTGATATCCTCAAAGCCCAGCTGGACGGCGGTGTAGCCGTCGGTTTCGTTGGTCTTCTTCTGAGTGACGACGCAGGGGCCTGCTTCCACAACGGTAACAGGGATGACCTTGCCGCTCTCATCGAAGATCTGGGTCATTCCGACCTTCTTGCCGATGATTGCCTTTTTCATCTTGGGTTTTCTCCTTTTAATATAGGTTATTGGTCGACTGCTGCATTGGGTTCAGCTTGCCGACATGACCCGTCCGCCCGATGCCAGACAGTGCGGGCTGCCGTAAATTTTCGTTGTTACGTAAAAATTACAGCTTTATCTCAATCTCAACGCCAGCGGGGAGATCCAGGCTCATCAGAGCCTCGACGGTCTTCTGGTTGGGGTTGAGGATATCGATCAGTCTCTTGTGGGTTCTGCGCTCGAACTGCTCACGGGAGTCCTTGTACTTATGGACAGCGCGAAGGATGGTAACAACTTCCTTCTTGGTGGGCAGCGGGATGGGGCCGGAAACCTGAGCGCCGTTGCGCTTTGCGGTCTCCACGATCTTTGCAGCGCTGGAGTCGATCAGCTGGTGATCGTAAGCCTTCAGCCGAATGCGGATCATCTGGTTTGCCATGGTTTGTTTTCCTCCTAATTTTCGTACTCAGTTTGCTTGGGTGTCTGGGTACGGTCGAACTTCTTTGTCCGCGCCGCCGTGCGTATCATTCTAAGCCATGAAAAATGGCCGACCGAGGCCGACCCTTTCCCCTGGACCCAGCGATATACGCTGGCGCAGCCAGAAGCAGTTCAGCCGCCCGATGACCGGACATACTCCGCGGAAGTTACCTCGTTTCCGAGCAATCTCCCGCATCATCGCGTTGCGCTTTTGTGTTTTCTGGAAAATCCGCAGATTCCCCCTACACGCGCTTGATTAATATACCACCCCTAAAAGCATTTGTCAAGCATAATTTCAGAAAAAATCACAAAAAGTTTGGGTGAATTTCGTCAGTTTGCAGAAATTGCTTTCCGTTCGCGAGACAGCAAGTTTTGCAATATAATTGCGCCCGGTCGTTAAAACCGGGCGCTTATTGCTCTATCCGTATTTCGCCTTCAATTCCTGATCAAACGCCCAGGCCTTTCTGACCATCTCCTCCGGTGAGCCGATGGAATCCTTCGGCGCCGCACAGTAGAAGATCTCCCAGTCCGGGGCCAAACAGACACGGATCTCTCAGTTTTTGCTGTCATTGCTTGTCCCAGATCAGCCAACATATGACAGCTGCAATGAAAAACGGGAGGGGCAATGCCCCTCCCCTACTATATAATATGGATCATTTCAGTTCCCAGAGCTTGATCTGGGCGGCTTTTTCGTAGAGCTTTAAATAGCTGTCGTAGCGGCTGGGTTCGATCTCGCCCTTGGCAAGGGCTTCGGTCACGGCGCAGCCCGGTTCCTTCCGGTGGGAGCAGTCGTGGAACTGGCACTTACCCACATAGGGTCCAAAATCTGGGAAGGCGTACTGGAGGTTCTCCTTCAGAATCACATCCATCTGATCCGTATCGAAGGAGGAAAAGCCCGGGGTATCCACCACATAGGTTCCCTCACCCAGATCGTAGAGTTCCACGTGCCGTGTGGTATGGCGGCCGCGGCCCAGCTTTTCGGAGACTTCGCCGGTGGCCAGCTTCAGTTCCGGGCTGAGGCGGTTCAGGATACTGCTCTTGCCTACGCCGGAGTTACCGGTGAATGCCACCACCTTGCCCCGGATCAGCTCCCGCAGGGCATCCACACCCTCGCCGGTTTCAGCGCTGGTGCAGATCACCGGAAATCCGGCGTGCGTATAGATCCGGACCAGGTCCACAGCCGGATCCAGATCGCACTTGTTCACACACAGCACCACCTGCACCTCCTGGTCACCGGCAATGGCGGCCACCCGGTCGATGAGGAAGGGCTCGGTAACAGGATTTACATTGGCCGCAAAGACAACCAGCGTGTCAATATTGGCAACCGCCGGACGGACGAAGCTGTTTCGACGGGGCAGGATCTTCTCCACCATGCCCTTACCCTTTTCCACGGTGATCTCCACCATGTCTCCGGTAAGGGGACTCTCCCCGGTTTTCCGCAGGATGCCCCGGGCCCGGCAGGAGATCAGCTTCTCCGCCGTCCGGACATCATAAAAACCGCTGATGGACCGGACGATCCGGCCGGTGCGTACATTAGCCATTGCCAAAGTTCACCTCAAACTTATCGTAGGGAGCCGGCATCTGTTCGCCGTCCCAATAAAGCTGATAGGTCTGCTTGCCGGTGCCGGTAAGTTCCACCTCGATCTCCATAACTCCTGCGTTGACGGTAATGGGCTCCCGAACGGGTTTGCCGTCCAGGTAGATTTCCAGCTGGTAAGCCTCTTCGCTGTTCGGCAGGGAGATCTTCACATTTCTCGTAACAGAACGGTCCGGCTCCTGGGTTTCAGGCACCGGTGGCTCTGTGGGCTCAGGACCCTTGGACACCCGGAGGATGATTTTCGTTTTCACATCCACCTCGGTGCCCTGGGAAATGGACTGATGCAGGACTTCGTTTTCCGGCTTGTCGCTGTACACATATTCCTCCTCCACCGTGGTAAAGCCCGCCTCGTTCAGACGCTTCACTGCGTCCTTTAAGGGCAGCTCCACCACATGGGGAACCACGGCCTTCTTCACACCCGGGCCCTTGGAGATGGTCAGCACAATCTCTTCGGTGGTATCTGTTTCGGTGTAGCGGGGAATGGACTGGGCGATGACCGTATCCTTATCCTCATCGCTCTCCTGCCGATTGACCGTCACATTCCAGAATCCCAGATCATTCAGCCGCTTCACCGCAGTGGCAAAATTCAAGCCTACCACATCGGGCATCTTCTCTGTCACGATCATGGGACCGGCGCTGTAATAAACCTCAATCTTCTGTCCATCCGTCAGCGGCGTTCCGGCTACAGGGTTGGTACGGATAACCTGACCCACGGCATACTCGTCGCTGAATTCCTCAAAAGGGAGGGGATTCAGGCCCTGAGCTTTCAGAAAATCCAGGGCAGCCGCAAGCTCCTGCCCCCGCAATTCCTCCATGGAAATCACTTCCGTTTCCTTGCCCAGGCTCAGGATCACCGTGATTCTGGCACCCTTTTCCACCCGGCTGCCGGGTATGGGCTCCTGACGGATAATCCTTCCCTTTTCCACCTCCTCATTGTATTCCGGCTGGCCGGTAACAATGGTAAAGTCTTCGTAGTAGGAAAGCTCCTTGTACACTTCCCCCTCCAGGCTGGGCACATCCACCAGATCCACCGAATGGTTGAACAGGGCGCCGGAAAACAGGGCGATCAGGAAAATGATGATGGCAACCACCGCCACCAGGCTGCAGGCCACGATAGCTATGGCAGTGACCCGGCTGCGGCGCTCCTCGTTCTCAATTTCCCGCTGACGACGGCGCTGGGCCGCAGCTCTTTCGGAAATGCTCATGCTGTCGGTGGAAGTGCGGGTTTTGTAAGCACCGGCTGTTCCGGAGGTAACTGTCCGGTTTCGTCCGGTATTGGTGCCGGTTTTCAGCCTGCCATCCCCTGACAGCGTAACCCGCGCTGTTTCCAGGTTCTTCTGGGGTCTGTCCTCCGACCTGCGCCCGGCGATTCGCTCCGCAGTACTCATGGCATGTTTGACATCCGCAAGATTCAGCTGCTGGGTATCATCGGTAAGGCAGGGTCTTGTCCCATAAGGGAAAAGAATACCAGGATCCTTCCGGAATTCATCCATATCCCGCAGCATCTCTGTAGCGGAGGCATACCGGTCCTTGGTTTCCAGTTCCATACCATGCATGATGATCTGTTCCAGGCCTCCGGGAATATTGGGATTCAGAGAGGATGGCACAGGGGCACCGCCGTTGATGTGCTGAATGGCCACAGCAACGGGCGATTCGCCGTCATAGGGGGGCCGTCCGGTCATCATCTCATACATGACAACGCTCAGGGAATACAGGTCGGAGCGGTTGTCGGTGTAGCCGCCCTTGGCCTGCTCCGGGGAGATGTAGTGAACGGAGCCCAGAGCTTCCTTGGTCAGGGTATTGCTCTTGCTCATAACCCGGGCAATGCCGAAGTCCATCACCTTCACGGAGCCGTTTTTCAGCACCATCACATTGTGGGGCTTGATGTCCCGGTGGACGATGCCCCGACTGTGGGCATGTTCCAGGCCCTTGGCGATCTGCATGGCAAAATGCAGGGTTTCCTTCCAGTTGAGAACACCTTTTCGTTCCATATATTGCCGCAGGGAAATACCGGTGACCAACTCCATCACAATGTAGTTGGCACTGTCGGAGGAGGAAACGTCGTAGACCTGGACGATGTTGGGATGGCTGAGCATGGCAACAGCCTCGCCCTCCGCATGGAAGCGGCGGCGGAACTCCTCGTCCCTGGCAAATTCGTCTTTCAGTATCTTGATGGCTACCAGCCGGTTGAGCCGGTGGCAGCGGGCTTTATATACAACGGCCATGCCGCCGGTGCCGATGATCTCAAGTATCTCGTACCGGTTGTCCAGCAGCCGTCCAATATATTGATCCATATTCAAAAATAGCTCCTTTCGCTATGTGAAACAATCAAACCTTAATCAGAACGGATGTAACATTGTCCGGCGCGCCCCGGTTTTTCGCGATGTCCAGCAGACGCTGGCAGCAGGCGGAAGGGTCCGCACCGTGGACAACCTCAAACAAAATCTCCTGATCGTCCATCATGTTGGACAGTCCGTCGGAACACAGCAAAAGGTAATCGCCCTTTGCCACGTCCGTATGGAAAATGTCGCACAAAACCACCGGCTCGGTACCGATGGCCCGGGTAATGAGATTCTTACCCGGATAACTCTTGGCGGATTCCGGGGTCAGTTCTCCCCGATCCACCATCATCTGGACCACAGAGTGGTCCGTGGAGAGCTGAGAAATACCCTCCTCATTGATTCCGTAGGCCCGGCTGTCGCCCACGTTGATCACCGTGGCCTTCTTGCCCCGGACCAGGGCCGCCACCAGCGTGGTGCCCATGCCCTCGAATTCCTCGAACTGCTGTGCCTGGTCGTAGACGGTGAAGTTGGCAAGCTTCACAGCACTGCGGAGCATCTGGTCCGTCTTTTCCCGGTCCATGAGGGAGGTGTAGCTGCGCTTGATCTCCTGAACAAAGACCTCAGCCGCCAGGGAGCTGGCAATGTTGCCGGATTTGGCGCCTCCCATGCCGTCACAGACCACGCAGATTGCGCTGTTCCGGTCCAGCTGCTCCATAAAATATGTATCCTGGTTCTGTTTCCGGACACAGCCCGGATCGGTCAGGCCCCAGAATTGCATATTGCTCAACTCCCTTCTACTTAATCAATGGTTTTCTTTGTTGTACTTTCTGCGGAGCTGTCCGCAGGAGGCATCGATATCGCTGCCCAGGGTACGGCGGACGGTGGCAGTGATGCCCCCATCCTCGAGAATTTTCTGGAAGGCAGCCACGGCAGCTTTGGAACTGGGCTTCAGAGGGCTCTCTTCCACATGGTTCAGCGGAATCAGATTAAAATGAGCGGGCAGGCCCTTCAGGCGCCGAATCAGCTCCTTCGCGTCGCACTCCCGGTCGTTGACACCGTCGATCATGGCATACTCAAAGTGGATCCGGCGGGAGGTGGCGTCGTAGTAACGGCGGCAGCACTCCAGCAGCGGCTCGATGGGGTAAGCCTTATTCACCGGCATGACCCGGCTGCGGATCTCGTCGTTGGGGCCGTGGAGGGAAATTGCCAGAGAGATCTGCATTTTCCGTTTGGCCAGCTCGTCGATTTTGGGGATCAGACCGCAGGTGGACAGGCTTATGTGCCGCATGGAAATGTTCATGCCGTCCTCACTGTTCACCAGCTCCAGGAAACGCATCACGTTATCGAAATTGTCCAGGGGTTCGCCGATGCCCATGAGCACGATCCGGGAAATGGGCAGACCGGAATCGATCTGGGTGAACAGCACCTCGTTTAGCATTTCATAGGGCTCCAGCCGCCGGACCAGACCGCCGATGGTGGAGGCACAGAAGGCGCAGCCCATGGCGCAGCCCACCTCGGTGGAGATGCAGACGGTGTTGCCGTAGTGGTAGCGCATGAGAACCGTCTCCACACAGTTGCCGTCGGCAAGCTGCCAGAGGTACTTGATGGTGCCGTCCTTTTTGGACTCCTGCTTGCGGACCACCTTGGGGGTATAGATGGGATACTTTTCCGCCAGCTGCTCCCGCAGGCCCTTGGAAAGATTGGTCATCTCGTCGTAGCTGCGAACGCCCTTATGGAGCCAGGTGTAGACCTGCTTGCCCCGGAAGGCGGGCTGGCCCAGCTCTTTTATGGCTGCCGTCATTTCCGGCAGGGTCATGGATTGAATGTTCATTACTTCCTCCGCAGCTTAGCGATAAAAAATCCGTCGGTGTCGTATTCTCCCGGAACCAGGGCCAGCATGCCGCTTTCGTTTTTCGGGAAAACCTCCGGCAGTGTCAGGGGTTCCAGGTAAAAGTCTTCGTTGTCTTTCAGAAATGCCGCCACCAGGCCCTCGTTCTCCCCATGGGTCAGGGTGCAGGTGGAATAGAGCAGCGTACCGCCCGGTTTCACATACCGGGCCTGATTCTTAAGAATCTGCAACTGAAGCTCCGGCAGCTTTGCCATTTCCTTCAGGTTTTTGTAGCGGATATCCGGCTTTTTCCGGATGATGCCGTAGCCGGAACAGGGTACATCCGCGATGACATAATCCATGGCGTTTTCCCATTCGGGGACGAACGCCGTGGCATCCTGGTGCCGCGCAGTGATGTTGGCGATCCCCAGCCGGGCGGCGCCGTTTGCGATGATCTTTGCCTTGTGGGCGTGGACATCGCAGGAGGTGATCTCCCCTGCCCCGCCTAAGGCAATGGCGGCGGCAAAGCTCTTGCCGCCGGGGGCGGCGCAGCAGTCCAGCAGCTTCACGTTTTCCCCCCTGGGAAGTCCGGCGCAGAGGACGCTGAGCTTGGCGGCAGGATCCTGGACATAGAACAGGCCCTCTTTAAAGGAAGGCAGGTTTTCCAGATTTCCGGTGCTACCCAAAATCAGGCAATCGGGCATCCAGCCGTGGGGCTGAGCCTCCACATGCTCGCTTTCCAGTCGGTTTTGCAGTTCCCGGGTGGTGATCTTCAGGGTGTTCACCTGGATCACCGTCTGAGGAGCGGCGTTGTTGGCTTCCAGCATGGGCTTGATCCGTTCCTTGCCCACATAGCCCTTCAGCAGGTCGATCAACGCCTGGGGATGGCTGTAAATCTCCTGCCAGCCGGTGGGCTGGGCGATGGTATCCATATTTCGCACAGCGTTTCGCAGGACGGCGTTCACCAGTCCCGGTGCGGAGCGCTGTTTTTTGCAGTATTTCTTCGCCAGGGTGACGGATTCGTTCACCGCAGCGGATTCGGGGATCTTGTCCATCTCATAGAGCTGGTACAGTCCCAGATGGAGGATGTCCCGGACGGCCGGGTGCAGGTCCTTGGTTTTGCCGGTGAGCAGTTGCTGTAAATAAAAGTCCAGCTTCAGCCGGTTCTGCAGAACACCGTAGCACAACCGGGTGGCCAGAGCAGCGTCCCGGGAATCCAGCCGGTCCCGGAGGATGTACTCCTTCAGTACACCGTTACTCCAGGCGCCCTCCTTCCGGCAGGCGATCAGCGCGTTCAGCGCCGTTTCTCTTGCGCCCATGGCTTACAGGGGATGGCCCCGGAAGTAGTCGGGAGCTGCCATCCGCTTGCCGCCCTCGGCCTGCAAAGAGCGCACCTCAATGGCGCCTTCACCGCAGGCAATAACCAGGCCGGTCTTGGTCAGGCGCAGGATCTCGCCGGGCTCACCATGGCCCTCCACGATGGCGGTGGCGTGGACCTTGAATTTCTGGCCCTTCAGTTCCATGGTGGCAACGGGCCAGGGGTGCAGACCACGGACCTGGTTGTGGACCTGCTGTGCAGTCTTGTTCCAGTCGATGGGGCACATGGTTTTGTCCAGCATGGGAGCGAAGCTCACTTTGGCTTCATCCTGTGGGATGCCCTCGGGACGGCCGTTTTCAAACTTTTTCAGAACATCGCTCAGCAAATCGGCACCCAGTACGGCCAGCTTATCCAGCAGTTCTCCGGCGGTCTCATTCTCACCGATGGGGCATTTTGCCACATCGATGATATCACCGGCATCCATCTTCAGTGCCATATGCTGGGCAGTGACGCCGGTTTCGGTGAGGCCGTCCAGTACTGCCCACTGATAGGGGGCGCTGCCCCGGTACTGGGGAAGCAGGCTGGCGTGGATATTCACATTGCCCAAAGTGGCAATGTCCAGCACCCGCTGGGGCAGGATCCGGCCATAGGCCACCACGGCGCAGACATCGGGCTTTAAATCCCGCAGGGTCTGCACATCCTCGTCAGAGCGGAAGTTCTCCGGCTGGAACACAGGGATATTGTTGGCAATGGCCACCTCCTTCACGGGAGAGAACACCATCTTCATGCCCCGGCCCTTGGGCCGGTCGGGCTGGGTGTATACGCCGACAACCTCAAAGCCGTCGGCAAGGATTTTTTTCAGACAGGTGGCCGCGATATCCGGCGTACCCATAAAAACTACTCTCAAAGGATTACCTCCAAACACTTAAGCAATCCTTTGGGGATTGCCACACCAGTATGCGCACTGGTTCGCAATGACAGCGTAATTTAGTCTTCGTCGTACTGGAGTTCTTCCTCGGTCAGGAAGCGCTCCATCACCTCGGTGTAGACGATACCGTCCAGGTGGTCCAGCTCATGGCAGAAGCACCGGGCGATCAGCTCCTCACCCTCGGCCTCGTACCAGTTGCCCTCCCGGTCCTGAGCCCGGACCTTGGCCCAGTAGGGCCGCTTGACCAGGCCGTACTTGCCGGGGACGCTGAGGCAGCCCTCTGCACCCACCTGCTCGCCATCGGTTTCCAGCATTTCCGGGTTGATCAGTTCCAGGATCTCTTCGCCGGTATCCACCAGCACCACCCGGCGCAGAATGCCCACCTGGGGGGCAGCCAGGCCCACGCCGTTGGAATCGATCAGCGTTTCACGCATATCGTCCAGCAGCTTGTGGAGCTTCCGGTCAAAGTTTTCAACCGGCTTGCACACCTTGTGCAGCGCGGGATCCTTGTCAGTGAGAATTTTACGCAGGCCCATATTCTTTACCTCTTTCTATGCATCGAATCCGTTTACGTCAATAAATGCCGATACGCCCCGGTTCTGGCCGTCCCGGGCAAATTCCCGGAGCAGGTGGGCCAGCAAAAACCGTAGTTTTTTGGTCATCCGGCAGCGCAGGGTCAGGCGGTAACGGAAATTGTAGTTTATTTTCGGCACCACGCAGGGGGCAGGCCCCAGAGCGGTGCAGGTTTCTTCTGTGTAGGGTGCCTGCTTCAGGCAGGCGTTGAGGGAATCCCGGAATTTGGCAGCCCCCCGGAGGACGGAAGTCTCCTCCTGGCCGGTGAAGGTCACCATAGCCACATCTCCAAAAGGCGGCGCGTTCTGGACCCGGCGCAGATTCACTTCCAGATCATAAAATCCATCGTAATTCTGCGCTGCTGCCAGGCGGATCACCTGGTGATTGGGAACCAAGGTCTGGATGATGGCCCGGCCCTCGCAGTCGCCGCGGCCTGCCCGGCCCACCACCTGGGTGAGCATGTTGAAGGTGGTCTCCCCTGCCCGGTAGCCGCCGGTGTAAAGGCTCAGGTCCGCGTCCAGAACGCCGACCAAAGTCACATCCTTCAGGTTCAGGCCCTTGGCCACCATCTGGGTGCCGATGAGTACCGGGATCTTCTCCTGTTCAAACTTTTCCAGGATCTTTTCGTGGGTATTCACAGCGCTGACCGTGTCCGCATCCATTCGCAGGGTCTCCATATCCGGGAACAGGCCTTCCAGCTCCTGCTGGACCTTCTGGGTGCCGGTACCGATGGGCTTTAATGGGCCGCCGCAGGTGGGGCAGCGGGCAGGGGCCGGCTGGGAATGGCCGCAGTAGTGGCACATGAGCCGGGAGTTGGCGCTGTGGTAGGTCAGCCGCACATCGCACCGGGGACAGTTGGGGGTCTCCCGGCAGTCCACGCAGACTAAGGCACGGCTGTTGCCCCGGCGGTTGAGCAGCAGAATGGTCTGCTTGTCCGCATGGGCGGTATCGTGGATAGCCTCCCGGAGGGGATAGCTCAAAGAAAGGTCATTTCCCATCTTCAGTTCCTCCCGCAGGTCCACGATCTCCACATCGGGAAGGGGCTTGCCGTTGTACCGCTCTTTTAAGGTATAGAGCTGATACACGCCGGTTTTCGCCCGGTACATGCTCTCCACCGAGGGAGTGGCGGAGCCCAGCAGCACCAGGGCATTTTCCTTGGCACCCCGCCAGATGGCGATTTCTCGGGCATCGTAACGGGGAGAATTTTCGGATTTGTAGGAATGCTCCTGCTCCTCATCCAGAATGATAATTCCGGGGTTCTCGCAGGGGGCAAAGACAGCGGACCGGGTACCGACGATGACACTTGCTTCGCCGCTTTTGACCCGCTTCCACTGGTCGTACCGTTCGCCCACGCCCAAGCTGGAATGGAGCACCGCCACCCGGTCACCGAACCAGGCAGCCAGCAGTCCCAACAGCTGGGGCGTCAGAGATATTTCCGGCACCAGGAGCATGGCCGATTTGCCCATTTCCAGACATTCCTGGATCAGCCGGATATAGACGGAGGTCTTGCCGGAGCCGGTGACGCCGTAGAGCAGGGCGATTCCCGGATGATTGCCCTTCATCTGGGTTTCCAGTCCGTCAAAGCAGCGTGCCTGGGCATCATTCAGCACCAGGGGCCGCTGGATTTCCGCGGGCTTGATCTCCCGGCACCGCAATACCGGCCGCTCAGAAAGGGCCACATAGCCCTTCTGCTCCAGGGACTGGATGGTGGGCATTTTCGCGCCGGTGAAATAGCACAGCTCCTTAGCCGCAACACTGCCCAGGCTGCACAGCAGTTCCAGCACAGCGCGCTGCATGGCAGCGGATTTGGGCCGATGGGAGGCATACTCCATGGCCTCCTCCGGAGAGGACGCCAGGGTGACGATTTTCTCGGTCTTGTCATTGGACCGGGGCTTGAACTCCGTCTGGGCTTCCACCCATTTTTTCCTGACCAGGTAGGAAAGGGCTTCTTCCAGCACTTCCTCGTCAGAAATGCAGGCGCGCAGAGCGTTTTCGTCGGCGTGACCGCCCAGGTCATCCATCAGCCGGAGGATCTCAGCGGCGCCGGGCTTTTTGATGGTCTTATCCTGCCAGGACCCGTCCTGGGTGAGCAGGTAGCTGGCCTTGGTCTGAAACCAGAGTCCCGCGGGGAGCATAGCCCGGACTGCTTCATAGAGGGTGCAGAAATACCGCTCCCGGATGAAGCCCGCCAGCATCAGCTGGTGCCGGGTCAGGATGGGACTTTCATCCAATACCCTCTCCACGCATTTGAGCTTTGATTCGTCGCCGGATTCCAGAGACAGCACCACGCCCTCGCAGCGGCGGTTGCCCCGGCCGAAGGGAAGCTGCACCCGCTGGCCGGGCAGCAGTTCCATCTCCTCCGGGACCCGGTAGGAATAGGGCTTGTCTATGGCGAAGGTCGCGGCGGAAACAGCGATTTTCGCAATCATATGGGCCCCTCCTTCCCGAATTGCCTCCCCTTTGAGGGGAGGTGGCCCAAAGGGCCGAAGGGGTGAAAGATCGAAAGTTTTCACCCCTCAGTCAGCTTCGCTGACAGCTCCCCTCTAAGGGGAGCCATTTTTAGTTCTTGTACTCTTCCTTGACGGTGGCGCTGAGCTTGCCGTCGGCCACTTCCTGGATGGCCAGGGTTACGGGCTTCTCGGGCAGCTCCTCCTGGAAGGCCTCGGCCTCCACGGCGATCTGGCGGGCACGGTGGGCCACCACGTTCACCAGCAGGTAACGGCTATCCACATTCTTCAGAAGATCAGCAACAGGGGGGTACAGCATAATTCATTTCCTCCAATATTCAGGCCTTATCGGCAATGATTTTCAAAATTTCTTCGGCGCAGGCTTCTGCGCTGTCGTTGACCAGCACATGGTCGTACCAGTGCCGCTGGTCCATCTCCCAGATGGCACGCTCCATGCGGATCCTGATCTGCTCCTCGGAGGTGTCACCCCGGCCACGAAGCCGGCGCTCCAGTTCCTCAACGGAGGGGGGCATGATGAAGATCAGAATGGCCTCCGGCATATTCTTTTTCACCTGCTCGGCACCCTTGGGCTCGATGTCCAGCAGAACATGTCCATTTTCCATTTTTTCCATGGCCTGGGCCCTGGGGGTGCCATAGTAGTTGGCGGCGTGGGCGTCGTATTCCAGGAAATCGCCTGCGGCGATCATTTCCTCGAAGCGCTCCCTGGTGACGAAATAGTAGTGGACGCCGTCCACTTCGTTGGGGCGGGGACCCCGGGTGGTTGCGGAAACAGAAAAGCGCAGATCGGGGCATCTGTCCATGGCAATGCCCAGGACGGTGCCCTTGCCCACACCGGAGGGGCCGGAGATTACGATGAGTTTGCCCATATTTATGTCTCTTCCTCCTCAAATTCCACGTCATTTTTATCCTGCCACCGGGCAAAAAGCTGCTCCGGAGTCAGGGCAGACAGGATCACATGATCCGTGTCCATCAGCAGAACGGCTTTGGTCTTGCGGCCGTAGGATGCGTCGATGAGCATGCCCCGGTCCCGGGCCTCCTGGATCACGCGCTTGATGGGCGCGGAATCGGGAGACAGGATGGAAAGCACCCGTCCGGCGGCAACCAGACTGCCAAAGCCGATGTTGATCAGTTTCATAGGCTACCTCTTACGCTGCCTTATTCAATGTTCTGGGTCTGCTCCCGGATCTTTTCCAGCTCGGCCTTGATATCCACCACGATCCGGGCCAGGCGCACATCGGTACACTTGGAACCGATGGTGTTGGCCTCACGGTTCATTTCCTGCAGCAGGAAATCCAGCTTCCGGCCCAGGGCGCCGCCGTCGGTGAGCATCTTGTTCATCTGCTCCAAATGGCTGCGCAGACGGACGGTCTCCTCGTCCACGGCAACCTTGTCCGCGAAGATGGCGGCCTCGGTGAGGATCCGGCTTTCGTCGATGGCGGTGTTGGCCAGGACCTCCTTCAGCTTGTTGTACAGCCGTGCCCGGTAGTCGATGACAGTCTGGGCATTGCCGGATTCCACCTGAGAAACCAGTTCCAGAATGGTGTTGCCCCGGCTGCGCAGGTCCGCATCCAGTGCGGCGCCTTCGGCAGCGCGGAAGGCATTGTAGCCCTCCAGGGCAGCGGCAACCACCTGCAGCAGATCGCTTTTCAGCTGCTCCTCGTCCACCTCGGGCTTCTCCACGGTGAAGATCTCAGGAAGGCGGGACATGGTGGACACGCTGATATCGTCCTTGACGCCGTAGGTATCCACCATCTGGCGCATGGCACTTAAGTAGCCCTCCATAATGGCGGCGTTCAGGGTAATTTTGGTGTCGGCCTCTGCCTCGGACTTGATGGTGATGTAAACATCCACCTTGCCCCGGGAGATGGCAGCCTTCACTGCCTGCTTGACGGCATCCTCTGCGAAGGATACCATCCGGGGCAGCTTCACATTGCAGTCCAGATAGCGGTTATTGACGGAGCGGACCTCCACGGTAAATTCACGTCCGTTTACGGTCTGCACTGCCCGGCCATAGCCGGTCATACTCTTAATCACTTGCATGATCCCCTTTTTTGACGGATTGCAGAAGATAATCCCCTGCGTATCCGGTAATGGTGTGTACTTCTTGCTTTTTGGCAATGATCCGGTCGTAAAGGACCGATGCCGCGATGGCGATGACGAAGCCCAGGCAGGCAAACAGGCCGCCCATGCCCAGCCATACATCGCCCACATAGTAGCCCAGGAAAAACAGGACCAGGGGCAGTACATAGAATACACCCACAGCCTTCATCACCGGGCCGGTTCTGGACTCGATGACCACCAGATCTCCCCGGGAAGCGCCGATGGGATTCTGTGCTTCGAATACCATCACTTCCTTGGCCGCTCCGCAGCCGGAGCATTTGTGACAGTCGCCGGAGCAGGCGCTTTCCCGCTGGAGAAAGACCGTGGCCGTGCCGTTTTCATGGGCTTCCTTTACGCGTACGATTTGTTCCATTTACGGTTTACTCCTCAGTTTCAATGGGCTGCAGGGATGTGGTAACGCTGGGCTTACCCAGAATACCCAGAGCCCCAAATTTCTCTGTAAACTCAATATTCACCCGCATGGTGGCATCGCCCGCCTCTTCACCGGTGAAGTCAACCGTGGCGATGATATCCCGGGCTGTGAGCTTATTCACCAGTTCATAGGGACCGCGGACCTTGACAGTCAGCTTTTCTGTGATGATCTGTGCCTCGTAGCCCTCCGGCACACCGATGGTGCGGAATTCCTCAATGACGATTTCCTTGGTCATCAGGCCTTCAAAGCGGACAGCCACTTCCACTTCCGTCTCGCCGCTGTCGTTGGTGACGCCCTCATAGACAGGGATGGTGAATGTCAGTTTTGTGTTGTTTTCGTAATCTGCCAGATTGATGGTGCCCAGATTGATGGTATCGCCCACCTGCTCCAGGGCAATATCGCTGCCGGAGATCCAGATGCTCTCGGTGCTCAGGGCAATCTCCACATCCGCATCGGTGGCGCCGCCGCCGGGAACCAAAGTAACCACCAGATCCACCTGCTTCTTCCGGTGGATTGTCAGGTCCACATGGACTTCCTCGGTGTTAACGGTGATCATCTCAGAATCCACGCCTTCCCCGTCACTGTTGCATAGCGTGAACCGATAATTCTGACTGATGGACTCGGTCTGACCATCCAGATCGATGTTGATAATGGCCTGGGTGATCTGATTCACCACAGACTCAGGACCGGTTACCAGAATGACCTCATTATCCATCATCACGTCTGCCCGGCGGACCACATAGCCATCGGTCGCCTTGCCCTGGTAGATGATGTTCACCGGAATTTCCTTATTGATGATCAGCTTCTCCACCGTCACCACGATGGAGTCAGGATACTGGTTCACCCGGTTGAAGGCATTGCTGGCCACATTGCCGGGGTAGGTGATATCATAGCCGATTTTATGGGTACCGGGATCGTAGATCTTGGTCATATCGGCCTTCAGGGTAATATTGGAGCTGTTCAGCTCATTTAAATCGGAGCGGTTGCCGGACAGGGTCAGATCCACATTTGTGGAGGAGATGCCGGTAATGATCAGGCCCCGTTCTTTCAGAACGGTCTCACCCTCCATTTTTACAGGAACGTCATTGTAAGTCCATTCGGAACCGGGGCTGACCTCGGTGATCACATACATCCACAGGCCAAAGGCGATCAGCAGGGAAAGAGCCGCGGACATCAGTTTATTTTTCATCAGAATCCGCCTCCTTCTTCTGCCATTTCTGCTTCAGCCTCAGGGCCAGATTGGTCTCCTGCTCAGTCTCAGCGGGACAAAGCTCGTTGTGCAGCAGTTTTTCCAGGGTTTTTGTGGCCAGATGCCTTTTGAGCATGCCGCCCACGGCCACGGAAATAGTTCCGGTCTCCTCAGAGACGATAACCACCACCGCATCGGATACCTCGCTGATGCCCACACCGGCACGATGCCGGGTACCCAGATCCGCACTAAGCCGATGGCTGTCACTCAGGGGCAGCACACAACCGGCGGCGGCCACCCGCCCCTCCCGGACGATCATGGCTCCGTCATGGAGGGATGCCTTGGGGAAGAAAATGTTCCGGATCAGCTGCTCGGACACCTGACCGTCGATCTGGGTTCCGGTGCGCATATACTCATCCAGCCGGGCTTCCCGGGAGAACACGATCAGGGCGCCCACCTTCTCCCGGCTCATGATCTCGCAGGCCATGACCGTCTGGGAGATCACCGCATCCATCTCCTGGGTAGGCTTTTCAAAGCCAAAGAAATTGCGCAGACGCACATTGCCCAGCCGGTCCAGCATCCGCCGCAGCTCCGGCTGGAACAGCACCACGAAAGCCAGAAGACCGATGGCCAGGAACTGGTTCAGAATAAAGCTGAGGGTGTACAGCTCCAGAGCGTCGGTCAGCCAGGCCACCACCAGCAGAACCACAACGCTTCTTGCGATACGCATGGTGCTGGGCGTCCGGATCAGGGGCATCAGCAGGTATATGATCAGGGCCACCAGTGCAATATCCACATAATCGGACCACTGCATTCTGGCAATTGTCTGGAAAAAGCCATCGAATCTGTCCATTCGTTTATCCCCCTCTGTGTTCCTTGTAAAAAGAGCATACTGCGCTATCGTATAGTAAACCTATTATCCAACCTATTATAGCGGATTGTCCCTGGGATAGCAATAGATATTCTGTAAAAAAATTTAGGATTTCTGCCCCATTTGTTTGGAAACCGCCGTAAGAAGTTTCCGGGTCTGTTGCGCATTTGCATTCCAGCCGAAGCTGACCCGGACCGTTCCGGTTTCCAGTGTTCCGGCACTTTCATGGGCCAGGGGTGCGCAGTGGAGTCCCGCCCGAAGGGCGATCCCCCGCCGTCCCAGCGCCTCTGACGCCTCTTCGCAGTCTCCCTCCGGCAGGAAAGAGACTGTCCCTGCCTGGTGGGGACCGGAGAAAACCTTACAGCCCAATTTTCTAAGGTCTCCGGCGCAGCGTGCCGCCTCCCGATGCTCCCGGAGACCGATATTTTCGATCCCAGCGCGCTTAATAAAATCCAATCCTGCAGATAGTCCCGCGATCCCCGGCACATTCACCGTCCCGGCCTCCAGCCGTTCCGGTAGATATTCCGGCATATCCTGCAGGCGTGAATCACTGCCGGTGCCCCCTGCCAGCAGCGGTGTTCCCTCCCGGCCGCACAGCAGAAGTCCCGTACCCTGGGGACCCAGCAGGCCCTTGTGCCCCGGCATGGCGATAAATTCCGCACCCAGCTTTTTCAGGGACACCGGGATACTTCCCGCCGACTGGGCTGCGTCCACAATAAAGGGAATCCCCCGGTCCCGGCACAGCGCCGCCATCTGCTCCACCGGCAGAATATAACCGAACACATTGGACACATGAGTAAACACCGCCGCTTTGGGTCTTTGCTTCAGGGCATCCTCGAAGCGGCTCAGGGTATCCTCCCAGTCAAAGAGCTTGCGCCCTGCCACCATCCACTCCGCCCCCAGAGCATGCAGCGGCCGGGTGACCGCGTTATGCTCAAAGCCGGAGATCACCACCCGGTCCCCGGGCTGCACCAGACTGCGAATGGCGATATTCAGCCCATGGGTACAGTTGGCGGTGAACACCACCTGCTCCGGCTCACAGTCAAAGAGCTTCCCGGCTCGCTCCCGGCAGTCAAATACCACCCGGGCAGCCTCCATGGCGGCGCCATAGCCCCCACGGCCCGGATTGGCACAGTGTTCCATGGCCCACCGGACCGCCTCCCCCACCTGCCGGGGCTTACGCAGGGAGGTGGCGCCGAAATCCAGATAGGTCATAGGTTCATTTCCTCCAGGGTACCCTCAGGGGTCTGGATATACACCCGCTGCATAGGCACATGGTTTCCTCGCAGCAGCGCCACAGGCAGGTTGATGTCCTCCGTCCAGATCCGCAGGCTGTAGCCGCAGCCCTTTACCTCCATCCATTTGGGGGTCCGCAGCAGATGGCAGCGGATATTCTCATTTGTCAGCAGCTTCTCTCCCCGCTGGCCGTGGGTCACCGAGCGGAATGTCACATAATAGAATTTCATAGCCAACACCTCCCGGAGCATTCTATGCATCCGGCTCCCGCCCTGTTCTTTCGTCAAATTTCCCAGTTTATTTTTCCAAAAAGACGATTTATCTATTGAAATCCACCATGTCAGTCGTTATAATATAAATATCAGTGAAATAACAAGAGGAGGCTAACCATGGAACATCATAATCCCCTGCTGAAGAATATCAGCTCTCACAAATTCATCACCATCGGCGAGATCATGCTCCGCCTGACTCCCCCCAACTACCAGAAGATCCGTATGGCCAATGAGTTTGAGGCCACCTACGGCGGCAGTGAAGCCAACATTGCCCTTTCTCTGGCCAACCTGGGTATCGACTCCACCTTCTTCTCCGTGGTGCCCAACAACTCCATCGGCAAGAGTGCCATCCGTATGCTCCGGAGTAACGATGTTCACTGTACTCCCGTGATCCTGTCCACCCCCGAGGAGACCCCCACCCACCGCCTGGGCACCTACTACCTGGAAACCGGCTACGGTATCCGCTCCTCCAAGGTCACCTATGACCGGAAGCACTCCGCCATCACCGAGTATGACCTGAGCAAGGTGGATATCGCCGCCCTGCTGGATGGCTACACCTGGCTCCATGTGTCCGGCATCACCCCCGCTCTGAACCAGACCTGTGCCGACTTCATCCTGAACTGCCTGAAGGTAGCCAAGGAATTGGGCCTCACCACCAGCTTTGATGGCAATTTCCGCTCCAAGCTGTGGACCTGGGAGGAGGCAAGAGACTACTGCACCCAGTGCCTGCCCTATGTGGATGTGCTGCTGGGCATCGAGCCCTACCATCTTTGGAAGGACGAAAATGACCACAGCAAGGGCGACTGGAAGGACGGCATCCCCCTGCAGCCCAGCTACGAGCAGCAGGACGAGGTGTTCCAGCACTTTATCGAGCGGTACCCCAATATCCAGTGCATCGCCCGGCATGTGCGCTATGCCCATTCCGGCTCCCAGAACTCCCTGAAGGCCTTCATGTGGTATCAGGGCCACACCTTCGAGAGTAAGCTCTTCACCTTCAACATTCTTGACCGCGTGGGCGGCGGCGACGCCTTTGCCTCCGGCCTGATCTACGCCATGATGCGTAATTACAAGCCCATGGACATGGTGAACTTCGCCGTGGCCTCCTCCGTCATCAAGCACACCATCCACGGTGACGCCAACATCACCGATGACGCCCGGGCCATCAAGGAGATCATGAACCAGAATTTCGATATCAAGCGGTAATTTCTACATAAAAGCAGGGCACCGGCCATGGCCGGTGCCCTGTTTCTTTTCTTTTTTACGCAACAATGGCAGCAATACAGCAGAAAACCGCAATGCTCACCACCGTCAGGATGCTGCAAACACCAGAGGCTACGGTAAAATCCTCCTGGCTGCGGCCCAGACTGGGTGCCAGATAGCTGGCAGGCAGGGTGCAGTACAGCAGCAGTGCCCACCGGGTCAGCATATCCACATTGGGGATCAGGCACAGCGCCAGCTGGATCAGGATGCCACCTACGGCGAAGAGAAGGAAATGAATGAGGCTGATCTTCACGATCACATCCCGGTTTCCCTTCGTCAGAGAGAAATTATAGCCCACGCTGAAGATCATCATGGCACTGATGGGCTGGCCCAGGAAAGAGGTGCTTTCCGTGATGACACCGCCAATTCCCACAGCATCCAGCCACTTGCCGATGCCGCTGAGATTCAGCGCCAGGCCCAGCATACTCATGATCAGAAGCGGAGAGGTCAGCACCTTTTTCACAATTTTGCCGACACTGGGATTCTCGCCCGCGTCCGCGGACAGAATCGCGATGACCGGGTAGGCTGTCACAGCCTGGGTCAGATCCAGCACGCCCATCCGGTAGGCCTGATCCACGCCGAACAGGATCATGTACAGAGGGATTCCCAGCATACCCGTTTCCTGGGCAGTAAACAGCTGGGGCAGATTATGATAGGGAAACTGCTTTTTTCTGGCCCGGAAGGCCCAGAATGTGCCGATGACCACCAGCGGCAGAGCCAGCGCCATGCTGCTGAGGGACTCCACGCCCATCTGCGCTGTCAGGCAGGAATTGAACACCACGCATGGCAGGCCGAAATTCATCACGAATTTCTGAAGGCCCTGGTTTTCCGCCGGTGTCAGCAGCTGTTTCCGCTTTGCCAGCATGCCCAGAAAGATCGCGGCAAAGATTGGCGCGATGACCTGCGCCACGGTCCAGAACCGCTCCATATTACTCCTCCAGCAGGCACACCGCGTAGCAGCTCAGGCCCTCTTCCCTGCCGGTGAAGCCCAGCTTCTCCTCGGTGGTGGCCTTCACGTTCACCCGGTTTTCTTCGATTCCCAGATCGGAGGCGATATTGGCACGCATCTGGGGGATGTGGTCCTTCAGCTTCGGCTTCTGGGCGATCATGGTCACGTCCACATTGGAGATCCGGTAGCCGTTCTCCTTCACCAGGCCAACCACATGCCGCAGCAGCACCCGGGAGTCGGCACCCTTGTACTGAGGATCCGTGTCCGGGAAATGTCTGCCGATATCCCCCAGTCCGGCAGCGCCCAGCAGGGCGTCGGACACCGCGTGGAGCAGCACGTCCGCATCGGAATGGCCCAGCAGGCCCAGCCTGTGGTCAATTTTCACACCGCCCAGGATCAGGTCCCGGCCCTCCACCAGTTTATGCACATCATAGCCGTGTCCGATTCTCATTTCATTTCCTCCAGCAGCATTTCCGCGATTTTCAGGTCCATGGGGGTGGTGACCTTCAGATTTTTCTCATCGCCCTCCACGATCTTGACTTTCATGCCAAGCCGCTCCACGGCGGAGCAGTCATCGGTGACCTCTGCGCCGTCCTGGTAGGCCTTCAGCAGGGCACCCTTCAAAAGATCAATATCAAAAACCTGGGGGGTCTGGACCGCCCGGAGCTTAGCCCGGTCCGGGGTATTCACCACGATGCCGCCCTCCACAGTCTTGATGGTGTCCTTCACAGGAATCGCCGGGGCGGCGGCGCCGTAGGTATTGGCCGCACGGATGCATCGGTCGATGAGCTGCCAGGTGATCAGAGGCCGGGCGCCATCGTGAATGGCGGCCAGCTTGACCTCCTTGCCCAGGGCAGAAAGGCCCTTGTTGACGGACTCCTGGCGGCTCTTGCCACCTGCCACAATGGCGGTGACCTTGTTAAAGGCCTGGCACAGCTGGGTAATGGGCAGGATCAGATCCTCCCGGGTGACGACGACGATCTGGGACACCGCGTCGCATTCCTGGAAGGTCCGGACCGTCCGGACGATCATGGGCTCGCCGGACAAAGGCGCCATGACCTTATCGATGCCCCCCATCCGGGAGGCAGAGCCTGCCGCCACGATCACCGCGCCGCAGGTTTTCAGAGGCAGCGTCTTCCGGGCAGGTTTGGTGAATTTGGTAAGATCCATATTACAGCTCCTTCACGATTTTCTTGAAGAATTCGCCCCGGACCATAAAGTTCTTGAACTGGTCAAAAGAGGCGGAGGCAGGGCTCATGAGCACCACATCACCGCATTCCGCAGCAGCGGCAGCAGCCCGGACAGCGGATTCAAAATCGCCGCAGTCGGTAATTTCCGGCTGTTCCATGCCGCAGTTTTCCACAGCGGCCCGAATCTGGGGTGCAGTGGCGCCGCAGAGGAAGAGCTTCTTCACATGCTCACAAACCTCCGGACCCAGCACATCGTAGGGAATATGCTTGTCATAGCCGCCGGCGATGAGAATGACCTTCTCCTTAAAGCTCCGCAGACCGGCAATGGTCCGGCTGGGAGAGGATGCAATGGAGTCGTTGTAGAACCGGATGCCATCCTTGATCCGAACCAGCTCGATGCGATGCTCCACGCCGCCGAAGTTCTTGGCCACATGGCGGATGGTCTCGTCGGACACCAGGCCCTCCACCGCGGCGATGGCAGCCATGTAATTCTCAATATTGTGGACACCGGGCAGAAGAATGTCGTTGACATTCAGCACCGCTTCTCCGCCCCGGGTGATCATATCGCCCTTCAGGCACACATGGGCTTCTGCCTGCCGGGAGAATTTGACGGTCTTGCCGTTTCCAATGAACGCATCTGTGATGGCATTGTCGTGGTTTAAGACCAGCAGTCCCTTTTCATTCTGGAAAGCGAAGATATTCTTCTTGGCTTCCACATACTCGTCCATATCCTTGTGGACATCCAGGTGGTTGGGAGCCAGGTTGGTCACCACCGCCCGGGCGGGGCTGCGGGTCATATCCATCAGCTGGAAGGAGCTGAGCTCCACCACGGCGAAGTCATCTTCCTGCATTTGCCGCACCAGGGGCAGCAGGGGTGTGCCGATATTGCCGCCCAGCCAGACCTGCTTGCCGTCTGCCTTCAGCATTTCGGAAATCAGCGTGGTGGTGGTGGTCTTGCCGTCGGAGCCGGTGACCGCAATCAGATTGCAGGGGCAAACCTCAAAGAAAACTTCCATTTCGGAGGTGACGTAGGCGCCCTTCTCCGCCAGCCCCCGGATGGCCGGGTTGCCGGGATGCATGCCGGGGGTACGGAACAGCACATCCGCCTCCACGCCCTCCAGATAAGTATCGCCGCAGCGGAGCTTGCAGCCCATCTCTTCCAGGTCCAGGACCTCCTGGTCCAGCTTATCCCGGGGAGTCCGGTCACAGCCGGTGACGTCGCAGCCGAATTCCAGCAGCAGCCGCACCAGGGGCCGGTTGCTGACGCCCAGACCCAGAACGGCAATGCGCTTGCCCCGCAGGGCGGTGAAATATGTTTCAAAGGCAGTGTTCATGTTGATTACCTCGTTTCCATGTGGTTGAACGGTAAATTATCGCTTTGCGTTACAAATTAGCACCGCACCAAAGCCTCCCTTGCCTAAAGGGAGGTGCCCCGAAGGGGCGGAGGGATTCTCGCCCGTAGGGCGATGTGCCGCCAATGCGGCACAATATCCCCCAGTCAGCTTCGCTGACAGCCCCCTTTAGGCAAGGGGGCCTTATTACGCTAAACGTCAATTTACCATACTTCTCTTTTTATAGTATATCGTTTTCCAAAAGAATTTGCAAGGATATTTGACATTTGGCATCTGTTGGAGTACAATATTTCCGCGACCAGGTCGGACAGCCGCGGACGCAGGCCGAAAGGCCGCGGATGAGGAAAGTCCGGGCTCCACAGGGCAGGGATAACGGGTAACGCCCGCCGAGGGTGACCTCAGGACAAGTGCAACAGAAATATACCGCCGCAAGGTAAGGATGAAAAGGTGGGGTAAGAGCCCACCCGGCCCATGGTAACATGGGTTTTACGCTGTAAACTCTATCCCGGAGCAACGCCGTGGAGAAGCAAATGGTCTGCCCGACCGCTTCGAGGAGGCGGCTTGATCCTGTGAGCAATTGCAGGAGTAGATAGATGGCTGTCAAGACAGAACCCGGCTTACAGACCTGTGTCGCATCAAAAAGCACCGCGGAAGCGGTGCTTTTTGACGTATAGGGTGCTGAATTATCGTTTACAGCACTATTTTCCGATGATACTGTAGGGGCGATCATTGATCGCCCGTGCGGCATGCATTGCGAATTCGCCGAAACCCAATGCGAATTCGTCCAGTTTCCTGCCGGTCGCTCACTGTACGCCCCTACAATCACGCCATGACATTGCGCCAATAAACGATAATCTACGATATCGCATCATATTTTGATCCCGTTCTTTTTCAGCGCGCAAATTCCCATCAGATTTGAAAGGATCGTCAGCACATCGAAGGTAAACGCCACGAAATTCCGGTAGTAAAAATCGTAGAACCCCCACATGACCTGGGCAATGATAATGACCCATTTCAGCTGGATATCGCTCTTTGTATCGATGAACCAGGTAAACAGGATCCCGGCAAACAGAGGCAGCAGGCTGATGGGTCCGGCCCATCCGGCCAAAACCGTGAACACCACCTGCAAAGCGATGAATACCAACTTCAACCAGAGCCCGCCTTTTACTCTTGGGAAGATCAGATTCCTAAGAATACTGACCACGCCGGAGATAAACCCGCTGACCGCGCCCAGAATCAGATTGCCCGCTGCCAGGAAACCGAACTGAAAGCACTGCAGGGTAATCACCCGCTCCTTTTTCCGCACGAAGCCGATGAGCACCATCAGCACACAGCCCACCATGGATATGAGATTACCAAAGAACAACATAAAACCGCTTCCTTTACAAAAATACTGCCCGACGCATCGCGCCGGGCAGTTCTTCGTTTCCGGATCCGGACTGCGGCGCAATAGCGGCTGCCATTGTTCACAGTTCCGGCTGTGTGTAGGTCGCCTGTCCGATTACAGGCATAAATGACACTGTGATTATACCCAAGGTTCCGGGTGGTGTCAAGCGGGAAATCAATCTGCTTCGATTTCTTCCTGCTTCTGCTCGATCTGAACCAGACCAGCCACGTCGGACACAGGCAGGGCAAAGACGATGCCCTGGGCCTTCTTGGCCATGCCCATTTCCTTGTAGAGGGCATTGAGCACATTGTCCCGGATGTCCTTTTCCACCACCATCATCAGAATTTCCTTCTCATGGTGGATGGTAATGCCAAAGAAGGCAGCCTCATCTGCCCGGGCCACACCGCGGGCATTCAGAATGGTACCGCCCCGGACGCCCTGCTCCCGGGCCACATCCATGGCGTCCTCCGCGTAGCCGGAGTTCACGATGGCAAAAATCACTTCATGGTTATTGGTAGTCATGGCTATCCTCCCCTTACATCTGGTTGTTGCTCAGGAACCGGTAGATATTCACGCCGATCACGCTGCTTAAAGGCACAGCGAAGGCGATACCCTTGCCGTTGCGGATGGTGCGAAATTTCTCGTCCAGAGTTTGCATGATGGTATCCGTCAGGTCCTCCCGGATGACGCTGATCACCACTGCCTTGTTGTTATTCAGACCCAGCATGTCCAGAATTTCGGACTTTGCGGTGCCGGTGCCGTTGATCACGGTCTGGAAATTCACCTCAAACTGGCTCAGGACGTCCAGGTAAAATTCACCCTTGTTCCGGTCCACCACCGTGAACAGGAGCTTCAGCTTTTTAATTGCGGATTCATTGACTGCATTTGCCATAGCCATACCTCCTGTTACATAAAGTTGATGATCTGCTGATCGTCGGCGCCCAGAATCTTCTTCATGGCACGCTTCTCGGCGATCTTCTCAGACACGATAGCCCGGAAGCCCAGCAGCTGAATGGTGATCAGGGGCGTCATGGCCACAACGGCCACCACGCCAAAGGCATCCCGCAGCACAGCCGCCTCACCCTGCAGGCAGACGCACACACCGGTGGCGAAGGGCAGGATAAATCCGGAGGTCATGGGACCGGAGGCCACACCGCCGGAGTCGAAGGCAATAGCGGTATACACCGGGGGTACAAACAGAGAAAGTGCCAGGCTCAGGAAATAGCCGGGGATCACATAGTAAACAATGGAAAAATCAAAGATAATACGGATCATGGAAAGGGCAATGGAAGCGCCCACGCCGATGCACAATCCCAGCATCATGGACTTCTTGGAGATATAACCGCCGGTCACATCCTCTACCTGCTGGTTCAGCACATGGATGGCAGGCTCTGCCAGAACAACCAGCACACCCATGACCAGGCCCAGAACCACCAGCAGGCCCTCGTTCAGCTGTGCCAACTCAAAGCCCAGTTTGTAGCCGATGGGCATGAAGCCCACGTTGACGCCGCTTAGGAACATCACCAGGCCGATATAAGTAAAGACAACGCCCAGACCGATCTTCAGCAGACGCTTCCGGGGCAGCTTCAGGAACAGAATCTGACAACCCAGGAAGAAAACCACGATCAGCCCCAGTGCCAAAGCCACTTCCTTACAGGTATGCAGGGCGGTGTGGGCAAAGGCATGTCCGATCTCATTGCTGACGCTGTAGTCGGGCACCGTATAGGTCAGATCATTGCTGGAGAAGATACCCAGAACCAAAACTGCCAGAATGGGGCCCACAGAGCAGAGGGACACCAGACCGAAGCTGTTTTCCTGGGAATGGCGGTCACCCAGAACGCTGGAGATACCGACGCCCAGGGCCATAATGAAGGGCACCGTAATGGGACCGGTGGTGACACCGCCGGAATCAAAGGACAGCGGCAGCAGCGCCTCGTTGCCGTTGACCACCAGCATCAGCGCCAGGGCAAACATCAGCATATAAAACAGCATCAGAATATTGGAAAGCTGCTTGCGGAAGACAATTCGCAAAATCGCCACCATCAGGAAGGCGCCGACACCAATGCCCACCGCATAGACCAGCACCGTGCCGTTCATAACCGCGCTGACCTGCTTGGCCAGCACCTGCAGATCCGGCTCCGCAATGGTGATCAGCATACCCAGCACGAAACAGACCAGCAGCAAAAGCCAGAGTTTCTTCTGCCGGGATAAGCCGGAACCCACATGGGCACCCATAGGTGTCATAGCCATGTCCGCACCCAAGCTGAACAGGCCCAGACCAACCACCAAAAGAACCGCACCGACTGTAAAAGTAATCAGTTCCACGGCGGTGAAATTGAACCAGGGCGTCAGGGACAGCACGTAGACAATGGCTGTGATCGGCAGGGCGGAAAGCAGTGCTTCCTGGATTTTGGCAAGCAATTCTTTCAAAATTCATCACCTGTCTTTCTACAAAATATCAATACAGGTTAAGTATACCATAGATAAAGTTCCGTGCCAACCTGAAAAACGGCAAAAAAGTATCTTTACCGTTTCTTAGCCGTCTTTAAAGAAAACGCCCCGGTCCGAAGACCGGGGCTTTATTACCATTTAAGAGCTATGGATTACTCGTAGATCTCGGTGACGACACCGGAACCGACGGTACGGCCGCCCTCGCGGATAGCGAAACGCAGGCCCTTCTCGATAGCGATGGGGGTGATCAGCTCAACGTTCAT
>SVMD01000026.1 GCA_015067615.1 Oscillospiraceae bacterium
TTAATCAGTGGGTCCCGGGTTCGAGTCCCTGAAGGTGCACCAAATGGCCCATTGGTCAAGTGGTTAAGACAGCGGCCTCTCACGCCGTTAACATCGGTTCGAATCCGGTATGGGTCACCAAATCCTTTAAAAAAGGTATTGACAAGCACGGTAAAAAGTGCTACAATTCAAAAGCTGACGGTTGATTCCGTTTGCCATAGTTGGTATTGATTGCCATGAGGGTCCACCTGTTCCCATTCCGAACACAGAAGTTAAGCTCATGTGCGCCGACGATAGTTGCCGGGTGACTGGCCGTGAAAATAGGTAATGCCAACATAATGCCTCTTTAGCTCAGTCGGTAGAGCGACGGACTGTTAATCCGCAGGTCGTAGGTTCGAGTCCTACAAGAGGCGCCAAAAAAAGCTGATCGTAAGATCAGCTTTTTTTATTTCTATTTCAGATTCTTATTGATTTCAATGAATTGACAGGTAATTATGCCGGTGGTATCATGTCGATAGCGGTCATTTCATCCTTAAAGTTCTGAATATGAGGTGGTATCATGGGCGAAGCACAAAGTTATTACCGACATCTTCATAAAATTCCAGAGGGATCCGGTTTGGAGTTTCTTACGTCCCGTTTTATTGCGCAGTGTCTGTCATCATTTGGTTATGAACCCCAGTGTGCAGGTGCTATAACTGTCTACGCTGATCTGAAGACGGAGGATTCTCTGCCGTGGATTCTGCTTCGGGCAGATATGGATGCTTTGCCTGTTACGGAACAAAGCGGTTTGCCTTTTTCTTCTGAGCACCCTGGCTGGATGCACGCCTGTGGTCATGATGCCCACTGTGCAATGCTTTTGGAGGCAGCGGGCTCTTTATACGGAAGGAGATTACCCCATAATATTCGGTTTGTGTTCCAGTCGGCTGAGGAAACAACGCAGGGTGCCATGGAGGCAATTCAGCAGGGAATTGTTCCGGAAAATTTGATCGCCTGTTTTGCCTTTCATGTTTGGCCTGGGGTTCCTCTGGGCGTTCCCGCAACCAAGAACGGGGCACTGATGGCATCGAGTGACGTATATCGCGTTAAAATTAAAGGTCTCAGCGCACACTGTGCCCAGCGGGATAAGGGGGCTGACGCACTGCAGACGGCTGTGCATATTGTGTCGAAGCTTCCGGAAATCAGAGCCTGTTCCTCTGATCCGAAAACACTGTTGTTTTGCGGCAGCATTCACAGCGGTACCAGTCACAACATTGTACCGGAGGAAGCCAGCTTGTATGGTACGCTGAGGACTTTTTCCGCGGAGGACAGAGAATGTATTATTCGGCTTCTGCATAGGGCTGCGGAGGATGCTGCGAAACTGTTTGGAACGCAGGTAACGATTGAATGGGAGGGCGGAAGTCCTGCTGTAGTTAACGATTCGCAGCTGGTCCGTATTCTCGATGGTGTGGTCCCCGGTGTCAGCCATCAGGTCGAAGCAACTCTGGCAGGAGAGGATTTTGCATACTTTCAGCGTTATGCGCCGGGTGTTATGCTCTGGCTTGGCACCGGTGATACGCCGCCATTACATAACGGGGAGTTTTTCGTACCTGAGGAGATCTTGCCCATAGGTGTATCCATCTGGCTGGATATTGCAGGATTTGACTGGAAACAAGCCCTGGGTGCTTCGTGAATTGAATTTATCATCAAAGTCCGGAGAGAAATCTCCGGACTTTTTCTTGCGCGAGGACAGAAGCTGTGCTATAGTAATTTTATGACAAAAAAGGAGGCGCTGATATGAAGTTCCAGCCCGATATGAATTATTTTGTGGATTGTTTCCGGCGGATGGTAAATACCCCCAGCCCTGTTGGTTTTTACACCCTTTTCAATCCTGTTCTTGAGAAGGAAGCGGCCTCGTTTGGCTGCAGCCTGACCTTTGATCGCCGGGGGACGCCCTACATTGTCCTGGATGGTCAGGATAACAGCAAAACCGTGCTGCTGGGTGCCCACAGCGATACCATCGGCCTGATCGTCCGCCGCATCGATCCCAACGGCATGATCCGTGTTCGTAACTTAGGCGGCATCAATTTCTCCAGTATCGAGGGTGAGACTGTTACCGTCCATACCCGGGACGGCCGCAGCTACACTGGCCTGGTTGCCTGCCAGTCCCATTCCGTCCATGTCTTTGACGATGCCAGATCCCTTGCCCGGGATGAAAACACCATGATGGTGATTCTGGATGAGAAGGTCAGCTCCAAGGCGGATGTCAATGCCCTGGGCATCTTTAACGGCGACTTTGTCTCCATCGAGCCCCGCTGCCAGCTGACACCTAATGGCTATCTCAAGTCCCGGTTCATTGATAATAAGGCGGCGGTGGCTTCCTGCTTTACGGTGCTGAAATACCTGAAGGACCATGACCTGAAGCCCAAATACCGGACCCTGATGGCCTTCCCCTATACGGAGGAAATCGGTATGGGCGGTACCTATGTACCTGAAGAAGTCAGCGAGTATGTGGCCATCGACATCGGCCTCATCGGCCCCGACTATGACGGCAATGAGTACAAGGTCAGCATCTGCGCAAAGGATAACGCTGCCCCCTACGACCATGACCTGACCACGCGGATGGTGGGTTACGCCCAGAAGGCAGAATGTGATTATGCCGTAGACATTTTCTATCGGTACGGTACTGACGGCAACGCGGCTGTCCGTGCGGGCAATAACCTTCGAGCCGCTGCTCTCGGTATGGCAGTCTACTGCAGCCACGGTATGGAGCGGACCCATTTGACCGGCCTGGAGAACACGGTGAACCTTCTGCTGGCTTATACCCTGGATATTTAATTGGTCATGGCTTTATACGTTGGAGTGTGATCGGTATGCAGACTATTCGTGTGAATTTATACGAGCATTTTGGACTGAAGCCTTCCGGCGCTGGCGGTTCTTTGCGGGTATGGAAGATGGAAACATCTCCGGAGGTCAGCCCGGGGCGGCTGCGTCCTGCGATGTTGATACTGCCTGGCGGAGGCTATGTCCGAACTTCTGCCAGGGAGGCGGAGCAGGTGGCCCTGCGCTTTGCCGCCGCAGGCTATGTGCCCTTTGTGCTGGATTATTCCTGCGCCCCCAGTATCTTTCCCACGGCCCTGCGGGAGGCAGCTATGGCCATGCGTTATATCCGGGAAAACGCTTCTGCTTTTGAGGTGAATCCACAGATGGTTGCGGCCCTGGGCTTCAGCGCCGGCGGCCATCTCTGCGGCACCCTGGGTACCCTGTTCGATTGTGATGAGGTACTGGACATCGGGTCTGCCCGGCTGCTGCGTCCGGATGCCCTGGTGCTATGCTATCCTGTGGCAGTCAGCTGGGGTGCTACCCACGAAGGGAGCTTTGAAAATCTTTCCGGCGGCGATGAGAAGCTTCGGCAACGGCTTTCGCTGGATCGATGCGTCCGACAGGATATGCCCCCGGTGTTTCTCTGGCATACCCGGGATGACGCTTCCGTTCCGGTTCGGAACAGCCTGATCCTGGCCGGTGCCCTGGAGGAGGCTGGGGTGGACTTTGCCCTGCACATCTACCGCCATGGTCAGCACGGTCTGTCCACCGCCGATGAAATGGCCTTTCCTGCCTATGCGCTGCCGGAAGTTAGCCGGGACCTTATCGGATGGCCGGAACGGGCAATGGCCTTCTTAAAGGAAATCGGATTCCAGATCCTGGACCGGGAACGGTAAAGCGCAGGGACGCGGTATTACGCAGCGATAAACAGAACAGAGAGGAAGAATGGATATGTCCGTTTCCAATATTTTATTCACCGCAGTCAACGCGGTGGCCCCGGTGATCCTGACGATCCTGCTGGGCTATTTCCTGAAAGCCAAGGGATTTCTGAGTAAGGAATTTCTCAAAGTGGGCAACAAGCTGGTATTTAATGTGTGCCTGCCCTGTATGCTCTTTGTGAATGTCTATGATATTGCGGGCTTCTCCGCCATCAACTGGGATATTGTCATTTTCTGTATCATCGTGCTGCTGCTGATCTTCGGTCTGGGCATGTTCTCCGCCGTGGCAGCCACCAGGGTGCCGGAGCGCCGGGGCGTTATCTGGCAGTGTACCTTCCGCAGCAATTTTGCCATTATCGGCCTTTCCCTGGCCAGTGCCCTGGGCGGCGACGGCGCTGTGGCTGTGGCAGCCATCGTGTCCTCCTTCACAGTGCCCCTGTTCAATATTCTGGCAGTCATTGCCCTGAGTGTGTTTGTGGAAAATGGGGCAAAGAAGCCCAGTGTTGGCAGCATGCTGAAGAATATTGTCAAGAATCCTCTGATCATCGGCGTGGCCTGCGGCCTGGCATGCCTGGGTATCCGGGAAGCACAGAATGCCCTCTTTGGGGAAGTGGTGTTTGCCCTGAATAAGCAGACCCTGTTCCTGTACAAGACCCTGAACAATCTGAAGGCCATCACCACCCCTCTGGCCCTGATGGTTCTGGGCGGCCAGTTTGAGTTCTCCGCCGTGAAGGGCCTGATGAAGGAAATCGTCACCGGTACCGTCTGGCGTATCGTTATCGCCCCTCTGCTGGGCATCGGCGGCGCCATCCTGCTCAGCACCCACACCGATCTGCTCCACTGCGGTGTCAACGAATACCCCGCCTTGATCGCCATGTTCGGTTCTCCTGTGGCGGTGTCCAGTGCGGTTATGGCCGGCAACATGGGCGGTGACGAGCAGCTGGCCACCCAGCTGGTGGTCTGGACCAGTATTTTCTCCATTTTCACTATTTTTGCCGAGGTCTGCATCCTGATGGCCCTGGGTCTGATCGTCGTGTAAATTGCATGTCAAACCGCCCGGAGAAGCCTCCGGGCGGTTGAGCCTTTGTTGACTGAGTTTTGAAATTGTGGTAGGATAAAAAGAAAAAGCGGTGATGCATTTGAAAGCGAATTACCATACCCACACCTGGCGGTGCAATCATGCCACCGGCAACGAACGCCAGTATGTGGAAAATGCGGTGAAAGCCGGGCTGGAGATCCTGGGCTTTGCGGACCATACTCCCTATGTATTCCCTGGAGATTACTATTCGGGCTTCCGTATGGAGATGGGGCAGCTTCCCGGCTATGTGGATACGGTGCTGGGCCTCCGGGAGGAATATGCAGATCAGATCCGGATCCTTCTGGGTCTGGAAACAGAGTTTTATCCCAAGCATTTTGAGGAACTGCTGAGCAGGCTTCGGGAGTATCCCATGGATTACCTGATCCTGGGCCAGCACTTTGTGAGAAACGAGTATGACGCCCCCTACAATGGGCTGGGTTCCCGGGATGAAAGTCTGCTGAAGCAGTATGTCCGCCAAAGCTGCGATGCCATGAATACCGGCTGCTTTACCTACTTTGCCCACCCGGACCTGCTGAATTTCCAGGGCAGCCGGGAGCTGTACCGGCATCACATGCGGGATATCTGCCGGGAGGCCAGAAGCTGCTCCGTGCCTCTGGAATTCAATCTTCTGGGTCTGGCCGGGGGACGGCACTATCCCACCCGGGATTTCTGGGAGCTGGCGGCGGAGGAAGGCTGTTTATGTGTTCTGGGCCGGGATGCCCACAGCCCGGAGGCGCTGCTGGATGATCGGACTGAGCAGCGGGCGCTGGAAATCCTGAAAGATCTGGGCATCACACCCATGGAAACGGTCCGACTCAGAAAAATTTAATCTGTTCCTTTGACCGGCGGTTGGCAAAACCGCCGGTTTTTTCGCATTGGCGGTGGCCTTTGCGGGGTTTCGACAGCCGAAAAGTCCTATAATACTCCCAGAAACAGGGGGAGGAACGGTTATGGGGCGGAAAATGATCGGAATTTGGACAGCGGTGGGGGTGCTTGCTGCGGTGTTTTTGGTAACGGTGCCGGTGATCCTGCATATCCGGGAAAAACAGAGCCGGGAAAGAACGGCGGAAGAAATCCGGGCATATATGGAAGCAATGGATCCTGATGCTGTGAAGCTGCAGCAGAAGCTTGCCAGGTGGTATAACCTCAACTTGTCCCTGGGGAATCCGGAGCCGGATTTTCGGAGGGCCTATGAAGGAATATTCAATCTGGGGCAGGGGAGAATGGGCCTTCTGGAGATCACGGAGCTGGGGCTGACCCTTCCCATTACCCATGGAACGAAGGGCGCCGCAGGGCATGATCCATCAACAGCCCTGCCGGTGGAGGGGCAGGGGAACCATACAGTGCTGTATTTGCAGGAAGCGCTGCCGCTGACAGAGGGTATGAGGGTGCATATGGAACTGCCGGGGACAACGCGGTACTTCCGGGTGGAAAGCATCCAGGTAATGCCAATGGGATGGTCCACGGACTGTCCCTCTCCCGGGGAAATGCTGACGCTGGTCCACGACTGGGGAAACCGAAGAATGATCGCCCGCTGCGTGCCGGGACAGGGACGTGGGATGGAACCGGAAGCGACTGGGGAAACGTTGAAAATTGCCCTGTATTTTGCGGCGGCGGTGATACTGCTTGCCGCAGCGATACGGCTCCTGGACGGACAGCGAAAACGATTACGCAGGAAAAGACCTGGGGCTCAGCCTGATTTTCTGCGGGTAATAATATGAATTTCCCAGAAAAACCCATGATAATCGGAATATATCATGATTTTACGGTTGTAAAATCCGTGGGATTGATGTATAATATTTAAGATTTGCTATTATACCAAAATCGGGGGAAACCATTTTTATGTATATGAATCAGACGATTGAGTCTTATCTGCAGCCCGGCAAGCGTGTCCATCTGGTGGGCATCGGCGGCGTGTCCATGCGTCCTCTGGGCCTGGTGCTGAAGGGCATGGGCGTTGTGGTCACCGGCTCCGATATGAACGCCTCCGCGTCCACCCGGGAGCTGGAGGAGGCGGGCATTTCCGTTGCCATCGGCCACCGTGTGGAAAATATTGAAGGGGTGGCCTGTGTGATCCGCACCGCTGCTGCCCACAACGACAATCCGGAAATCGCTGCCGCCAGAGCCAACGGCATTCCCGTCTTTGAGCGGGCCCAGGCCTGGGGTCAGATCATGAAGTCCTATAAAAACGCCATCTGCATCTCCGGCACCCATGGTAAGACCACCACCACCTCCATGATGACCCACATCCTGATGGAGGCAAAGGCGGATCCCACCGTCATGATCGGCGGCTATCTGCCCCTGCTTCATGCGGGCCACCGGGTGGGCCACGGCGATACCATCGTGCTGGAAAGCTGCGAATACTGCGATTCCTTCCTGAATTTCTTCCCCACCATTGCGGTGGTGCTGAATGTGGAGGCGGATCACCTGGACTACTTTGACGATCTGGCGGATGTCCAGGATTCCTTCCACAAGTTTGCCCAGCTGGCTACCCGGGGCGTCATCTCCAACGGTGACGATGTCCACACCGTGGAAGCCATGGCCGGAATCGACCACATCACCTTTGGTCTGACCGAGGGCAACCGGATCACCGCGAAGAATGTGAGTCCCGACTGGCGGCACTTCGATGTGGTCTGCGACGGCGAATATTACTGCCACCTGGATATGGGTGTCCTGGGCAAGCACAACGCTCTGAACGCCCTGGGCGCCGCAGGCGCCGCCTGGCTGATGGGCATTGACGGTGAGGCTGTGGCCCGGGGCATCGCCTCCTTCCACGGCGCAGGCCGCCGTATGGAGTTCAAGGGCAACTACCGCGACGCCGAGATCTTTGATGACTACGCCCACCACCCGGATGAGGTGAAGGCCACCATCGATTCCATCCGCGCCTCCATGCCCGGCAGACGGCTGGTGCTGGCCTTCCAGCCCCACACCTATACCCGGACCCATGCCCTCTTTGAGGACTTTATCCGGGAGCTGAGCAAGGCCGATGTGCTGGTGCTGGCGGAGATCTACGCCGCCCGGGAGCGCAATACCATCGGCATTTCCTCGGCGGATCTGGCAAACCAGATTCCCGATGCCATTTACTGCCCCACACTGCCCCAGGTCACGGAGGTCCTGAGCAATGTGATCCGTCCCGGCGACATGGTCATTACCATGGGCGCAGGTGACATCTTCCGGGCCGGTGAGGCGCTGCTGAAGTAAAACAAGAAGGCTCCCCCAAGGGGGAGCCTCTCCAAAGTTATTCCTCCAAAATCAGATGGTCCACACCGGAAAGCTCAAATTCCGACATATACCGGTCCATCCGGCCGATGATCTCCTCGTAATTTTCCGGGGTGATCTCCGGGTAGTTCATGTCCCGGCGGGAAAGCTCCTCGGCCAGGATCTCGTAGAATACATTATCCTCGTAATAAGCGATGGCTTCGTGGATGCCGCCCTCACAGTAGGCTTTGGAGGGGACCACGGTGCCTTGCCAGTTCTGAGCCAGGACCTTCATGCTGTTCTCCATGGCTAAGGCGAAGAGCTTGCTCTCCAGGTCATCGTAGACCTGGAACCGGTCGTCACCCCGGGTGGAGTTCAGAACCCAGTTTCCGATGTATACCATATCCAGCAGGTTCCGGAATTCTTTGGCTGTCAGTTCGATTTGCATGGGACACCTCCTGCGCAAAACCAATTTCGCTTATTATACACCTTCAAAAATAAATTTCCAGATGGAAATTGTAAATATATCGACAAAAACAAAAATTTCTCACAACTGAGGTCAATTTTATGAAAAAGTTAAGCGTTTGCATTCTCTTCGGCGGCATCAGCCCGGAGCATGAGGTCTCCCTGCGCTCCGCCGAGTCCGTGCTGAACAACATCGATAAGGAAAAGTACAATATTTTCCCCGTGGGCATCACCAAGGCGGGTGACTGGATCCTCTTCAAGTCCGAGGATTATTCCCTGCTGCCCTCCGGCGCATGGGAAACCCATCCCGACAACCGCCGGGCTGCCATCTCTCCCGTCCGGGGTCAGGGCCTGCTGAGCTTCGAGGGTGACTGCGTGGTCCGGGAGCGGATCGACGTGGTGTTCCCGGTGCTCCACGGTGAAAACGGCGAGGACGGCGCCATGCAGGGCCTGCTGCAGATGGCAGGCATCCCCTATGTGGGCCCCCATGTGGCGGCTTCCGCTGTGGCCATGGACAAGACCCTGACCAAGCTGGTGGTGGATCACGCCGGTGTGCCCCAGGCCGCCTGGCAGCTGGTCCGCCGGGGCGAGCCGAAGAACCATATGGAGAACACTCTGGATTCTCTGGAGCTGCGGTTCCGCTACCCCATGTTCGTCAAGCCCGCAGGCACCGGCTCCTCCGTGGGCGTGTCCAAGGCCGCTGACCGGGAGGCACTGCGCAAGGCTCTGGAATTCGCTGCCAAGTATGACACCAAGATCCTGGTGGAGGAGTTCATCCACGGCCGGGAGATCGAGGTGGCCGTCATGGGCAACGAGAATCCCGTGGCATCCATCGCCGGTGAGATCGACTCCGGCGCCGATTTCTACGACTACGACGCCAAGTATATCACCGATACCTCCGTGGCCTACATCCCCGCCCGGATCCCCGAGGACGTGGAAGAAATCGTCCGGGATGCTGCCGTGAAGGTCTACAGCGCCATCGGCTGCCAGGGCCTGAGCCGTGTGGACTTCTTCGTTACCTATGAAGAAAACCGGGTGGTCTTCAACGAGATCAACACCCTGCCCGGCTTCACCTCCATTTCCATGTATCCCAAGCTCTTCGCCGCTAGCGGCATTCCCTACAGCGAGCTCATCGATGAGCTGCTGAAGCTGGCTATGGAGGCGGCAAAATGAAAAACAATGTAGTCCTGTCCATTCAGGGCAGGCAGTCCTACGAGGACCAGGAGCCGGAGGTCATCGAACTGGTGACCGAGGGTACCATGGCATTCCGTGACGGGGGCTGGGATATCAGCTACGAGGAAAGCGCCCTGACGGGCCTGGAGGGGGTCACCACCACCTTCCGGGTGGAGCCGGGACAGATCATCCTGACCCGCACCGGCAAGCTCAATTCCCGAATGGTTTTCCAGCAGGGCGTCACCCACGATTCCCTGTACCAGATGGAGTTTGGTACCCTGATGCTCACCGTGGAGGCCAAGTTCCTGTATTTCGATATCGTACCCGACGGTGGCACCATTGACCTGACCTACAGCATTTCCATTGAAAATACCCAGGCGGGTCTCATCGACTATCACCTGGATATCCGGGCCAAGTAAATCTTAAGCGGATGCGCAGAACGCGCATCCGCTTTTGTTATGTTACGCAAACCGGCTGATCTCCCGGTAGAAGGCGGCGTAGGCGGCATTCATGTAGGGGTTCAGTACCAGAGAACCAAGTCCGAGGGTCAGGACATTCAGCAGCTCCCAGCCGATGAAGCTGAAGTTCAGGCAGAACAGCTCCCATTTGTGGCCGTTCATCAGCTCCTTGGATGCGGATAAGGCCTCAGAGGCGGTCATACCCTCGTTTTCTGCCATGATGAAGGGGGCCATGGCATAGCTGAGGCTGGCGATGATGCCGGGGATAATGAAAAGCAGCGTCCACAGGAATACAAACAGGCTCTCCAATAGCTTCAGACAGAAGCCGTCGCCGAAGCGGTGGAACTGGCTGAACAGGTCCCCGATTTCCGGGTTACGGCCGTCGTGCTGCTTCAGCAGGTATACAGCATAGCCCTGTCGGATGACACCGCTGATGATCAGCTGGACGATGGACACAATTCCGCTAAGGCCCAGCACCACGATGGGATAAAACAGGATGGAGGTGATCTCCAGCTTGGTGTGATCGTCCAGGGAGATATTGATACGAACATTGGCGTTGACCATCAGACCGCCCAGATACAGGGCAATCAGGGATATGATTATAGCGACTTTCCAGTTTCCTGCCAGCTTTTCCCTGGCAATGGTGCGGTAATCACTTGCTGTCATATATAGTTCCTCCTCTTATTTCTATCTTATTTCTTGCTGAGCATTTCTGCCATCTGCTGGGCCCACTGTTCCATCAGGTAGCAGTCCTGATGGCTCAGGCCGACGGTGGCCTCCACCAGAATATTGCCCTGGCGGATCAGAATGGTGGGGTAGATGTCGTTGTAACAGATCACCTGATCCACATCCAGCTCCGGGGCGGGGAGGGCGGCAAAATGGCGCTGATCCTCCGCCTCCCGGTACAGCTCCTTCATCAAACCCTCCGTCAGCCAATCCCAGCGGGTTTCATAGTAGGTAATGCGGAGAACGCCGTTATAGACGCTGCCATCGGGCAGCAGAATCTCGCCGTCCTCGTTCCATTCCACAATCAACGGCGCGAAAAAGGTGCCGGTTTCCACATAGGTATTGTAGTCGAGGAAGGAGGGGCTGACGGTAAATTCTCCCTCCGGCAGAATGTCGGCGGCGGTAACAAAAGGGGGATCACCGGGGTAGTCGGCGGTGGCAGGTGCGTCTGTCTCCAATTCAAGGGCATAAGCACAGGAGCCGAACAGCGAACCAAAGAACAGAAAAATCACCAGCACGTAGGCAAATTTGCTGAACAGATGGAAAGCAGCGCTCTTTCGCCAGGGCTTGCTGTGATTTAAGGGGATATTTGCTTTCAACTGTTTTTGCAGTTTTCGCAGATGACGCCAGTGGAGGATGGAGTCCACACTGACCCAGATCAGGGTGAGAAGCTGGAAATAATGGAACCAGAATCCCATGAACGCAAGGCTTCGGAAGGGAGTCGTCAGGAAATCGGTGAAAATACTGCCCAGCAGAAATAGTTCCCAAAACAGGCTGACGCTGGAATTGCGCCGTCCCACTTTCAGTGCTGCCGCCTGGACCTGAAGATCCGTGTTCATCTCCCGGACGTCGGACCGGGTGGAGCGGTAGATGAAGAAATTGCCGTAGCTGTCCACATATTCCCAGCCGTACTCCCGGCAAAGTTCCTGAATGTCCAGATCCGGCACATCCGCGAAGCCGGTGCCCTCTTCCTTGGGCTCCAGTCGGTAGCGCAGATTCTGAGGGGCTTCCTTCACAAAGGCCAGCCAGCCGAAGATTTCACTTTCCTTTTCCAGAATCATGCCCTCCCTGGCCATATCGGAAAGCCAGGATTCGATTTTTTCCACATCATAGGCAGGGCAGGGGGCCAGGCGGCGAATACGCTTCTTGTCCATGTCAGTTACCTCCCTCCGCGTCGATGACGCACTGCTTCAGCCGTTTCAGTTCCTCCCGGTAGGCTTCAAAGCCCTTGCCGGTGATCTCATAGGTCCGCTTCCGGCCCTCCACGGCGGTTTCCCGGATGTATTTTTCGGACTCGAACTTGCCCAGGATGGTGTACAGGGTGGCGGGACCTACTTTCACCCGTCCCTTGGTGCGGTTTTCGATAAATGCGGCGATATCGATGCCGCACATGGGGCCCGTCATCAGGGCCATCAGCACATAGAACATGGATTCCGTCAGGGTGTCCATGGATTTTCTCGGCACGGGTATCCCTCCTTACGCAATATCGTTATTTGATATCGTTTAATGATATTATAAGGCATAGTTAAGCGTATGTCAATATGGACGATTAATTATCGTTTAGCTTCCCCAAGGCTCCCCTTGAGGGGAGCTGGCATGGCGTAGCCGTGACTAAGGGGTGAAAGGTTGGCGTTATCAAGGATTTTCGGATTTCACCCCTCCGGCCCTACGGGCCACCTCCCCCCAAGGGGAGGCATGGCGGCTGCGACGCTAAGCATAAATTATACTCCATAATAAAACCCCAGCCGATGGCATTTCCAACGGCTGGGGTTGATATCAGGGAGTGTCGCTGCCCTCAGTTTCGGAGTTGCTTTCGGCATCCGACTCGGCGGCAGGGGGATTGGTTGCGGGGGGATCGGTGGGAGGGGGCGTGGGTGCCTCCGTGGCAGGCGGTGTGGTGGGAGGCGTGGTAGGTGCCTGGGTGGCGGGGGGCTCTGTGGGCTCCGGGGTTACCACGATGACGATCTTATCCTTCTTGACGTAGTTGGAGGTGGCCTCGTAGTCCCGGGAGATCAGCTCGTCGGTTTCCTTGTCATACTTGCACTTGTAGGAGTAGACGGTGTAACCGGTGATGGGCTGCTGCTTCACCTGACCGTTGGTATAGCCCTTTGCTCTGGCCTCGGCGGCAGTGTAGGTTTCCTCGATGGTCTCGGGATTCAGGATCTCCACGGTCTTGGCTTCCATCTTGATGTAGTAATCCTTTTCGTCGGTGCCGATGAGCTTCACCTTCACCTGGCCGCCGGAAACCTCTGCTTCGATCCGGACGGGATAATTGGTATTGTTCTTGAAGCGGAATTCGGGGCCACCCCAGCTGACGGTGGCGTCGATGCCCCGCATGGGCATATAGCTGGAGGGAAGGGAATGGGACCGGCGGGTGACGATCTCCATATCGGACAGCAGACAGGCGTAATACAAGGTGGAGGACACCTGGCAAATTCCGCCGCCCACCTCAGTGGTGGAGGTGCCGGCGCTGAGGGCACCTGCGGGCTTGTAGCCCCGGGCTTCCGTTCGCTCACCCAGGGTCTTGTTGTAGTCGAAGGTATCGCCGGGCATCAGAACCAGACCGTTGATGGCCTCACAGGCAAGCTTCAGGTTGGTGTTGCGGTTAGCGTCGTTGGTGTGGGGGGTCTGGGTGGAGGCCAGCACATCCCGGAATAGATTTTCCTCCAGATCCTTGCTGAGGACCTGGGGAACCACGATCTCCATGGGAATTTCCAGGGTCTCGCCGTAGGGGGTCTCGCTGAGGAGCTTCTGGGCTTCCTCCAGGTCGAAGGTGTAGCCGTAAACCTCCATGGTCACCTCAAAGGTGTCCATATCCATGGATGCGTCAATACTTTCGGTATTGAGCATTTCGAAGATTTCCTTCAGGTCCAGTGTCTCGGGGATCTGCTCCTTGTCGGTCATGCTGGTCTTGACCGTAAATTTGTTCATGCTGTAGGCATCCAGCACATCGTTGTAGATATTATCGATATCCACATGGCGGCCGGGCTTGCCGGGAACCAGCACCAGGGTCTGGGCCTTGGCATTTTCGTCGAATTTGTCGCCGTCCAGCTCAGGCATATCGCCTTCCAGGTCCCAGGAGGACTCCTGGTAATCGGAGTTGAAAGCTTCGCCGTACTGCTCCAGCTGATCACGAATGTAATCGGTGTTCAGACTCAGGTAGGGGAGCAGGGCGATGGTGTGGTTGCTCAGAAGAGAATTGGCCTTGGCCTGCTTGTTCTCCTCGGCAGTGCCGGTACGGCCGTAATTGAAGGCGGCCTCCACGGCGGCATTTACATCCAGCTTGGCACCGGTATCCTTGGGAGACAGCTCCAAAATGGTATCGGGCAGGGTAATTACCATGTTTTCCACGGTGTAGGTCATATCCGTGGCCCGATGAATGGCTGCGGCGGCCTCCTCGGGGGTCATACCGCCGATGTTGATGCCGGCAACAGTGACGTTGTTCAGGATCTTGCCGTCGTCCTTGTTGGCGTTGGCGAAAAGCAGCACGCCGGCAATGATGGCAGCCAGGAGCAGAATGGTCACGGTGCAGATGGATACCAGCAGAATCTTCCGGTTTCGGGCCTTCCGGCGGGCAGCCTCCTGCTTGCGGTAGCGCAGATCGGCTTCGTAATCCGGTTCCTCCTGGCTCAGCTGGGGAACGGCCTGCGGAGCTTCTGTATTGTATACGGTGGTCTGCTCAATAAACTCCGATTCCTCGAAGGTCATGGCAGGCTGTGCCGGAGGCATCACCGGGGGCTCCGGGGGTGTGGCTTCCCGGATGGGCTCGAAGGTGCCGGTCAAAACCATGGTCTCGTCCATGGACCTGTCGGGGACCTGCGGTGTCTGGGGTTCGGGAATCGGCGCAACGTATTCCGGAATCTGTCCCAGATCGGACCGTGACTGCCGGGGCTTAGAAAATTTACCTTTGGCTATGGGAATCATCTCCTTTACAAAAGATGGGTTATTTTAACGTTTGCAGGGACATATTAGCATAGTTTGCCTATAAATGCAATGAATAAGCTGTTAACTTATTCTGTCAGGACTGGATAAAACTGCCATATCTGGCAATGAATGCCTTGCACTGTTTCAGGCTGTCCACCTTAGGTGTCAGCTTTAAGCGCAGGGTGGGCTGCTTGGCATTGGCCAGGAAGGTGACCCGTGCTTTGTAGTCAGGATCGGCACAGAGGGAGCCCACCGCGTCGAAATTCAGGTTGTGCAGGGTAAACAGCACATCGCCGGACTTCTGCTTGATATCGGTGATACCGCAGTCCCGGGCCTTGGCCCGGAGCAGGGCAATGTCGATGAGATTCAGCACGCCCTTGGGAGGCTCGCCGTAGCGGTCCACAATTTCGTCCAGGAGGTCGTCGGCATCGGTCTCGGTGCGGATGGCAGCCATGCGGCGGTACAGGTCCATCCGTTCCTCGCCCCGGGCGACGTAATCCTTGTCCACATTGGCGGTGACGTTGATATCGGCGGTACATTCCGGCTGCTTGGGGGCCTTGCCCTGTTCCTCCAGAACCGCCTCGTCCAGCAGCTTCAGGTACATATCGTAGCCAACGCTCATCATGTGGCCGGACTGCTCGGCACCCAGGAGGTTGCCCGCGCCGCGAATTTCCAGGTCCCGCATGGCGATCTTGAAGCCGGAGCCGAATTCGGCGAAGTCCCGGATAGCAGACAGCCGCTTTTCGGCCACCTCCGTCAGATTCTTGTCGGGCTTGTAGGTGAAGTAGGCGTAGGCGTGGCGGGTGGAGCGGCCAACGCGGCCACGAAGCTGGTGCAGCTGAGAAAGGCCGAAACGGTCGGCATTCTCGATGATCAGGGTGTTGGCGTTGGGGATGTCCAGGCCGGTCTCGATGATGGTGGTGCAGACCAGAACCTGAATCTCGCCCTCGTTCATGGCGTTCATCACATCGCCCAGGGCATCCTCACCCATCTGACCGTGGGCCACGGCCACGGAAAGGCCGGGAATCCGGCGGCGCAGGGCCCCGGCCACCTGGTCGATGGTCTCGGTGCGGTTGTGCAGGTAGTAGACCTGGCCGCCCCGCTCCACCTCCCGGCGAATGGCGTCGTCCAGGATGGCGTTGTTGTGCTCCATCACGAAGGTCTGGACCGGGTAGCGGTCTGCCGGGGGCTCCTCCAGGGTGGACATATCCCGGATGCCGGAGAGGGCCATGTTCAGGGTCCGGGGGATGGGGGTGGCCGACAGGGTCAGCACGTCCACACCCTTGGAGATCTCCTTCAGGCGCTCCTTGTGGGTGACGCCGAAGCGCTGTTCCTCGTCGATGATCAGCAGACCCAGGTCCTTGAATTCGATGGTCTTCTGCAGCAGCTTGTGGGTGCCGATGATCAGATCCACAGCGCCAGCCCGGAGCTTCTGGACTGTGGCCCGCTGCTGCTGGGGGGTGCGGAAACGGCTGAGCACGTCGATATTCACCGGGAAGCCCCGGAAACGGCTCACTGCCGTCTGGAAATGCTGCTGGGCCAGAACGGTGGTGGGTACCAGGATTGCCACCTGCTTGCCGTCCATAATGGCCTTCATGGCGGCGCGTAAAGCAACCTCGGTCTTGCCGAAGCCCACGTCGCCGCAGAGGAGCCGGTCCATGGGGGTGGGGGACTCCATATCGTGCTTGATGTCGGCGATGCAGCGCAGCTGATCATCGGTTTCGGGGTAGGGGAAATTCTCCTCAAATTCCCGCTGCCAGGGGGCGTCGGCGGCGAAGGCGTAGCCGGGCTGTCGCTTCCGGGCGGCATAGAGCTGGATCAGCTCACCGGCCATGTCCTTGGCAGCCTTTCTTGCCTTGGCTTTGGTTTTCTGCCAGGCGTCGGAGCCGATTTTGTTCAGCCGGACATTTTCACTCTCGGCGCCGCCGCCGATATACTTGCTGACCATGTCCAGCTGGGTGGCGGGGACGAAGAGGGTGTCGCTGCCCTGATAGGCGATCTTTACATAGTCCTTTACCGCACCGTCCACCTTGATCTGCTCCATGGCCAGGAAGCGGCCGATGCCGTAGTTTTCGTGGACCACCAGATCACCGGGGGTCAGGTCCGTGAAGGAATTCAGCTTTTGGCGGTTGGTGGCGCCGGTTTTCTTGGCGGCTTTCCGCCGGGGCTCCGTCTTGGCGATGAGCTGTCCCTCGGTGAGAATGGCGATTTTGGAGAAGGGGTACTCCATGCCGAAGGGCAGGGTGCCCTCGGACAGCAGAATCTGACCGGGCCGGGGAAGGACGTTCAGGGGGATGCACAGGAAGGCGGAAATGCCCTTATCCTGAAGCATTTTCTGCAGAATCTCCGCCCGGTGGCGGCTGCCGCAGAGAACCAGGGAGCCGAACTCCACCTTCTGATAGTGTTTCAGGTCAGAAGCGGCGGTGTCCATGTTGCCGGCGTAGCTGGGCAGCTGTTTGGCGGCCATGGGCAGCAGAATTTTGGGCGGGCAGCTCTCCGGATAGGAGGTGCCGCCGAAGGAATCGAAGTAGACGGCGGTGCGGCCGGTCAGCTGATAGCAGAAATCGTCCCAGGTGGACACAAAATCGCACAGCTCGCCTGCCAGAAGGCCCCCCTGAAGCATGCTGTCCAGGGTCATGCCCATTTCATCGCTGCGGGCGTTGGCGCTGCGGCGGATGGAGGCCTGGTCGCAGATGGCGACTACCGCGTTATCCGGAATGTAGTCCATGGCAGTTGCCATTTCCGGATAAATGAGGGCCATATACCGGTCGGAAGCCGGGTTATTCAGGCCGTTTTCGTATTTTTCCAGATCCTTTGTCAATGTGGCAATTAACGCCTCGTTGACATTCTTCCGGCGGCGCTGCCGGGAGATCAGGGCGTTTAAGTCCTTGCACAGGCCGGAAATTCCCTTAGGGTGGAGCATGGGCTGGGTCTCGCCGATGGGCAGTACCACCACGGATTCAATATTCTCGGTACGCCGCTGAGTGGCGGGATCGAAATAGCCCATGGTGTCCAGCTCGTCGCCGAAGAACTCGGCCCGGATGGGGAAATCGGAGGCGGGGGAGAAGATGTCGATGATGCCGCCCCGGAGCGCAAACTGGCCGGGGCCCTCCACCAGGTGTGAGCGGCTGTAGCCGGCGGCGGTGAGCCGGGCGGTCAGGTCGTCCACGGGATATTCCTTGCCCACTTCCAGGGTAAAGGCGGCGGAGAGCAGCACGTTTTTGGGCATGGTCCGCTGGGAGAGGGACTCCCAGCTGAAAATCACGAAATCCGTCTTGCCGGTGGCCAGGTCATAGAGCTGCCGCAGCCGCTTCTGCTCCCAGGCCCGGGAGACCACGGCGGTGTCGTACAGCGTCAGCTCCCGGCTGGGGAGGATGGGGGCGGTTTCCCCCAGGAAGCATTTCAGCTCCTCCTGGAGCCGCCGGGCGGCCATTTCGTCCTGGGCAATCAGCACCAGGGGGCGCCCAACCTCCCGGCGCAGGCCGGCGATCAGGTGGGAACGGTTGATCTGACCGATGCCGGTGACGGCGGCGGTCTCGTTTTTTGCCACGGATTTGATCAGACTGGTATATTCAGGAATGGATTTGAGAAGAATGAGAAGCTGTTCCATGGGACACCTCCGTTTCTGAAGGAACAGATTTATCTGAACGCAGGAACGCGGAAAGGGGAGTTGGGGTACCCCTTTCCGTGATGTTAGCTTTATTTCTGCCTCCCCTTTCAGGGGAGGTGGGCCGCATCGCGGCTCGGAGGGGTTCACCCCTCAGTCACCGTTGGTGACAGCTCCCCTCAAGGGGAGCCTTTTAGGCATGGGTGCCGTTGAACTTGTTGGCAGCTTCCGGAACGCCTTTTTCGATGATGGCGAGGGCCGCATCGGCGCCGTTTTTCAGGGCCACCACCAGAGCCTTTTCCTCGGAAGCGGAGAAGCCGGAGAGCACATGGTCCGCCAGGTCCTGATCGGGGTGTGTCTTGCCGCCCACGCCGATTTTCACCCGGGGGAATGCCTGGGAACCCAGCTCCGCAATGATGGATTTGATGCCGTTGTGGCCGCCGGCGCTGCCGTCGGGCCGGATCCTCAGCCGACCGGGCTCCAGGGAGATATCGTCAAAGAGGACGATGATCCGGGCAGGGGGGATGTTAAAGTAGGCGGACAGCTGCAGCACGCTTCTGCCGGAGAGGTTCATATAAGTCTGGGGCTTCAGCAGAAAGAGCTTTCTGCCGTTATAGTTTACCTGGCCGTAAAGACCCTGGAATTTCAGTTTATCCACCTTGCAGCCTAAGGATTCCGCCAGAAGGTCCAGGCAGCGGAAGCCCGCGTTATGGCGGGTGTGGGCGTAGTCCTTGCCGGGATTGCCCAGGCCCACAATGAGCCAGCTTTCATTCGTTTTTCCAATCATGATTCTCGTCTATCCTCCGAAAGTCCATACTTAACCTATTATACACATCATACCATAACTTTCGGTCGAAATGCAACTGGTATTTCTATTTCTTTCGAATCGGTGATCTCCGGTGGGATATCTTATTCATTGACTTGGCTGTTGGCTTTTACTATAATACAGTAAAATAAACTTGAATTTGACAGAGGTAAAAACAATGGGTAATCTATATGTTTCAGATTTAGATGGAACGTTGCTGAGAAGTAATGAAGTAACTTCCGAATACACAAATCAAGTAATTAACTCTCTTGTCAGTAAGGGAATGCTTTTTTCATATGCCACTGCACGTTCTTTAATAACAGCCAAAAAGGTAACAAAAGGGATAAATGCAAAAATTCCCTTAATTGTGTACAATGGAGCATTTGTATTCGATAATATCACAGAGAAAATATTGATTGCCAACTATTTTGATAATTCCGTACATTCTGTACTAGATGATCTGTTTTGCAATGGTGTTTATCCCATTGTCTATGCATTCATAAACGGCAAAGAGAAGTTTTCGTTTGTACGAGAACTATGTACAAAGGGGATGACTATGTTTCTCGCAAGCCGTAAAGGTGACATTCGCACCAATGAGGTAAATGCGTTATCCGAGTTAAAAGAGGGTAATATTTTTTACATTACTTGTATTGATACGCCCGAAAAACTTAAGCCGTTGTATGACAAATATAAAGATAAATATCACTGTGTATATCAGACTGATATTTACACAAATGAACAATGGTTAGAAATTATGCCGTTAGAAGCTTCAAAATCTAATGCAATTAAGCAATTACGTGAAATGTTGGATTGTGAAAAATTAATTGTATTTGGTGATGGTAAAAACGACATAGACATGTTTCAAATGGCTGATGAAAGTTATGCTGTTGCAAATGCACATGAGGAATTAAAGAAGTATGCAACAGATGTGATTTTGTCAAACGATGACGATGGGGTTGCGCGGTGGCTTGAATTGAATTATGTATAATAATTGAAAATAACAGTTTGCCAAATTCCAATTTATCGAACTATTGCTTCCCCTTGCCCAATTTTGGGCAAGGGGATTTTTAATAAAGCGAAATTTTGTTTGAATTCGTACTTGTGTAACGACGGGATATGTGGTATAATACTGGGTAAAGAATTTTACCATGAGGAGCCGAATATGAACGATAAAATCCGAATTCAGGGCGCCAGAGAGAACAATTTGAAGAATGTGGACCTGACCATCCCCCGGGACAAACTGGTGGTATTTACGGGCCTTTCCGGCTCCGGTAAGTCGAGCCTTGCCTTTGATACCATCTATGCTGAGGGTCAGCGGCGGTATGTGGAGAGTCTTTCTTCCTACGCCCGGCAGTTCCTGGGCCAGATGGACAAGCCCGATGTGGACTCCATCGACGGTCTATCTCCCGCCATTTCCATCGACCAGAAGACTACCTCCAAGAATCCCCGCTCCACCGTGGGCACCGTTACGGAGATTTACGACTACCTCCGTCTGCTCTGGGCCCGGGTGGGTATTCCCCACTGCCCCAAGTGCGGCAAGGAGATCAACCGCCAGACCATCGACCAGATCGTGGACCGGGTGGAAAGCCTGGGCGAGGGTACCCGTTTCATCGTCCTGTCTCCTGTGATCCGGGGCAAGAAGGGCGAGCATGTGAAGGTTTTCGAGGACGCCCGGAAGCAGGGCTTCGCCCGTGTCCGGGTGGACGGCATCCTGTATGATCTGACGGAAGAGATCAAACTGGAAAAGAACAAGAAGCACAGTATCGACCTGGTGGTGGACCGCCTGGTGCTGAAAGAGGGCCTGCGCCGCCGCCTAACCGACTCCATTGAGACCGCCTGCAACCATTCCGGCGGCCTGGTCACCATTGAACTGCCCACCACCAAGGAGGAGCTGAGCTTCTCCCAGAATTACGCCTGCGAGGACTGCGGAATTTCCCTCACCGAGCTGGAGCCCCGGATGTTCTCTTTCAACAACCCCTCCGGTGCCTGCCCCAGCTGCACCGGTCTGGGTTTCCGGCTGGTTGCCGATGAAGATCTGGTGATCCCGGACAGAACCAAGTCCATTTTTGACGGTGCCATCCAGGCATCCGGCTGGCGCAGCGCCCGGACCGACTCCATTTTCCGGATGTATTTTGAGGCCCTGGCCCAGAAATATCACTTCTCCCTGACTGCTCCTGTGGAGACCCTCAGCAAGGAAGCCATGGACGTGATCCTCAACGGCACCAAGGGGGAGAAGCTCCGCATGACCTACAACCGGGGCACCGGCATGGGTGTCCTGGAGCAGCCCTTCGAGGGAATCCTGAACAACATCTCCCGGCGCTACAAGGAGACCCAGTCCGATGCGGCCCGGAAGGAGCTGGAGGAATGCATGGCCTCCGCCCCCTGTCCCCAGTGCGGCGGCGACCGGCTTTCCGATATCGCCCGGGCTGTCACCGTGGGCGGCATCGGCATCATGGATTTCTGCCGCATGAGCATCAAGGACGAGCTGGAATTCATGAATAACCTCCATTTGGAGGGCAATATGGCCATGGTGGCAGAGCAGATCGTGAAGGAGATCAAGTCCCGGCTTCAGTTCCTGACGGACGTGGGCCTGAGCTATCTGACCCTGAGCCGGTCCTCCGGCACCCTCTCCGGCGGCGAAAGCCAGCGGATCCGTCTGGCAACCCAGATCGGTTCCTCCCTGATGGGCGTGCTGTATATCCTGGATGAGCCCTCCATCGGCCTGCACCAGCGGGACAATGATAAGCTCCTGGGCACCCTGAAGCACCTGCGGGATATCGGCAACACGTTGATCGTTGTTGAGCATGACGAGGATACCATGCGCGCCGCCGACTTCATCGTGGATGTGGGTCCCGGCGCGGGTAGCCGCGGCGGAGAGATCGTGGCGGCAGGCACCATGGAGGAAATCATCGCCTGCGAGAATTCCATCACCGGCCAGTACCTGTCCGGTGTGAAAAAAGTCCCCGTGCCCAGCACCAGAAGAGCCGGAAACGGCGAATTTCTGACGGTTTCCGGGGCAACGGAGAACAATCTGAAGGATATTGACGTATCCATTCCTCTGGGAACCCTGACTTGCGTCACCGGCGTCTCCGGCTCCGGTAAGTCCAGTCTGGTGAACGAGGTGCTGAACAAGACCCTGCTGAACAAGTTGAACCATGCCCGGACCCGCCCCGGCAAATGCCGCTGCGTGGAGGGTATGCAGCATTTGGACAAGGTCATCGACATCGACCAGAGCCCCATCGGCAGAACCCCCCGGTCCAATCCGGCAACGTATACCGGCTTGTTCAACGACATCCGGGACCTCTTTGCCTCCACCAACGATGCGAAAATGCGGGGTTACGGCCCTGGCCGTTTCTCCTTCAACGTCAAGGGTGGCCGCTGTGAGGCCTGCTCCGGCGACGGCCTGGTGAAGATCGAAATGCACTTCCTGGCGGACGTGTATGTGCCCTGCGAGGTCTGCAAGGGCGCAAGATACAATCGGGAAACTCTGGAAGTCCAGTACAAGGGCAAGAATATCTCCCAGGTGCTGGACATGACCGCTGAGGAGGCAGTGGACTTCTTCGAAAATCTGCCCAAGATCCGCCGGAAGGCCCAGACCATGGTGGAAGTGGGCCTGGGTTATGTGAAGCTGGGCCAGTCCAGCACCACTCTCTCCGGCGGCGAAGCCCAGCGGGTGAAGCTGGCTACGGAGCTTGCCAGAGTTTCCACAGGCCGGACCATCTATATTCTGGATGAGCCCACCACCGGCCTGCACACCGCCGATGTCCACAAGCTGATCCAGGTTTTGCAGCAGCTGGTGGACCTGGGCAACACGGTGCTGGTCATTGAGCACAACCTGGATGTCATCAAGGTGGCGGACCACATCATCGATCTGGGCCCCGAAGGCGGCGACGGCGGCGGCTATGTGGTGGCTGCCGGAACCCCGGAGGAGGTAGCGGCCGTGGAAGGCAGCTACACGGGTCAGTATCTGAAAAACTGCCTGTAAAAATAAATAACCGGCCTGGAAACCAGGCCGGTGCAGCTTATTTGATTTTTTCGGTGCCGTAAAGCCCGTGGGGGAGGACCTCGGAAAGCTCGATCAGACCGTGATCCAGTTCGCCGGCATAGTCCGGCAGCCTGGGTGCGGAGCGGAAAGCGCCGCTGGTATTCTGCCGGATCTTCAGGGTCATGGTGATCCGGGTACCGGCACCCTCCGGGTGGTCGATGAGCACCGTGCCGCCATGGATGGCGGCAGCGCTGCGGATGAGCACCATTCCCAGTCCGATGCCGAAGCGGCTGTCCTCGATGCCCGGGGTCCGGCGGAAGCGGCTGTGGACGCTGCCCCGGATGGCATCGGGGATGCCCTCGCCGCTGTCACAGATGCTCAGGGTCAGACGGCTGCCCTGACGGGTCAGCCTGGCCTGGATGGTACCCCCGGCAGGGGTGAATTTCAGGGCGTTGGAGATGATATTCATCACCGCCCGCTCCAGCTTTTCCGGATGGACAAGACAGTATAGACTCTGGGGAAGATTTTCAAACTCCAGGCTGATGCCGGTATGGGAAACAAGCGCCTGCACCTTTTCGAAGATCTCCCGGAACAGGGCCTGAACATCCATGGTGGTCAGGTGAGGAGCGTGCTCTTCGCTGTAGCTGCCCGCGTCGGACATATTGCCCAGAATCCGCAGCATCTGGTACAGTCCCCGGTTCAGCCGGGCGGCCTGCTCCTGAAGGGCAGGATTGTTTTCCATGGCGGACATGGGGAACATCCGTTCCGCGGTGATCATGATGCCTGCCAGAGGCTCCCGCAGCTCCCGGGCTGCCAGGGCCATGGCCTGCAGCTCGCTGCGGTCAGCGCTTTCTTCCAGCAAAAATACATCCCAGTCTCCCACCCGGGTCACGGAAGCCCCCCAGGGGGCACCGTTGACCACCAGGGTCAGATACAGACAGCCGCCGGAAAACTCGGCATATTCCGTTTCGCCGGTGGCGAGCATGGGGATGATATCCATACCCGGGGAAAAGAGCAGACTTTCCGCCCCGGGATTGCATTTGACAATGGTGTGATCCTTCACACAAAAGCCCGGGCAGACCATCAGGTCCAGCATGCCCAGGGCGTCCAATTCTCGATCCATGACGATCCTCCTTAGCTTTGCTTAGGATGTGCAGTCCGGGTCAAAACTTTCCCTACTTTTTTCGACCGGAGTGGCTACGGTCTATTTTAGCGGATTTCCCGGGAAATAGCAAGGGGAATCCACAGTGAGGTGCAAAATATGTCGATCCACGAAGACCACCGAGAGCGCATGCGGAAACGGTTCTTGAACGAGGGCCTGGACCATTTCAGCGATATTCAGGTGCTGGAGCTGCTGCTGTTCTATGTCATTCCCCGGAAGGATACGAATCCCATTGCCCACGGACTGCTGGAACGGTTCGGATCGCTGTATCAGGTGCTGGAGGCTCCGGTGGAGGAGCTGCAGAAGGTGCCGGGGATCGGCCCCAATGCGGCTATGCTGCTGAATCTGATCAGCGCCGTGGCCCGGTACTATATGATCAACCGGAGAGAAAACCACAAGATCCTACGGACCATCGATGAATGCGGCGAGTACCTGACCTCCTTCTTCGTGGGCCGCCGGGTGGAGATGGTGTATCTTCTGTGCCTGGATGCCAAGTGCAAGGTCATCACCTGCCGGGAGGTGGGGGAGGGCAGTGTCAACTCTGCCAATGTCCCCATCCGGCGGATCGTGGAGATTGCCCTGGGCACCGGCGCCACCTCGGTGGTCCTGGCCCACAATCACCCCAGCGGTCTGGCGCTGCCCTCCGGAGAGGATATTGCCACCACCCGCCGGGTGGCGGCGGCACTGTCCACGGTGGATGTGCAGCTGGTGGACCACATCATCGTGGCCGATGAGGATTTTGTGTCCCTGGTCCAGTCCGGCTATCGGTTTGACGACTGTGTGATCATTTAAGGAGGGCAGCTATGGACAAATTCAAGCTCGTTTCTGAATACAAGCCCTCCGGCGACCAGCCGGAGGCCATTGAGGGCCTGGTCAACGGCGTCAACTGGGGCTTGCGGGAGCAGACCCTGCTGGGCGTTACCGGCTCCGGCAAGACCTTTACCATGGCCTCCGTCATCGCGAAGCTGAACCGGCCCACCCTGGTCTTAGCCCATAATAAGACCCTGGCGGCCCAGTTGTGCAGCGAGTTCCGGGAATTTTTCCCGGACAACGCGGTGGAATACTTTATTTCCTACTACGACTACTACCAGCCGGAGGCTTACATCGCCCACACGGACACCTATATCGAAAAGGATGCCTCCGTCAATGAGGAGATTGACCGGCTTCGCCACTCTGCCACCTCGGCGCTCTTTGAGCGGCGGGATGTGATCGTGGTGTCCTCTGTGTCCTGCCTCTATGGTCTGGGCGACCCCATCGACTACAAGTCCATGGTCATTTCCCTCCGGGTGGGGCAGGAATACCCCCTGGATGATGTGCTGCGAAAACTGGCGGAGATCCGCTACGAACGCAACGACCTGGATTTCTCCCGAAACAAGTTCCGGCTCCGGGGCGACACCCTGGAGATTTACCCTGCCTACTGGGCGGGCAAGGCCATCCGGGTGGAATTCTTCGGGGACGAGGTGGACCGGATATCTGAGATCAATGCCGTGTCCGGCGTGGCAGAGCGGTATATCGACCATGTGGCCATTTATCCGGCCTCCCATTACGTGGCATCCAAAGAAAAGCTCCAGCGGGCCATGCACGATATTCAGATCGAGTGCGACCAGCAGGTCCAGTATTTTAAGGACAACGACAAGCTTATCGAAGCTCAGCGCATCGCCCAGCGGACGGCCTACGACCTGGAAATGCTCACGGAGATCGGCTTCTGCAACGGTATTGAGAACTATTCCCGGGTGATCCAGGGCCGGGAACCGGGCACACCCCCCACCACCCTGCTGGATTATTTCCCTGATGACTTCCTCATGTTCATCGACGAGAGCCATGTGACCCTGCCCCAGACCCGGGCTATGTATGCCGGCGACCGGAGCCGGAAGGATGCCCTGGTGAACTACGGCTTCCGCCTGCCCTCGGCCTACGACAACCGGCCCCTGAACTTTACGGAATTCGACAGCAAGATCAATCAGGTGATCTATGTGTCGGCCACCCCTGCCGAGTATGAGCGGACCCGGTCCGGTCAGATCGTGGAGCAGGTGATCCGGCCCACGGGCCTGCTTGACCCCATCGTGGAGGTCCGGCCCATCGACGGCCAGATCGATGACCTGATTGGGGAGATCAATGCCAGAACCGCCCGAAACGAGCGGGTGCTGGTGACCACCCTGACCAAGAAAATGGCGGAGGACCTGACGGTCTACCTGCAAAAGGCCGGTATCAAGGTCCGCTATATGCATTCCGACATCGGCGCCATGGAGCGGATGGAGATCATCCGGGACCTGCGGATGGCAAAATTCGACGTCTTGGTGGGAATCAACCTGCTGCGTGAGGGCCTTGACCTGCCGGAGGTGAGCCTGGTGGCCATTCTGGATGCGGACAAGGAGGGCTTCCTGAGAAGTGAAACCAGTCTGATCCAGACCATCGGCCGTGCGGCCCGAAACGCCGACGGTAAGGTAATCATGTACGCGGATACCGTGACACCCTCCATGCGTGCCGCTCTGGATGAGACGGAGCGCCGCCGGGAAATCCAGGACGCCTACAATAAGGCCCACGGCGTGGTGCCCAAGACCGTCATCAAGTCCGTCCGGGATCTGATCGAAATTTCCTCTCCCACAGCGGAGCGGAAGGGAAGAACCGGCGTGAAGATGACCAAGGCCGAGAAGGAAAAGGAAATCGCCCGCCTGGAAAAGCAGATGAAGGAAGCTGCCCGGATGATGGAATACGAGTACGCGGCCCTGCTCCGGGACCAGATCATCGAGCTTCGGGGCAACGGATTGTAAAAAGGAAAAACGGGAAGCCTGTGCTTCCCGTTTTATCATTTCAGATAGGTCAGAAATTCTTCATAGACTCTGGTGGTTTCTTCATTGTTCCTCCGGCTGATGACAAAAAGCCGGCCATCATCCAGGTGGATGACGATGCAGTTGCCGGTGGCAACTTCCATGCAGGAAGTGTATTCGCCGAAGGCATCGTTCATCCAGACACCGGTTTGGATGATGTCGTCGGTATATCC